>SFIL01000021.1 GCA_004556205.1 Clostridiales bacterium | reverse complement strand
ATTGCATTATGCGGTATTAGCAGTCGTTTCCAACTGTTGTCCCCCACTGAAAGGCAGGTTCCTCACGCGTTACTCACCCGTCCGCCACTAAGTCATCCCGTCCGTTTGACCGAAGTCGCCCTTCTTGGAGCTTCGTTCGACTTGCATGTGTTAGGCACGCCGCCAGCGTTCGTCCTGAGCCAGGATCAAACTCTCTATGAATGGTATCCTAATGACTCCGAAGAATCAATAAAATCAATTCACAAGTTCGCTCTTAGCTATACTCAAGAATTTTCGTTGGCTGTTCTTTCTTGCAATGTTTCTACATTGACATTTCAGAACAACTTTGTTTTTTTCAATCAAAATTGTCCAAGGTGTTTGTTCATGTTTCTCGTTGTTTAATTTACAAGGTACATCGCCGCTCTCGCAGCCTATATGAAAAGCTGTCCGTGACTTCATTGAGCGAACTCTCCGTCGCGGCGCATCTTTGACATATTAACACATTGTTCAGGCTTTGTCAAGCACTTTTTATCTTTTTTAAGATTTTTCGGTGTTTGTTTTGCCTCCCGCAAAGTGCTTCGCTATTTTATCAAAGAATTCCGCACTTGTCAACACTTTTTTTGAGATTTTTCAATCTTTTTTTCGTATCCCAAGGGATAGTGTCACAAGAGGAAAGATTCCCCAAAATATGGCTGTTCCCACTGCGAATACCGCCGACGGAAGCAGCTTTGACAGCCACATTGCCGCCCCGCCGAGGGCGAAATTCAAAATTGCGGTAAATTTTTCCGCGCGCGGCAGGAAAACGGCGACGATGCGCCCGTTTGCGGCGCAGGCAAGCGCGAGCAGACAGAAGCCGCCGGCGGTCAGCGCCGCCGAGACAAGCGGCTCGAGGCGCTCCATGGCACCGAGAACGCTGACGCTTTTTGCGGCGGTGTAAAACGGGAAGGCTTCCTCCGCCGCGACCGCAGGCGAGAGGCTGCCCGCCGTGACAGCGGCGCAGAGAATCGCAAACGCCGCGCCGAGGATCAGCCATGGGGCGCATTTTCCTTTTTCCTCGCTGCCGCCGAGGTAGAGGACAACCGTCGGACACAGCACGGCGCTCAGGCGCCGCCAATCGACGGCGGTCTGCGGTGCAAGCCACGCAAGGTGCAGCTTCGGCACGGCAAAGCCCAAGATCAGTGCAAAGAAAAGCAGCAGAGCAAAGAAAACCATCGCGCCGACGCGCAAAACAACCTGCTCGCCGCGCTCCGCCGCATACGCCGCGAGCAAAAGCAGCAGCAATCCAACGAGCGGGAAGGTGTTGCCCGTGGGATAGGCGATGCAGAGCTGTCCTGCCGACGCGCCCAACAGCAAAAGATTCCAAAGCAGCACCGGCAGAAGGGCGCACCGACCGACGGCGGAACGTCCCGCAAGCTCCGCGATGCCGCGGCGGCATTTTCGGCGCAGAGCAACAAGGAGGGCGAGCAGCAGGGCGCAGAAGACCGACGCCGCTGCCGTCCAGAGCCAGCCGGCGCTCGGCAGGTGGAGGACGGCGGGGACAAGAAAGGCGCAGAAGCCGAGGGCGTAGAGACGGCGCGCGGCAGATTCCATCAGACAGCCCCCTTGTTTTGAAAGTATGTACGCCGGAGGGGAATTTTTTAAGCGAATCGTGAATGGTGAACAGTGAATAGGTTTCGCATTGTTTGGCGATCTTGTACGCAGTTGGTAGTGCCTGCACGGGCGGCTGATAGCCGCCCCTACAACCGCAATCGCAGCACGGGCGGCTGATAGCCGCCCCTACAACTGCAATCGCAGGCTACGCCGTAGACTGCCGACCGCGTACCAAGCAGCAAGCACCGGCAAAGCCCGCAGCGGTTACCTATTCACTGTCCCTTACTTCTGCGCGGAGGTCGGCAACGGTGAAGGCGCTTTCGTGGGCACTGAGGTATTCGTGCAGTCCCTCGGGGTCTTGCAGGGCATCGGCAAAATACACCTGCGCCGCCGGACGGAGCACATCGCTCTCCAGCGCGTCGGGCACAAGCGTGCGGTCGCAGAAGATCACCTGCTCCGCCGTGTCAAAAAACACGTCGCCCGCTGCGTTCTCGCGCAGATTCTCGACCGCATCGGCCCATGTTGCACCCTCCCCCGTGCCAACCTCGCTGACCAGCGTTACGCCGTGTTCCGTCCGCGCCGCCTGCACCGTCAGGATCGGCAGAAGCCGCGCCGTGTCATATTCGCGGAAGGGCAGACCGAATATGAGCGTCAGCACAGCCGCAATGAACAGATAAAGCCATTTCATTGTGAACGCTCCCTTTTTATTATTCGTGAACGGTGAATCAAGAACAGATAAACTCAGCGTGTCGAAAAAGTCCCCGACGAGTCATTGCGAGGAGCGCAGCGACGTGGCAATTTAATTAGAAAAATTTTGTATTCGCCGGAAAACATACAAGAAGCGAAATTATTCTGCGAGATTGCCACGACCCCTGCGGGGTCTCGCAATGACAAGACTATCGTTTTTTTGACAGTCTGATACTGATTCTTGATTAAAAAGTTTAATCAAGAATCCCGTGTGCTGCGCACACTCACATCGTGCAAGGCACGCTGTGCCGTCTCATGCAGAATCTGACGCGCCTCCGGCGCTATAAAAAGGTTTTAAACCTTTTTATCAGATTCCAGGGAAGCTCTGGATTTTGTTCCAAATTGAGGTTTGAGAATCGCAGGAATACTTTGTGTATTTCAAGATTTTCAAACCGAAAAGTTGGGACAAAAGACCCGCTGTCCGCCACCGCTGATTTGTTCAGAGGTTCCCTAGTATGAATAGATAAACTGTCGCTGCGCTCCTCCGCTATTCGCTGTTCTCTGCCCTCTACTTTTGGTTTCTTCGGTCGAGGGGCTTTAGGGCGGCGTCGCGGTATTTTTGGTTCTTCAGGCGGGTGCGCAGAACCGTTTTCAGTCCCGACACCCGCGCAAAGGGCGCAAGATACGGCACGCCGAGCGATTCGAGTGAGGACAAATGCACGAGCAGGCTCAGCGCCCCGAGGGTCAAGCCGAACAGACCGCCGAGGCTCGCCAGCACCGCAAGCAGAAACCGCCACAGGCGCAAAGCATCGGCAAAGCCGCGCGCGGGCATGGCAAAGCCGCAGATGCCCGCCGCCGCGACGATGATGAGCGCCGCAGGCGACAATATTTTTGCCTCGACCGCCGCCGAGCCGACGACAATGCCGCCGATAATCGACAGGCTCTGCCCGATCGACTGCGGAAGCGCTACGCTCGCCTCCTGCAGCAGCTCGAACGCGATAAGCAGCCCCAAAACCTCGAAAATCGTCGGAAACGGCACGGACTGCTTGCTCTCAATGATGGATTCAAGCAGCGGCGTCGGCAGCATCTCGGGGTGAAACGCCGCCATCGCCACATAAAACGCAGGCAGCAGCAGCCCGATCAGCAGCGCAAGATAGCGCAGGACGCGCAGGCAGGAGGCGGAGATATGATTCGTTCCGCGATCCTCCGCCGATGACATGAGGTAGCCTAAATCGACGGGCGCGAGGTAGCCCAGCGGCAATCCGTCAATCAGCAGCCCGACCCGTCCGTCCAGCAGCGCCTGCGCAAAACGGTCCGTCCGCTCGGTATATTGCAAAAGCGGAAACGCCGTCGAGCGCGAGCCGGTGACATACTCCTCGACCGAGGCGGGCGTGACCATCCCGTCGATGTCGATCTCGGACAGGCGGCGCTTCATGCGCGTCACAAGCGTCGGGTCGGTCAGGCCGTCAATATAGGCGACGGTCACATTCGTCAGACTCCGCCGCCCGACCTGTGTTTCATACAGCCGCAAAGCGGGCGTGCGGAGATGCCGCCGCAGCAGGCTTGTATTCGTCCGCACCGTCTCGGTAAAGGCGTCCTTCGGCCCCTTGACGGTGTTTTCGACCTCCGGCGCGGAGGGCGAACGCTTTTCGCCCGTTTTCGTCTCGAAGGCAAGGGCGCGCTGCCCGAACAGGACAACGCAGAAGCCGTTGACGAGCTTTTCCGCAACGGAATTCAGATCCTCGCACGCCAGCGCGACGGAGTTATACACCGTGCTGTGCAGGGCGTTTTGGTACAGCTCGTCCAATGTGCCGCCGCCCAGGTCCTGCATGAGCGGCTTGACGACGTATTCCGAAATGTCGCCGCCCGAGGTCAGCCCGTCGATGGCATAGAGGTAGAGCGTATGCGCGCCGACGCAAAGCACGCGGCGGTTGAAATCGCCCGCGCCCTCGAAAATCGCGGAGATATGTTCATCCGTGACCGCGCCCGCGTAAGTGCCGTCCGCCCGCCGAAGCTCATCCATCGAATCACCCCAAGGTAGTATGGCGGAGTTTCGAAGGAATATACCTATTTAATATTAGCGAATCGTGAATAACCGTGGTGCGCTTCGCACAGATTTTAATAGCGGACAGTTAAAATCGCATATACAAGGAAACCTCTGAACTATTCAAGATTCACTGTTCATTTGAATCAGTTCCGCGAGCTTTTCTCCGAGAAACTCCACGGAGCGGATTGCCTCGTCGAGCGTGTTGCCCGCCGCGCCGACCTCCAAAAGTACCGAGCACGGTGTCAGATGCTCGTTATAGCGCGCGCCGCGCAGGGACAGCTCCCGAAACAGATTCGGCGCACTTTTCGTGCAATACGCCTGCAGTTGCATCGCAAGGGCAAGATTCCCCTGCCAGTTCGGATGCGGCAGACCGCCCGCGTCCGTCCCCATGACGAACAAAAGCTGCGCCGCCGACTGCCCGTCGAGGCTCGCCGTCATCGCAAGCTCCGCTCCGTCCGCATCCGTCACCGCGTCGCGATGGACGTCAATCACCATTTGGATCGAGGGATACTCCTCCAAATATCGTAAAATTACCTCCTCCGTGCGCTCATACGCGCCGCTGTAGTCCGGCACGTCATTGAGCGTCATATCGTGTAACGTTTTAATCCCGCACGCGTTCAGGGTATCCGCGAGCGCCTGTCCGACGGCGACAACATTGTTGTCCGTGTCCGTCGTGTGAAACGCGCCGCTCTCGACGTAGTCCCCGCCGCTGTAGGCCTCGCTTGCGTGGGTGTGGACGATCAGGATCAGCGGCTCGTCCGAGGTGCAGGTCAGCGGCAGCGGACGGCACATCAGTTCCTCCGCGTCAAACGACACACCCGCGCGGTTGATGACCGTCACAAGCGCCGCATCCTCGGACGTGAGCGCCGATCCCGCCGCAGGCGGTATGTAAAGCATTGTCGGAAAAGTCGCATCCGTCGGCGCTTCGGAGGTAAGCACCGTCGGCGTCTCGTCGCTTTTTCGGAAGCGCTCCCACGTCTGCCGAAACCCCTGTATGCCGACCTCCGCGCACAGGCGCAGCGCCGTCGCCGTCAGCAGCAGCGCAAAGCACATCCACCGCACCGTCAGCCGAAGCCGCTCCTTCGTATCCATCGTATCAACTCCTCCGTATAGTGTTATCCTATGCGCGAGGGTGGGGAGATAGAACTGTTTTTTGGTCTGTGCATGAAAAACGGAGACGGGGCGCAGTGAATAGTGAATGGTGAATAGTAAATAACTAAATATGGCGCATTTAGATATAATACAATGTTTTTTCTTTTAGGTATTCTTCTTCTGTTTTATTCCATGCATCACAGGCAGTATTAAATATTTCTATTGCAATTTGCAGCCCTACCGAATTGCTTGGTTCGCCGTGCTCTGAAAGCCATTTCAGTTTTTCTCTTGCAAGTTCTACTTCGTTTCCCAAATAGTAAAGTTTTGCTCCGAGTTCTACGAGTCGCGTTTTATCTTTCATTTTGAACCCCTTTCTCGGCTATGCATAGCCTAATAGTAGCATGCATAGCCTATTTTGTCCACTGCTTTTCGTTAAGCTATAGGCAAAAAAGCATGGGGGTTTGAAAAATGACCACGATTGAAGCCGTCCGGAATCGGATTCTAACACTTTGCGGGGAGCGCAGCATTACCATTAACCGCTTAGCAACCCTATCCGCCTTGCCGCCATCAAGTATCAAAAATATTCTCTACGGGAAAAGTGAAAACCCAAAGCTGCTTACAATCAAAATGATTTGTGACGGTTTAGATATTACACTCGCCGATTTTTTCGATACAGCAGAATTTAACGCACTTGAGCAGGAGCTTCGATAAAGACGAATGTGTCTGTGCGTATTTGATAATTCCTGCACGAGATTGCCGCGTCGCTGCGCTCCTCGCAATGACAGTGAAGGAAAGCTTGTACGCAGTCGGTAGTTCCTGCACCGGCGGGGACATGTCCCCGCGCTACAGTTGGAATCCGCGCGGAGCGCTATTCGCTATTCATTGCAATTCCCTCTCCCCTCCTTTTTCCTCTTTTCTACAAAAAACACGCGGAAAAATCGCGGGAATTTGTTTGCTTTCCTCGGTAAAATCGGTGGACGAAAGGAAAAATATCTGTTATAATAGGTATAGGAGAAAGTCCGTCCTATCAGGACCGACAAAAACAGAGCCTCGGCTCGGAAAAAAGAGAGGTATCCCCATGATCGCTCACGGAAACGAAATCAAGGTCTTCACTGCCAACGCCAACGCGCCCTTCGCCCGCGGTATCTGCACCGAATTAGGGCTGGATCTGGGCAACAGCACCGTATCCGCTTTTGCTGACGGCGAGATTTCCGTATCCATCAATGAAACCGTTCGCGGCTGCGACGTTTTCGTCATCCAGTCCACCTGCAAGCCCGTTAACAACAATCTCATGGAGCTGCTCATCATGATCGACGCGTTCCGCCGCGCCTCCGCCGGCCGCATCACCGCCGTCATCCCCTATTTCGGCTACGCCCGGCAGGACCGTAAGGCCAAGGGCCGCGACCCCATCTCCGCAAAGCTCGTCGCCAACCTCATCACCTGCGCCGGCGCCGACCGCGTGCTGACGATGGATCTCCACGCGCCGCAGATTCAGGGCTTCTTCGACATTCCCGTTGACAATATGGTCGGCAATCCGCTCTTCACGCGCTACTACCTCTCCAAATTCGATGAAACCGTTTACAACCACGACGAATTCTGCGTCGTTTCGCCCGACGTCGGCTCGGTCGCGCGTTCGCGCGCCTTTGCCGCCAAGGTGCATATGGGTCTTGCCATCGTTGACAAGCGCCGCCAGCGCGCCAATATGTGCGAGGTCATGAACATCATCGGCGACGTCGAGGGGAAAACCTGTATTCTGTACGATGATATTGTGGACACCGCCGGCTCGCTCTGCAACGCCGCCGAGGCTATCAAGACCATCGGCAAGGCGAAGGCGGTCTACGCCTGCGCAACACACGGCGTTCTCTCCGGCAACGCCACGCAGCGCATTGAGGACAGCTGCATTGAGGAGCTGATGCTGCTCAACACCATTCCGCTGCCCACCGACTACACCGGCTCGAAGATCCGCCAGCTCGACGCTGCTCCGACCTTCGCCAAGGCGATCTCGCGCATCTACAACGAGACGTCTATCTCCAGCCTGTTCTGATGCTGTTTCGCAAGCCTGCCTGCGATTGGCTCATCGTCGGGCTCGGAAACCCGGGCGAAAATTACGCCCGCACGCGGCATAATGTCGGCTTTCGCGTCATTGACCGCCTCGCGGCGCAGCTCGGCGTTAAGGTCGATCGCGCGAAATTCCGCGGTCTGTACGGGCAGGGGAGCTATAAAGGGCTGAAGCTGATCCTGCTCAAGCCGCAGACCTTTATGAACAACTCGGGGCTTTCCGTGATGGACGCGGCGCGGTTTTATAAGCTGCCCGCAGAACGTGTAATTGTCCTGTTTGACGATATTTCGCTTGACGTCGGGCGTCTGCGCGTGCGCGCGGACGGCTCGGCGGGCGGGCACAACGGGATCAAATCCATCATCGGCGCACTGAACAGCCAGAGCTTCCCGCGCGTGAAGGTCGGCGTCGGCGCAAAGCCGCACCCCGACTATGAACTTGCCGATTGGGTGCTCTCGAATTTTACAAAGGACGAGGAAAAGCTGATCGCACCCGTGCTCGATGACGCGGCAAGCGCCGCCCTGGAGCTGATCGAAAACGGCGTACAAGCCGCCGCAAGTAAGTATAATGGCAGAAAATGAGCGTTTTTGATCGTTTTTTGTGTTTATTGTTGAAACACGCCGCACCCGAAAGGTTATAGCATAAACGGCGTGTTCCTTCAGAATATTGTCGAATAACATTGATTTCTACGGAAATTGGGCGTCATGCCCGATTTCCGCGCTTTTGCGTGCAATCAGGTGGAATATGATGGTAAGTGCCTGCAATAGATTGCCACGCCTCGTTCCTCGGCTCGCAATGACACGGGAGGGAAACCTTCACGCTTTTGAATCCGCGCGGAGCGCTATTCACCATTCACTAAAATACCAACTGCCTGCACGCGGGCGGCTGACAGCCGCCCCTACAGTTTTGCCGCATCACATTTTACGGAGGTTTTATGGAGCTTTTACTTACCATGTTGCGCGGGCTGCCGGAGTATCGGCGGCTTGCCGCCTGCCTTGAAAAAAATCAAGCCGTCGGCGTCTCCGGCGCGGCGCAGATCAACCGTTCGCATCTGATTGCCTCGCTCCTGCACGACACAAAGCGTCCTGCCGTCGTCATCTGTCAGGATGAGCTGGCGGCACGGCGTACACAGGCGGAGCTTGCCGCTTTTCTCGGCACGGAGGCACCGATTCTGCCGTCGCGTGACCTGACCTTTCACAACGCCTCCGCGATCTCGCGCGGCTGGGAGCATCAGCGTCTCCGTCTGCTCTATGACCTCGCGCGCGGCGAACAAAAGCTCCTTCTGACAACTTGGGAGGCAATCGCTCTGCGGACAATGCCGAAAAGCGTCCTCTTTTCCGCAGCGCTCACGCTTAAGCTCGGCGCGCAGATCGGCTTGGATGCGCTGTGCGCAAAGCTGGTGCAGGCGGGTTATGTCCGCGGCAACCTCGTCGAGGGCGTCGGGCAATTCTCCGTGCGCGGCGGCATTTTAGACGTCTTTTCTCCCGCCTGCGACCGCCCTGTGCGTGTTGAATTTTTCGGCGACGAGGTGGATGCGATGGGCTTTTTCGACCCCATAACCCAGCGGCGCGTCGAGAACATCGAGGAATTCATCCTTCTGCCTGTCGCGGAGACGCTCCCGCGCCTGCATCCGAGCGGCGCGGAGGGGCTTGCCGCCGACCTTGCGGCGCTGCAAGCGCGTCTGCGCCGCCGCAGAACGCCGAACGAGGCGCTGCTGCGCACCCTCGCGGAGGATGAAGACGCTTTACACAGCGGCGTGACTCTCTCCGCCGCTGACCGTTACATGGCGCTGATTTATCCCGAATTCGCGTGCGCCGCCGACTACATTCCCGCCGACGCGCCGGTCTTTTTCTGCGACCACGGCAATCTGTACCGCGCCGCCGACCGCCATATGGAGGAGGAGGGCATGATGCTTGACAGCCTCCTCGAATCGGGCATTCTCTGCGGGGAGCTGTGCGAATTTTCCGCCGATTGGGAATCCGTCTGCGACCGCGTCGCGGGACACGCGGCGGTGTTTTTGGACTCCTTCCTCGCCGCCTCCTATCCGCAGTCTCTGCCGCCGAAGGAGCTGGTCAGCATCACCGCGAAACAGCTTCCGTCCTACGGCGGCAACCTCGACGCGGCGGCGACTGACCTCAAATTCTATCAGAAAAACGAATACGCCTCCCTCGTCCTGTGCGGAAATCGCCGGCGCGGGGAGATTTTGGCAAATCTTTTGCGCGAGCAGGGCATTTCTGCCTTTCTTGCCTTCCCGCTGACGGCTTTGCCGCACGGCGGGCAGATTCTGCTCACCGACGGCGCGCTCCCCTTCGGCATGGAGTATCCCGATCTGCGCTTCGCCGTGCTGACCGAGGGACAATTGCTTGCGCAAAACGCTCAGAAAACGCGCAAAAAGCATCAAAAAGCATCAAATCGTCAAAAATTGGACTCTTTTGCCGATCTTTCGCCGGGCGATCTTGTCGTCCACGAGTACCACGGGATCGGGCGCTATGTCTGCATGGAGCAGATGAAGATCGACGGTGCTGTAAAGGATTACGTTAAAATCGCGTATCAGGGGACGGACGTGCTCTATGTTCCCGCGACGCAGCTCGACCTGATCGGCAAATACATCGGCGGCGGCGAGGACGCGCCGGTGAAGCTGAACCGTCTCGGCGGCGACCAGTGGCAAAAGACCAAGGCGCGCGCAAAGGCGGCGGCAAAGGACATCGCGGAGGAGCTGATTAAGCTCTATGCCGAGCGAAAGCGTCTGCCGGGCTTTGCCTTTGCCGCCGACACGCCGTGGCAGTCCGAGTTCGAGCAGAATTTCCCCTACGCCGAGACGGACGACCAGCTCCGCTCCATCGACGAGATCAAGGCGGATATGGAGTCGCCGCATCCGATGGACCGTCTGCTCTGCGGCGACGTCGGCTTCGGCAAAACAGAGGTTGCTTTACGCGCCGCCATGAAGGCCATTTTGGACGGTAAACAGGTGGCGATCTTAGTGCCGACCACGGTTTTGGCACAGCAGCATTATACGACCGCCGTCAACCGTTTTCGCGGCTTCCCCGTGCAGATCGGTATGCTCTCGCGGTTCTGCACGCCCGCGCAGAACCGCAAAAACCTTGCCGACCTCCGCGCCGGTACGCTCGACCTCATCATCGGCACGCACAAGCTGCTGCAAAAGGACGTCGAGTTTAAGGATCTCGGGCTGCTGATTGTGGACGAGGAACAGCGCTTCGGTGTGACGCATAAAGAGAAGTTAAAAGAGCTTTCTCGCGGCGTCGATGTGCTGACGCTCTCGGCCACGCCGATCCCGCGCACGCTGAACATGGCGCTCTCGGGTCTGCGCGATATGTCCACCATCGAAGAGCCGCCGCACGACCGCTACCCCGTGCAGACCTTTGTGCTCGAATACGCAGAGCCGGTGCTGGTTGACGCGATGCGGCGCGAGCTGGAGCGCGGCGGACAGGTCTACTACCTGCACAACCGCGTCGAATCCATCGCGCAATGCGCCGCACGCATCAAAAAAGCCCTCCCCGATGCCGAGATCGGCATTGCCCACGGCAAAATGAGCGAGGAGGAGCTGAGCGAGGTCATGCAGCGCATGGCGGACGGCGAACTCCAAATTCTCGTCTGCACGACGATCATTGAGACGGGTATTGACATTTCAAACGTCAACACGCTCATCATCGAGGACGCGGATAAGCTCGGGCTTGCACAGCTCCACCAAATTCGCGGACGCGTCGGCCGCTCGAGCCGTCACGCCTTTGCCTACCTGACCTTCCGCCGCGGCAAGGTGCTGACCGAGGTCGCGGAAAAACGGCTCAACGCCATCCGCGATTTCGCGGAGTTCGGCTCCGGCTTCAAAATCGCCATGCGCGACCTTGAAATTCGCGGCGCGGGCAATCTGCTCGGCGCGGCGCAGTCGGGACACATGGTATCCGTCGGCTACGACCTCTATCTGAAGCTTTTGGAGGAGGCGGTCTTGGAGGAGCGCGGCGAAAAGCCCGCCGAGGAGGTCGCCTGCACCGCCGATCTCGACGTCACGGCGAACATCGACAAGGATTATGTCTCGTCAGGCGAACAGCGAATGGATCTTTACCGCCGTATGGCCGCCATCCGCTCACAGGAGGACGCGGACGAGCTGCTCGACGAGATCGTCGATCGCTACGGCGACCCGCCCAGGGGCTCGATGAATCTGATTTCGATCGCGCTGCTGCGCGCAAGGGCGGCGGCACAGGGTATTTCGGACATCTCCCAGAAGGGACGGACGCTGCAATTCACGCTGGCAAAATTCTCCTTTGAGGCTGTTGCGGCGGTCTGCGCCCTGCCCGCGTATGAAAAGCGTATGTTCCTCTCGCCGAAGAGCGACAAGCCGCTTTTGACGCTGAAATTGGCAGCCGGGGAGAATTCCTTGAAAGCCGCAGAAGAATTTTTGCAGAATTTTCATAATGCATGAAACAAAACCGATGCAAAGAACGTCTAATATGTACGTATGCGGCGTATCGCCTGCACAGCCGTTGGCAGCGATGGTGCCTTACGGCTGTGGCGCGCTTCTTGCGGGTATTGCGGATGCCGCCCCTTCCATTCAAAATCCGTGCGCGAAGGTACTCGCCGCAACCATTCGCGTTCCCGTGCAGAGCTTGCCTCGGGCGAAAAATCGCCCTCGCAATGGCATTACAGGATCATGTCTGCACGCGACGTTACTTTGAATAAATTCAGTTGACATAACTTTACTCTTTTGTAATGGATTCGTCATGAATTCGTAGTTGCTTTTTATCCGTTCTACGGTATAATAAAGATACATTATTGACTTTTTCGGCATGGCGGCGGGCATATTCTTCCGCCGCGCGCAGAGGCGCGATTCTTGCGCCGCCTGCATTGTGATATGATATGCAACGAGGAGAAAAATATGGGAAAATTTGAAAAAGCCAACCGTCCGCAGGCGCAGAAAGCCGCCCAAAATGCCGCCCGCAAGACGAAGAACAATAAGAAAAAAAGCCGTCTGCCCCTCATTTTGGGCATTCTCGGCTCTCTGGTTGTCATCGCCGCGTGTGCGGTCGGCTATCTGCTGCTCCGCGACGACCAAAAGATCGCGCAGAACATCTATGTCGGCGGCATCGACATCGGCGGCATGACCAAGGAGGAAGCAAAGGAGGCGCTCGGCGCGCTGCGCTTCGATCAGGATATGAATATCCGCCTCTACACCGAGGGCGACGCGTTCCCGCTTTATGTCACGACATATGACCCATCGAAGGAGACGGTGACCGATATTTACGGCAAGCCGCTCGAAAACGCGCAAAACACCGCCGCCATTCCCGCGCCCGAACCGCCCGAAACCGATCCCGACGCCCCGCTCGACGAAAACGGCAAGCCCTATCTCCGCGACAAGACCATCTGCCTGCCCGCGTCGTATGTGGAGATCACTTTGGACGTTGACGCGGCAGTCGAGGAGGCGTACCGCTACGGCCGCGGCGTCGGCACAAAGGAAAACGACACGCGCGTAGATATTGACGTATCGAAGCTTCTGACCGTTAATGAAACATATATCCGCGATGTGCTTGAGAGCACCCTCGAGGATACCGTCTGCGTCGGCACGGATACGCAGATCAAGGACAGAAAAACCACCGTCACGGATCAGGACGGCAACCCGCAGACCGTGGATGCCATTGAGATCACCATCGGCACACTCAAGCGCAACATCGACATCGACGCACTCTATAAAGAGGTAATCGACGCTTACATGAGCGGCAACTATGACCTGCAATATATCTATAACGAGACAATTCCGACGCCGGTCGATTTGGACAAGCTCTACGAGGACTATCACTGCGTCGCGCCCGTCAACGCGTTCTGCGACGAGGACACCTATGAGATCACCGACGGCAAGAACGGCTACGGCTTCACGATGTCTGACGCGCTGATTGCCTTCTCTACTGCGAAGCCCGGCGACACCGTGATTCTGCCCCTGAAGGAGCTGATCCCGCGCTTTACCCGCGAATCCCTGCAAAATGAGCTGTTCTGTGACGTGCTTGCGTCGTACGACAGCCCGCACGTTTGGAATCCGACGCGTACGCACAACCTCGAGCTTGCCTGTGAAGCAATTAACGGCACAATTCTCAAGCCCGGCGACGTCTTCTCCTTCAACGAGGTCGTCGGCCAGCGCACCGCCGCCAAGGGCTACGGCGAGGCGGGCGTCTATGTCGGCGGCAGAACCGAAAACCAGCTCGGCGGCGGCGTCTGCCAAGTTGCATCGACGATCTTTTGGTGCACACTGAAGGCGGATCTGGAGGTGCTTGAACGCGCCGAGCATCAGTACCTTCCGGACTATATTCCCTACGGCATGGACGCGACGATCTACTGGGGAAGCCTTGACTACAAGTTCCGCAACAACTCGACCCACCCCATCCGCATCGACGCCTCCGTTTCCGACGGCTATGTCCACATCCGCTTCGTCGGCACGGAGACAAAGGATTACACCGTCAAGCTCGACTACGAAATCACCGCGTGGTATAACGCAGGTGAAAAAACCATTGATATCTCGCCCGATATGCCCAACTACAACCAGTTCAAGGATTACAAGGAGGGCGACGTGATCCAGACCGCCCACGACGGCGCAAATGTGACAACTTATATGTATAAGTACGACAAGGACGGCAACCTGCTCTCCAAGGAGGTCGTGTGCTACTCCAGATACGACACGCGTGACCGCGAAATCGCGCATATCGTTGATGCAGAGGAGTCCACCGAGCCGAGTACTGAGCCGTCCACGGATCCGAGCACCGAGCCGTCCACCGACCCGAGCACGGAGCCGTCCACGGATCCGAGCACGGAGCCGTCCACGGATCCGAGCACCGAGCCTTCTACGGAACCGTCAACGGAGCCGAGTACCGAGCCGAGCACGGAAGCCTCGGAGACGACGGGAGAATAACTTTCATATGCAAAAAGCCACGGACATACGTCCGTGGCTTTTTTTGCATTTCGCAGATTTTTTCAAACGCCGAGCTTTTCGAGCGCAGCGAGACGCAGGCAGATGCACAGCGCGTCCATCGCCTGCCGCAGCTCCCCGACGGGCGGGAGACTCGGTGCAATACGGATATTGCTGTCGTCGGGATCGACACCGTAAGGATAGGTCGCGCCCGCGCCCGTCAGCGTCACGCCCGCCTCCTTCATCAGAAGCACGACGCGTTTTGCCGTGCCCTTCATGGCGTAAAGCGAGACAAAATAGCCGCCGCGCGGCTTCGTCCAGCGCGCAATCCCGAGCGGCGCGATCTGCGTCTCCAGTGCGTCCAAAACCGCAGTAAATTTCGGCGCGAGAATTGCCGCGTGCCGCTGCATCAGCTCCAGCGTATGCGCTTTATCCTTTAGATATTTTATATGGCGAAGCTGATTTACCTTATCGTAGCTGATCGTCTGATAGGTCAAAAGACCCTCCAAATATTTCAGGTTGTTCTCCGACGACGCCATGACCGCCACGCCCGCCCCGGGGAAGGTGATTTTCGAGGTCGAGGCAAACTCATAGACCATATCCGCATTTCCGTGCGCCGCGCAGAGCGAAAGCATATCACGGAACGGGACAAATTCTCCGAAAATCTCATGGACACAGTAGGCATTGTCCCACATCAGCGCAAAATCGGGCGCGGCGGGACGCAGAGCGGCAAGACGTTCGATAACCGCGTCGCTGTAAACGACACCGTCGGGATTGGAATACTTCGGCACACACCAAATTCCCTTTACACACGGATCCTTGACCGCCGCCTCGACGACGTTCATATCCGGCCCGTCCTCCGTCATCGGAACGGTCACAAGCTCCATTCCAAAGGATTCGGAGATTTTGAAATGGCGGTCGTAGCCCGGTGCGGGACAGAGAAAACGCACCTTCTCCTCCCGCGACCACGGACGCGGCGACTGCCGCAGGCCATGCGTGTATGCCTTGGCAATGAGATCGTACATCAGATTCAGGCTGGCGTTGCCGCCGACGAAAATCTGTTCCGGCTTTGTGCCAAGCAGCTCCGCAAACAGACGCTTTGCCGACGACAGACCGCTCAATTCACCGTAATTGCGAACGTCGATGCCCGCATCAACGCAATCGTTCGGATCGCTCAGAACCGTTAAAATATCGCTCACGAGGTCGAGTTGTTCTCTCCCCGGCTTGCCGCGCGCCATATTTAACGAGAGTTTTCGCGCTTTTAATCGCTCATATTCGCTCATTAAAGTTTCATATTCGCTCTTTCTTTCTTCGGCAGTCAGTTGGTCATAGGGTTTCATGGGGAATCCTCCTTTTTTCACCGTCGGTTTTCAAGCCGCAACGCGGCCGGAAAATACATCGGATCACGAATTTCTCAAATATTGCGCTTCGCCGTCCTCATCGGTCAGATAAAGCTCTCTGCCGTCGATGCGATAAGTATATTCGACCTGAAACGGCGTCGTACCCTCGGTAATGTCGCAGAAGATCGTGCCGCCCGAGACGGTATACGTCCCGTAGATCGTCTGATAATCGCTGCCCTCGTAGGTCAACTGCACCGATAAACTTCCGTCCTCTCCAAAGGTGATCGTCTCAATCATATTCCATTCGCCCGCGTGTGCGCTGACCCAAACGCCCGCCAGCCCTTGCGGAATCGACAGCTCCGTGGGCGCGGCGGTGTCGGCGGTGCCGCCGTCGGACGGGGTCGGTGTCCACGCGCACGCGCACAGCAGCAGAGACAAGCAGAGTATACAAAAAATCAGTCGCTTCATATGATATTACTCCCTCGAAAACAGGCGCGGAAGCTCTCCTCGCCGTCCTCTTTGATGCCGCAGACAAAGCAGCCGTCGCCCTGCGGCGCGCTTTTAAGACGCAGTGTCTGCCCGACAAAGCATTCGCGGTCAAACATGACAGAAAGCTCCGTGCAGCCCTTCGGCGCAAGCGCCTCCGCGCGGCGGACATAAGCGACATTGTTCAGATGTCCGTTGCTGTCGATCTCCTCCGGCGTGACTGTCCAACGCGCACGCTCCGTCAACTCCTGCGGCATCACGAGACGGCGCGGCTGCTCCTTTCGCTCGGGCGCAGGCGTGGGCAGATCCCACAGGGGCGCGATATTTTTCATCGAGATGATCCGCCGTTCGGCAGCATCGACCAGCACCCAGCTCTGCACCGCCGTGCCAAGCTCTCCCATCTCGTCGTAAATCGAAAAATCGCGGATACTGACGACGGCGGACGGTTTGCGCAGCCATGTTCTTACAAAAAAACGCCCGTTCGGAAAGCGCGTGACGCACAGCCTGCAGCGCACGATCATCCACAGACACCCGAAATCTTCGAGCATTCGGTCATGGTCAATATGCAGTTCGAGCGCGTGCGCGACGGCGGCCTCCTGAAGCGCGGACATCAGCGCTGAGAGAGAATCCGCACCGTTTGGGCCGGAAATTTCGAGTATTTGCCTCACAGTTTGACCTCCAAACAGTTTTTTTCGATCACTCTTCACAGTTTTAAGGAAGCTCTGAATAAATCCGCAACTATTTTAGCACGCGCATACGACGCCGTCAAGAAAAAGCACGGGAAAATCCTAAGGAAGCTCTGAATCAATCCGCTGTCCGCTCTTGCGGATTGATTCAGAGCTTCCCTAATTAGAAAAATTTCGTATTCGCCGGAAAACATACAAGAACGCCGCATCCGTAAGGCGGCAAAGCCGCCAACGGCTGCGCAGCCACGACCCCTGCGGGGTCTCGCAATGACAAGACTATCGTTTTTTGACAGTCTGGAGCGGGTGCCGCTTCATACTCTGTTTTTTGAATAAAGATATTATAAAGCCGTATCAGTTTTTCTTCACGATATTTTCGATAAAGCGCATGAAGATCGTCGCAACCTGCGCGCGCGTTGCACTGCCCTGCGGCAGGAGATAGCCGTCTGAACCGCCGATGAGACCCTCGGAAACTGCCCACTGCATCTCCTTCAGCGCCCAATCGGAGACCTTTCCGCCGTCGGGATAGCCCGACAGGTCTCCCCGCCGACTGACGTCGATTTCCTGCTTTTCTGCGTAGCGGTACAGAATCGTTGCCATCTGCTCGCGCGTGATCTCTCCCTCGGGATCGAATTTGCCTTTGCCGACGCCGCCGACAATACCGTTCTCCGCTGCCCACGCGACCGCCTGCGTATACCATTGGCCCGCCGGCACATCGACAAATGTATTGTCGCCCTCCGCCGGCGAACCTGCGTAGCGCCAGAGCACCGTGACCAGCATTGCTCTCGTCATGCTGCCCTCGGGGTCGAATATGGCGACATCCGTGCCGCCCATGAGCTTATGCTCCGTCGCGTAACGTACTGAATTATAGAACCAGTCGCTTCTGTAAACATCGTTGAACAGCGGCGGATAGTTGGGATTGCAGGGCTTGGTCGGATAGCCTTTCCATGTGGGCGTTGTCCAACCCTCCGCACCCTCGTTGTAGTAGACGACAACATTTCTGTCCGCGCTTACCGCGCCGAAGGGTGCGCCGTTGACGTTGGGCGCGTCGCCCATGCAATAGACCTCTTTCAGCTTATCGCCCGTAAACGCGCTGTCACCGATGCTCGTCACGTTTGCGGGAATAATAACCTGCGTCAGCTCGTTGCAGCCGCTGAAGGCATTGGCGTCGATCTGCGTCAGCTTCTTCGGCAGAATCACCTTTGTCAGCGCCGTGCAGTCGGAAAAAGCGGAGCTCGCGATTTTCTTGACACTGCCGGCAATACTGACACGCTGTAAATTGCTGCATCCGCGGAAAGCATTCAAACCGATCAGGGTGACGCCTTCTCCGATGTTGATCTGCTTGAAGTAGTGCGCAAACTTTGCCCACGGCTGCTTGCCCGCCTCATAGCCGTACATATCGCCGGTGTCGTAGATATTCAAAGCATCGTTCTTTGAATCAAAGCTCCACGATACGTTCGGACCGCATGAACCCTTCGGCTCCGGTGTTGTGACGGTCATTTTTGCTGTTTTGCCTTCAAACGGGACCTGAAGTATATGTACACCGGGAAACAGCGGTGTCACTTCCAAAAAACCGAAAAAGCTTTCTCTGAAAAACAAACGTTCATCCGAATCTGCTAAGCCATATATAGAATATCTGTCACAGGTCGCATTCTTCGGCTCACAGGCAATATAATAATAGTCCGTTTGGTACATCGAAGCAGTTACCTGATTGACCTCTTTGTCATCCAAATCGGCAAAATAAATTCTTTTCAGCGGAATGGGCTCCTTGCAAAGCTCTACAGTGATGCAATTTACCGTCGGCTCGGCGATCTCAATAGCTCCATTCAGCTCATACGCCGTAAAAAATACGATTGTGTATTTACCGATACCCTTGTTCAACTGTGCTGTGTTCCATTCCAAAATTCTGTTTGTGACATATAATTCTTCGTCTCCGTAGTATTCAGTACACTCTCCGATATAATCACTTTCTTTGAGCTCCGTACCATAATAGATTATGCAAAAGAAATACTGATTCGGTATTCCGTAATTTAATGTGGAATAATGAATATCAACGGTTTTTCCGAAAACGATGCCGCGTCCGTCCTCCGTAATATTCGGAATAATTTCATTAAACCCGTTTTCTGCTGTGCGCTTTGCGTTGACGAGGGTGGATTTGAGTTCTGTTTTGGATTTAATCTCTGAGGTCAATGCAATGCTGTTACCGCTGTTGATATGTTCGGTCAGCGCGGCGATGTCGATCTCAGGCTGTGCGGGTTCCTCCTCTGCCATCGCTGCCGGCAGCAGGGAGAGCAGCAGAATCGCCGCCAAAAGAAAAGAAATACAACGTTTTTTCATGCTTTATACCTCCTTGTTTTTTTGGCTGTTTTGATTATAACACAATCATTTCATATTTGCAATATAAAGTATAGAAACAATATCCATGCCGGAAAACAGGAACGCTGTTTGTCTGCGATGAAGCTTTTTTTCCGCAATTGATAGGGAATCTTTGAAACTTCCGTGATTTTTGCACAGGGCTGTGCAATTGATAGGAAATATATTATAATAATGTATATTGCTTTTTTTTCTGAATTATGGTATAATTTCAAGGATAATATAGAATGGAAAGGAGTCGGCTATGTATTCCAACGCCTATGTATGGTCACGCGTCTTATCCTACCTTGAACAGCACTCGCCGTCTATGGCGGTCGCGTCCTTTTTCGACGATGCGGAGATCGTCGAGCTGAACGAGGAAAAGCTCGTCATCTACTCCCCCTCGCCCTTCCGCAAGGACGTTATTATAAACCGCTACACCGAGCTGATCAAGGACGCCATGCGCGACCAGTTTCAAACGGAAATTGAGCTTGTCGTACTGGATGAGGACGAATTTCCGCAGTACTCGCGCAACCGAAATCGGCGTAATTTTTCGGAATTCAACTCGCAGTTTACCTTCGATACCTTTGTCGTCGGCTCGTCCAACCAGCACGCGTTTTCCGCCGCGGAGGCGGTCGCGGAGGAGCGCACCACGGTCTACAATCCCCTGTTTCTCTACGGACAGTCGGGCTTGGGCAAGACGCATCTGCTCTACGCCATTGCCAACCGCATTCAGCAGAAGCACCCCGAATACAACATCGTTTACATCAAGGGCGACCAGTTTACCAACGAATTTATTGAGGCGGTGCGCTCGGGCAAAAACTTCGAATTCCGCGACAAATACCGCAACGCCGACCTCTTTTTGATCGACGATATTCAATTTATTGCGGGCAAGGACGCCACGCAGGAGGAATTTTTCCACACCTTCAACACCCTCTACGAAAACAAGCGGCAGATCGTCCTGACCTCCGACCGCGTGCCGAGCGATATGCTCCGTTTAGAGGACCGTCTGCGCACGCGCTTTGAATGGGGTCTGATTGTTGATATTCAGCCGCCCGATTACGAAACGCGCTATGCCATCATCAAGAATAAGGCGATCTCCTACGGTCTGACCCTGCCGGACGACGTGTGCGATTACCTCGCGGAGAACATCACAAACAACGTCCGACAAATTGAGGGGACAGTCAAAAAAATTAAGGCGTATCACGACCTCGGCGGCTGGAAAATCAACGTTGAAAATGTCTCCCGCGCCATCAAGGATATGTATAAGGGCAAGGAACAGGCCGTGCCGACGCCCGACCTTATTATCAGCGAGGTCTGCCGCTTCTATTCCATTGAGGACAACCTTCTGCGGAGCAGAAATAAAGCAAAAAATACCTCCGAAGCGCGGCACGTCGCCATGTATCTGATCCGAAAGCTGACGAATCTGTCCTTCCCCGATATTGCGCAGGTGTTCGGCGTGAATCATACAACGGTGCTTTATGCTGTCCGCCGCGTTGAAAATGACCTCGGCAACGCAGCCAACGGTCTGCAGGACAACATCCGCGACATTACCGCAAATATCAATTCGAGAGTGTAGGTTTTTCTGTTTTTTCCTATTAGATTCTTCGTCGCTCCGCTCCTCAGAATGACAGTGTTGCTTCCCTTTTTTGTCATTCTGAGGGAACGCAGTGACCGAAGAATCTTGTGCAGGAACTAATTATCCGTATTTATTGAGGTGAGAAAATGAACTATTATGTATATATTCTCACCAACAAAACAAACCGTGTCTTGTATATCGGTGTAACAAATAATTTAGAACGACGACTTTATGAACACCGGAATGAACTTGCCGACAGCTTTACAAAACGTTATCACGTTCATAAATTGGTATATTTTGAAACAACGACCGATATAAGGACAGCAATTGAACGCGAAAAACAATTAAAAGGCTGGCTTCGCGTGAAAAAGAATGCGTTAATCGAAACGATGAATCCAAAATGGGAAGATCTTTCAACAAAATGGTATGAATGATTATTGTTTTAGATTCTTCGTCGCTTCGCTCCTCAGAATGACAATGTTGCTTCCCTTTCTTGTCATTCTGAGGGAACACAGTGACCGAAGAATCTCGGTACTTCCCCTCCGCGCGTATTTTTCCGATTTTCCTTTTAGATTCTTCGTCGCTCCGCTCCTCAGAATGACAGTATTGGTTTTCTTTCTTGTCATTGCTCTGCCTCTTCGGAATGACAGAATCGCAATTATTTCATAAACCGTTTGCAGTCTGTCACTATATCCGAAATTTTCTCCACAAGTCCTGTGTATTGTGTAAAGGTTTTCCTGTGCAAAACCGCACGTCGAATGATTTTTGAAAAACCTGTCAATAACTATCCCAAAAACGCACATTGTCCTGTGCATTGCAAAGCCTTGCGGTTTGGGCATTTGCGCGGGTTTTGCACAATTTCTCCGCCTACTACTGTGTACTACTATAATTTATCCTATCCTTTCTAAGAGAGAGAAGAAAGTGAGGTTTTCGAAATGAAGTTTACCTGTGAAAAAGCCCTGCTCGTTTCCGCGATCTCCGTCGCGGGCAGAACCGTCGCTGCAAAGAGTGCCATCCCCTGCTTAGAGGGTATTTTACTGCGTGCCGGCGTCGGCGTGCAGCTCACCGGCTTTAACCTCGAAACCGGCATCACCGTCAAGGTCGGCGCCGCCGTGACCGAGGCGGGACTGTGCGTCATGCCTGCGCGCCTGTTCTTCGACATCGTGCGCAAGCTGCCGGATGAGGAGGTCACCATTGAAGTCGATGATAAGCTGCAAGTCTCCATCCGCGGCGGCGCGTCCTCTTTTAAGATCACCGCGATGGATGCAGAGGACTACCCCGATTTGCCCGACGTCAACTCCGAACGCGGCGTCTCCGTGCCGCAGTCGGCGCTGCGCGAAATGATCGGCGGGACGATCTTCTCCGTCTCCGAGAATCAGGCGCGGCCCATCCACACCGGCTGTCTGATGGAGGTGCGTGATGAGACGATTACAATGGTCGCCGTGGACAGCTTCCGTCTTGCCCGACGGACTTGGCACAGCGAGACGCCCATCGGCCGCGAGATGAAATTCGTTGTTCCCGCGACAGGTCTGCGCGAGGTGGAAAAGATTCTCGCCGACACCGATGAACCTGCTGTTTTCACGTTGGGCGATAAGCATATTCTGTTCGAGATCGGCGATGCAACCCTTGTCTGCCGTATTTTGGAGGGCGAATTTATTGACTGGCGGCGCGTCGTGCCGACCAACAGCACGACAAAGCTGACCGCGAATGTTGCAACGCTGATGTCGTCCATTGAACGCGTCAGCCTGATCGTCTCGGAAAAGATTAAAAGCCCTGTGCGCTGCATTTTCGGCGAGAATACGGCGGATTTCCGCACGACGAACACAATCGGTACGGCGCATGATACCTGTGACATTGCAGGAAACGGCGGTGAGCTGGAGATCGGCTTCAATTGCCGCTATCTGCTGGACGCGCTGCGCGCAGTGCCGACCGAGGAGGTCACACTGGAACTGCAAAACGGTCTGAGTCCCATCGTTTTCACGCCGGTGGACGATAAAAAGGACTTTGCGTATATGGTGCTGCCGGTCAGACTGCACTGATTCATTTTAGGACGGGAGTATATCCCCGCTTTGCAGAGGAAAGTAATATTGTCATTCTGAGGAGGCAAAGCCGACGAAGAATCTAAAAGTAAGATCGGAAAACAAACGCGGAAGGAAAGTGCCGAGATTCTTCGGTCACTGCGTTCCCTCAGAATGACAGAAAAGGGTTTTATCGAAACAAGGAGAAAAACTATGAAAGTTCGCGTTCGGCGGGTGTCCGCCGAGGTCGTTCCCGTCGAAATCACGACGGATTTCATCAAATTAGAGAGCTTTTTGAAGCTCGCAAACGCCGTCCCTTCGGGCGGTATGGCGAAAAATTTCATTCAGAACAGTGAAGTCACCGTGAACGGCGAGGTCTGTCTCATGCGCGGGAAAAAGCTCACCGACGGCGACAAGGTCTGCTTTGACGGCGTGACTTATTCGGTGAAGCATGCAGATTAACCGTCTCTGTCTGCGGAATTTTCGCAACTATGCCGACGCGGAGATACGCTTTGTCTCGGGCGTGAATCTGCTTGTGGGCGGCAACGCCAACGGCAAGACAAACCTGTTGGAGGCGGTCAGCTATCTTTCCACCGGCCGCGCCTTCCGCACAAGAAAAGAGCAGGAATTGATCCGCTTTGACGCGGAATTTGCCGAGCTTTCTGCCGAGATTACCTCACAGGAACGCGAACAGACGCTCCGCGCGCTGTTATTTGCAGACCGCCGCCCGCGCCGGCTGTTTCTGAACGGCGTGAAACAGAAGACCGCGGCCGGAATTGTCGGCGTGCTGCCGAGCGTGCTGTTTTGTCCGGAGGATCTGCTCGTACTGAAAAAGGGCGCGCAGCCGCGCAGAAAGCTGCTCGATAATGTTATATGTCAAATCCGTCCGAATTATGAGGCGGCGCTGACGGAATATCAGCGGCTTTTGGAACAGAAAAGCACCGTTTTGCGCGATTGGCGGGACTGCCCCTCCTTGCGTGAGGTGCTGCCCGAGTACAACACGCGCATGGCGCAGGTCGGCGCACTGGTCATTTCCTATCGTGCGCGGTATTTGAAAGCCCTTTCCGAGTGCGCTGCGGCGTTTCATCGGGAGTTTTCCGGCGGCGCGGAGGCGCTGACGCTGGAATATAAAACCGTGTCGAATATCGACGATCCGTTTGCGCCGCCCGAGCGTTTGCGGGAGCTGCTCGCGGAGCATCAGGCAGCGCATGAGCGGGCGGAGCTGGAGAGCGGTCAATGCCTTTCCGGCCCGCATAAGGACGATTTTGAGGCACGGGTGAACAATCTGCCCGTTGCGCAGTTTGCCTCGCAGGGACAGACACGCACGGCGACGATCTCCATTAAGCTCGCCGAGCGTGAGCTGCTGAAACGGGACAGCGGAGAAGAGCCGATTTTGCTGCTTGACGATGTGCTGTCCGAGCTGGACGCGGGACGGCAGGATTTCGTTTTGAATCAGCTCAAAAGCGGACAGGTGTTTATCACCTGCTGTGAAACCGACCGTCTGACGAGCTTAGGGCAGGTTTTTCGCATTGAGAACGGCAGCGTCAAATAGGAGAATTCAAATGTACATTTCCATCGGAGCGGATTTTTCCGTCCGCGACCGCGCCGTGATCGGCGTGTTTGACCTCGACAATACGAGCATTTCCAAGCACACGCGGGCATTTTTGTCCGAGGCGGAAACGCAGGGCGAGGTCGTCGATGTGTCGGGAAAGCTCCCGAAAAGCTATGTTCTGACCGAGGAATTCGGTCTGCGCCGTGTCTATCTGACGCAATACAACGCGCAAATTTTGGAAAAACGCGCGGAAGAAGCATTTCATGAGATCAAGTAACCGTAGGCAGGAGATATGTCCCCGCACTACAGAAGACTGCGCGTTTATGTTATGTAAGGAGTTAAAAATATGTCCGAAGAATTGTTCAGCACCACGGTGGAGCAGGAATATGACGCCTCACAAATTCAAGTTCTTGAGGGCTTGGAGGCGGTGCGCAAGCGCCCGGGTATGTATATCGGCTCGACCTCGTCGAGCGGTCTGCACCATCTCGTCTATGAGATCGTCGATAACTCCATCGACGAGGCGCTTGCCGGCTACTGCAAGCACATCACCGTAACCATCAACCCGGGAAATACCATCACCGTCACCGACGACGGCAGAGGTATCCCCGTCGATATTCAGGCGCAGACGGGCAAGCCCGCGCTCGAGGTCGTTTTTACCGTCCTGCACGCGGGCGGCAAATTCGGCGGCGGCGGCTATAAGGTCTCCGGCGGTCTGCACGGCGTCGGCGCGTCCGTCGTCAACGCCCTGTCCGAGTGGCTTGTTGCAGAAGTCCATAAGGACGGAAGTATTTATCAGATGAAATTCTCGCGCGGACATATCACGCAGGAGATGCAGATTGTCGGCAAGACCGACCGCACGGGTACGGTCGTTACCTTCAAGCCTGACCCCGAGATGTTCGATACGACCGAATATGATTACGAAATTCTGCATACGCGGATGCGCGAACAGGCATTCTTGAACGCGGGTCTGCATATTTCCATTGCCGACAAGCGCACCGAGGACGGAAATTCCGATTCGATGTGCTTCGAGGGCGGCATTCGCGAGTTCGTCCAATGGCATAACCGCCATAAGACGCCGCTGCACGAGCAGGTAATCTATATGTCCGGCGCGAAAAACGGCGCGGAAGCGGAAATTGCCATGCAGTACAGCGATTCGTATAACGAAACGCTTGTCTCGTTTGCAAACAATATTCACACGCCCGAGGGCGGTATGCACGAGACGGGCTTCAAGACCGCGCTGACCCGCGTGATGAACGCCTACGGCATGAAGGCGAATGTGATTAAGTCCGACGCCGATAAGGTTTCGGGCGAGGACTGCCGCGAGGGTCTGACGGCGGTGATCTCCGTCAAGCTGACCGACGCGCAGTTTGAGGGACAGACCAAGGCAAAGTTAGGTAACGCGTACATCCGCACCCTTGTCGATTCCATCGTCAACGAGCAGCTCACGATCTATTTCGAGGAGCATCCCGCCGTGGCAAAGATTATCCTTGACAAGGCGATGACCGCCAACCGCGCCCGCGAGGCGGCAAGAAAGGCGCGCGAGAATATCCGCCGCAAGACCGCCTTGGGCGGCGCGGCGATGCCCGATAAGCTGCGCGACTGCAACGAGACGGATCCCGCGCTGACCGAAATTTACATCGTCGAGGGCGATTCCGCAGGCGGCTCCGCAACGCAGGGCAGAGATTCGCGCTTTCAGGCAATTTTGCCGCTTTGGGGTAAAATGCTCAACGTCGAAAAGGTCCGCGAGGATAAGGTCATCGGAAACGATAAGCTGCAGCCCGTCATTACCGCGCTCGGCGCGGGCATCGGCGAGGAGTTCAATTTGGAAAAGCTCCGCTATCATAAAATCGTCATCATGGCGGATGCCGATGTGGACGGCAGCCATATCCGCACCCTGCTGCTGACCTTCTTCTTCCGCTATATGCGCCCGCTGATCGAGAACGGCTATGTCTATTCCGCGATCCCGCCGCTGTATAAGCTGACGCGCGGCAAGACGACGCGGGTGGCGTTCTCCGATGAGGAGCGCGACCGCGTCTCGGCGGAGCTGCGCGCCGATAATCCGAACGCGAAGGTCGATATCGCGCGGTTCAAGGGCTTGGGCGAGATGAACCCGCACGAGCTGTGGGAGACGACCATGGACCCCGAACGGCGTACGCTGAAGCAAATTCGCTTGGAGGATGCGATCAAGGCCGACGAGATTTTTACGCTCCTTATGGGCGAAAAGGTCGAGCCGCGTAAGGAATTCATCGAGCAAAACGCCAGATACGTCGTGAATTTGGACTATTAAGTGATCTGTAGGGCGGGGTCATGTCCCCGCCCTACAGAGTAAGATGTAAACTAAATCAAGGAGGAAACACCTTGGCACATAAGAAGGATTACAAGCCCGAGGATATTATGTTCCCGAATCAGGCGATCGTGACCAGCGAGCTTGTACATGAGATGAAAACCAGCTATATGGAATACGCCATGTCCGTGATTATCGGGCGCGCCTTGCCCGACGTGCGCGACGGCTTGAAGCCCGTGCACCGGCGCATTCTGTATGCAATGTATGAGGATAATCTGACCTCGGACAAGCCGTTTAAGAAGTCCGCGACCTGCGTCGGCGACGTCTTGGGTCGTTACCATCCGCACGGCGACGCGTCCGTTTATGACGCCCTCGTCCGTTTGGCGCAGGATTTCTCCATGCGCTATATGCTCGTGGATGGGCACGGCAACTTCGGTTCCGTGGACGGCGACCCTCCCGCGGCTTACCGTTACACGGAGGCGCGCCTCTCCAAGATTTCCAACGAGATGCTCCGCGACCTCGAAAAGGATACCGTCGATTGGGACCCCAACTTCGACGAGACGCGCAAGGAGCCGCGCGTGCTCCCCAGCCGCTTCCCGAACCTGCTCGTCAACGGCTCCTCGGGTATCGCGGTCGGCATGGCGACGAATATTCCGCCGCACAACCTCACCGAGGTCATTAACGCCTGTTTGTGCGTGCTCGACAACCCCGAGGCAAGCTTATACGATCTGATGGAGCATATCACAGGTCCCGATTTCCCGACAAAGGGCTTGATTCTCGGTCGGGCGGGCATCCGCAGCGCCTACGCCACCGGCAAGGGACGCATCACCATGCGCGCCCGCACAGAGTTAGAGGAGTTCGGACAGAACCGCCAGCGGATCATCGTCACCGAGATTCCCTATCAGGTCAACAAGCGGATGCTCATCAAAAACATGGCGGATCAGGTCAACGAGAAGCGTTTGGAGGGTATTTCCGACATTCGCGACGAGTCCGACCGCAACGGTATGCGCATCGTGATCGAGCTGAAGCGCGAGGCGAACCCGCAGGTCGTTCTGAACCGCCTGTTTGCGCAGACGCAGATGCAGTCCACCTTCGCGGTGAATATGCTTGCATTGGTCAAAAATCAGAGCCAGCCGAAGGTGCTTTCCCTGCGCGAAATTCTGGATGAATACCTCGCGCATCAGGAGGAAGTTGTCATCCGCCGCACGCGCTACGACCTCAAAAAAGCACAGGAGCGCGCCCATCTGTTAGAGGGCTTGCTCATCGCGCAGGACAACATTGACGAGGTTATCCGTATCATTCGTTCCGCGTATGACGACGCCAAGGAGCGCTTGATGGAGCGCTTCGGTCTGAGCGAAATTCAGGCGCAGGCAATCTTGGATATGCAGCTCAAACGCCTGCAAGGGCTGGAAAAGGACAAGCTGCTCGCCGAATATCACGAATTGGAGGAGAAAATCGCCTATTATCAGAAGGTTTTGAGCGATATGGAGCTGGTCAAGGGCATCGTCCGCGACGAGCTGACCGCCATCCGCGACAAGTACGGCGACGCGCGGCGCACCGAGATCGTCGATGTCGAGGACGAGATTGACGACGAGGACCTCATTGAGGAGGAGGACTGCTGCTACACGCTGTCCGAGGGCGGCTACATCAAGCGTCTGCCCGTCGATACCTACCGCAGTCAGCGGCGCGGCGGCAGAGGCGTGTCCGGTCAGAGCCTGCGCGAGGAGGACTACATCAAAAACCTCTTTATCGCCTCGACGCACGACTATCTCCTGTTCTTTACGAACACGGGGCGCGTCCATCGCCGCAAGGGCTATCTCATCCCCGAGGCGGGCCGCACCGCACGCGGCACGCATATCGCAAATGTCCTGCCCTTGGAGCAGGACGAGCGCGTAACCGCAATGCTTTTGACCCGTGACTTTGCAGAAAATGAGTTTATTACGATGGTCACCCGTCAGGGCACGGTCAAACGGATGCAGATGTCCGAGCTGTACACCGCGCGTAAGGCGGGCATCCGCGTCTTAAACCTCGACGAGGGTGACGAGCTGATCGCTGTCATGAAGACGACGGGCGAGGACAACCTCCTGCTTGCCACGCGGCGCGGCATGGCGATCTGCTTCAACGAGGCAGATGTCCGCTGCATGGGCAGAATGGCGACGGGCGTGCGCGGCATCCGCTTGGGCACGGATGACGCGGTTGTCGGCGCGGCGGTTGCGGAGGCCGGCAAGACCCTGCTGACCGTGACGGAGAACGGCTACGGCAAGCGCACGCCGGTGGAGAGCTATCTGCGCGGCGACGAGGTGCAGAGCCGCGGCGGTAAGGGTATGAAGAACTACCGCCTGACCGAAAAGACCGGCGCGGTCGCCGGTGCGGTTGTTGTCGATGAGAAGGACGATATTCTGCTGATTGAGTCGGGCGGCGTCGTTCTGCGCACGCCGGTGGAGAATATCAGCGTCTACGGGCGCGATACGCAGGGCGTGATCATCATGCGCATCGAGGATGGCAACCGCGTGATTGCCGTCCAGCGCACCGACGGTGCGGAGGACACGGAATCGGCTGAGTAAGTGCCAATGCAGGACGGGGACATGTCCCCGCCCTACAGAGATTTTCAGAGTAATCAAACACTTTTTTCCGAAAGGAGCAAACCTATGGATCAGGAAGAAATTCGTGAAGAGGAGTCGGAAGTGACCGAAATCGAGGAAACAGAGGAGGAAGCTCCCGCGCTTGACCCGCCGAAATTCTCGGCGAATACCGTCATCAACGCGGAAATTCAGCGGGAAGCGTCCGAGGCTGTCGCGTCGAAAAATGCAAAGTATGTCAGCTACGGCTGCATTGCGCTCGTTGTTGTCGCCTTCGGCCTGCTCGTTTGGCAGTATGTCGCGACACGCACGACAACCGGCCTTTTGATGATGCTGCTCTCCGCGCTGGTCATCGTTTACCTCATCTACAGCCAAGTCACCATGCCGAAAAAGGCGATTGCCCGCTGGGAGGCGTCAATGCGGCGCTCCTTCGGCACCACGGAGCTGCACCTTACCACCGAGTTTTACAACCTCTCCCTTGCGCAGAGCGTTCAGGAGGACGGCTCGGTCAACGTGCAGGGCTATTCCGACATCTCCGAGCTGCGCGAGAGCGAACACCTGTTCCTCCTGCGCCGCAGCAAGCAGCAGTGGTTCTTCGTCGCAAAGGACGGCTTTACCGTCGGCAATGCGGAGGAATTCCGTTCCTTTATTACCGACCGTATAGAGGGAAAGTAACATGGCGTTTTTTCTGACAAAAAGCAACGTCGAGGACAAAAAACTCGGTATTTACGTCCACATCCCGTTTTGCAAGAGCAAGTGCGAATACTGCGATTTTTACTCGATCGGCGGCGGCCGCGACCGCCGTGTGACCGACGACTATTTGCAGGCGCTTGCCGACCATATCCGTGAGGCGGGACGGCTCGCGCCGGAATATCTCGTCGATACGGTCTATTTCGGCGGCGGCACGCCGAGCTTTTTCGGCGCGGACAACCTTGAAAAAATCCTCGACGAGATTCATAAGTCCTTCCGTCTGAGCATTGAAGCGGAGATTACGCTTGAGGCAAACCCTGACAGCGTCACCTTACAATCTATGAAAAAGCTCGTCCGCGCGGGCTTCAACCGCATTTCGATCGGCGTGCAGTCCGACGATGACGCGATGCTCAAAAAGCTCGGACGTCCGCACAATTTCCATCAGGCGAAGCAGGCAATGACCTTTGCGCGGCAGGCGGGCTTCGGCAATATCTCGCTTGACCTCATGTATGGCCTGCCGAATCAGACACTGACGGCGTGGAAGGAGACGGTGCTGCGCATCGTCGGTCTGCGCCCCGAGCATATCTCGTGCTACGCGTTGAAGGTCGAGGAGGGAACGCCGCTCTGGAGCTATAAGGATTTGGCAAACCTGCCCGACGACGACACGCAGGCGGATATGTATCTCGCGGCGTCTGACATTTTACGGGACTACGGCTACGAGCACTACGAGATCTCGAATTTTGCGAAAAAGGATTTCCGCTCGAAGCACAACATGAAATACTGGACGGGCGGAGAGTACCTCGGCTTCGGGCCAACGGCGTCATCCGACTTCGCGGGCAAGCGCTTTACCATCGTGCGCGATCTGCACGGGTACATTGACGGCATTGCGAAAAAGGAAACCGTGCTGAGCGAGTGCGAGCCGATCCCGCCGCGCGAACGGGCGGGAGAATATGTGATGCTCCGCCTGCGCACGAGCGACGGCATCAGCGCCGAGGAATATGAGCGGCAATATCTGATGCCGTTTGCGCCGCTGGAAAAAGCGATGAAGCGCTTTGAAGAAAAGGGCTTTGCGGTGTACGAAAACGAGCGCTGGCGCTTAACGGAGCGCGGCTGGCTCGTGTCGAATCAGATTATTTTGACGCTGAACACCCTGCAGGAACGCTCCACGCCGCTGGCGAAGAAACGGTAGCATGATGGGTTTCGTGAACAGTGAATTGTGAATAACGAAACAATTATGCGTATTTTATGGTTATTTGTTACCCTCATAGTAGAGTAACTGCCTACACAAGATTGCCACGTCGCTGCGCTCCTCGCAATGACATAATAAGCCACCCCTCTTGTCATTGCGAGACCGGTGCGCACACCGGTCGTGGCAATCTCAGACTGAAGGTTAGTACGCAGTCGGTAGTTCCTGCCCGAGATTGCCGCGTCGCCTGCGCTCCTCGCAATGACACGGAAAGGCAATCCTGATTTGTCATTGCGAAGCCAGTGCGCACACTGGCTGTGGCAATCTCAGACTGAAGGTTAGTACGCAGTCGGTAGTTCCTGCCCAAGATTGCCACGTCGCCTGCGCTCCTCGCAATGACACGGAAAGGCAACCCTGATTTGTCATTGCCGCGTCGCCTGCGCGCCTCGCAATGACATAATAAGCCACCCCTCTTGTCATTGCGAGACCGGTGCGCACACCGGTCGTGGCAATCTCCGGTGGAAACCATCGACCGCGTACCAAGCTGCAAGCAACAGTAAAAGCCACAGCGACAAACCTATTCACCATTCACTGTTCACGATGCACTATTCACTGTCAAAAAATGCAGAGACATTATTTTTATAAACAGGAGCATTTCCCATGTTTCAAGGTTTTTCCCCCGAGACAATCGACTTTCTCTGGAGTATTCGGTTTAATAACAATCGCGATTGGTTCACCGCGCACAAGCAGGAATATCAGACCTACCTCTACGAGCCGATGAAGGCGCTTTCCGCAGAGGTCGGCGCGGCATTTGCGGATGTCGATGGGCTGCGGATGCACCTGTCGCGCATTTACCGCGATATGCGGATGCATCCGACGACTTTTTACAAGGACAGCCTGTGGTTCTGCCTGCGGCGGGACGGGCACCCGTGGCTTGAGCGGCCGTGCCTGTGCTTCGAGGTGCGGCCGGAGGGGTATCGCTACGGCTTCCTGCTGGCGTATCCGAAGGCGGCGGCTGCGGACGCGCTCCGCATCAAAATGACCGACCATGCCGACGAATTTCTTGCGCTTGTGCACAAAGCGGAAAAGGAGAGCGGCATCAAGCTCGACGGCGATCCTTATAAACGCCCGAAAAAATGCGCCGATCCGCGCCTTGCTCCCTATTTTGGGCTGAAAAACTTCATGGCGATCCGCGACTGTCCGCCCGATGCGCTGCTGTACTCGCCCGCGCTTGCGGACGAGGTGCGCCGCGTCCTGCTGGCGTGGCTGCCCGTGAGCGAGTTCTTTCAGGTTGCGGATGATTCTTGATTCAAAGATTTCATCAAGAATCCCGTGTGCTACGCACACTCGCATCGCGCTAACGCACGCTGCGCCGCCACGACCCCTGCGGGGTCTCGCAATGACAAGTCTATCGTTTTTTGACAGTCTGCGCACCTAAGGTGCTGTAAAACCTTTACTATGCCGAAAAAACGCCTCCCGCCAGACGGCGGGAGGCGTTTTGATATTTATCATCACTTTTTTGTAAAGGTCCACGGCAGGGCTAAGCCGTACTCCGCAAACTCCTCGTCCAAATCTTCGGCTTCCTCAAGAATCAGGTTATCGCCCTCAAAACGCAGGACGGACTGATCATCGCTGTCCTTGTCGGTAATGATGATCTTATCGTTCTCGACCTTCCAAGTGCCCTCGGTGTCCTCCATGTCGTCCAAAAGCTGCTCGGCATCAATGCTGCCCAGCATCGTATCGACATATTCCTTCACGGACATATTATACTGCGACGCAAAGGCTTCGTCAAAGGTTTCACGATCCAAGCCGGAGGATTCGCCGATCTGGTACATCATCTCGACCATAGCTTCGGTGAGCGAGACCATGTACGCGTTAAACGACTCAACATCGACCTCGGCGGTCAAGGTGCAGGTTTTATCCTCGTTGAAGGTGACGAGAAGAGAGACAAAAATCTTTTCGCTCGGAAGACTGCTCGGATCCATGCCGAGTTCTCCGAAAGAAGCGCTGAAGACTTCCGTCATGTCCAAGTCGGTTGACCACGTGCCGACAACCTTTTTCTCGAGCTTCTCGCCGCAGGCGGTCAGCGACAGAACGAGAACCAGCGCGAGCAGAAGCGCGAGGATGCTTTTTTTCATTTTCATGGGAATTTTCATCCTTTCAGTTTATTTTGCAAATAATATAAAATATTATAGCAGAGCAGCGCAGTCTTGTCAATCGGTGTCGGCGCACCGCGCCGAAGCCGCGTTAAAAATGTGAAATTTGCAAATTTTCGACAAAATATCAATGAGATTCCAACATAATTATTTGAAAATCAGGAAAAAACAAACCCGTCGTCAAACGCTTTTTTCGCGTTTGCAGCGGGTTTCAATTTTTGTTAAGCCAATTCCGCAAGGATTTGGGAGCGAGTTTGCGGCGGATTCGAGCCATATTACTCCCACGGCGACGCGTTTCGGCGCGAAAATTGCCGAATTTTTGAAATCACAGCGGGAGGAATTGTGCATGAGTTTGATAAGGAAGGGCGCGATCGCAGCAATTTTGACGCTTCTGCTGTCATTTTTGTGCGCCGCCGCGCCGAAAACCGTCATCCCGGGCGGGAACACCATCGGTCTGCGCCTGCGCACAAACGGTGTCGCGGTCGTGGAGCTGTCGAGCAGCGTTCCGAAAAAAGCGGGGCTGAAATGCGGAGACGTGATTTGTGAAATTGACGGGAAACGCGTCACATCGGTGCAGGAGGTCACGCAGGCGGTCGAGCGCGCGCAGGGTGCGCCGTTGGCGCTGACGGTTGCGCGCGGCGGCGAGCAGGAGCGTCTTACCATCTCTCCGACGCAGACTGCCGACGGTTGGCGGCTCGGAATTTTTGTCCGCGATACCGTGAGCGGCATCGGCACGGTGACATATTACGATGCAGAAGCGGCGACCTTCGGCGCGTTGGGGCACGGGGTCAACGACGGCGGGACGCTTCTGCCGATTGTGAGCGGAACGGCGCTGCCGTCGGTCGTCGGGTCGGTCATTCGCGGCGAGAAGGGCGAGCCGGGCGCGTTACAGGGCGTTGTGAATGGGCGTACGGTGTCGGGTACGATCGAGAAAAACACGCCGCAGGGAGTTTTCGGCTCCATGTCCGCGCCGCAGGGAACGCCTGTGCCCGTCGCAGACAGCAAAAGCATCCACGCGGGCGAAGCGACAATTTTGTCCAATGTGCGCGGCACGCAGGTTGAAACGTTCGATATTCGCATCACGGCGCTTGCGCCTGACGATCCGCACGACCGCAACCTGCTGATAGAGGTAACAGATCCCGATCTGCTTGCCGCGACGGGCGGCATTGTGCAGGGGATGAGCGGCAGTCCGATCCTGCAGGACGGGAAGCTCGTCGGCGCGGTGACGCACGTTTTGATCGACGATCCGACGCAGGGCTACGGAATCTTTATAGAGAATATGCTCGCGGCAGCAGCGTGAGAAGCGCTGCGGAGCCAACCAAAAAGAAAAGGACATCCTACAGATGCCCTTTTTCTTTGTGCCAAAAAGCGACCAAACGGTGCATATAACGAGGAAAAAACCATAAAAAGTACACCAAGAATTCACTATTTACCCCTGTCGGTTCAACAGGAAAGTTTCCAAATTGGTTTCGTGATGGTACTTTAAGGAAGCTGCTCTGTCCTTTTGGATGACAATTTCATTTAAGTCGATTTCATTGATTGACGCGATCGCAATAATATAATGGAGCATATCTGCCAGTTCT
>SFIL01000020.1 GCA_004556205.1 Clostridiales bacterium | reverse complement strand
CAAGAGCGGTCGGCGAGAGATTTTGCTGCAAAATGAGGTTTGAAAACCGCAGGAATACTTTGTGTATTTCAAGGTTTTCGAACCGAAAAGTTGCGGCAAAAGATCCGTCGAGCGCCGCAGCTAATTTGTTCAGAGGTTCCTTAGTTCACCGCTACAACAAAAAAGCCGAAGGAAAGCGTTTTCCCTTCGGCTTGCGCTATTTTTTTGTCAGCTACAGGGTAAACACTGATAAAATAAACTGCGGCAGCCGGAAGAGCCTTTGCCGTCCGCTCTTGTGATTTAATCAGTATTTCCAAAGCGTTTGCGAAGCTCGCTCACCGTTGTTGCATACCCCTTTTCCATAAACGGATAGGTAACGGTGTCGGAATATGCCTCGCCGAGCAGCACTCTTGCGATATATTTGAGTAAAACAGGATTCTTAGCGAGAATCGGACCGGTGATATGCGTACCAAAGCAGTGATTCTTGCGGAAACCCTCCGCGCCCCTGTCCACCTCGTTGCCGAAGCCCATTTCCAGCGTAAACAGAGGTGATTCCACGCCTGTCGTCCTGCTGCACTTGTTGATAAAGCCGACAAGGGTATCGCCTGTTTCGTCGAATTTCGCGAGGCAGTCGCCGGTAATACGCCGCTTGCCCTCCGTACTTACAAATTCGGCAATATGCAGCCCTTCAAAGGTTTTGCCCTCCGCATCCTGCACACGCGCGCCGAGCAGTTCAAAGCTGTTGCCCGTAAAGAGCATGACCTTGCCCGCGTCGCAGGCATTCGTCAGCGCTTCGCGGTACTGCACAAGCTGCGAACACGCAAGCTTCTGCTTCCGCTCCGTTCCGGCGCCCATATAGTAAAAATCATAGGCGGAAATATCCTTCTCCTCATACAGGCTGAGCGTATCCACCGAAACAGCATGCCCCAGATCGCACAAATACCGCGCCAAAACCGCAACATTCGCGTACTCTCCGTAGAGATTCATCACATCGTCATAAAGGTGCAAAAGCTTTACTTCCATAGCGTCCTCACTTTTTCGTCACGTTCGACATGAATTTATCTTTGTCTGAGAAGCAGGTCACCGCATAAAGCTGCTCATCGCCGTTTTCACGGAGCTCTGCGCAGGCGGCGTCGATGTCCGCAAAGACCTTGATGCGTTCCTGCGGAAGCTGCGTAAAGGAGAAGCGCATGGCAAGATCGTTGCAGTATTTGCCGCAGAGATAGACATTTTGCAGGAGCGGGGTGTTCAGCAGGTCGAAATTGATGTCCCACAGCCACGAGGTCTCGCCGGTGAAATACTTGCGGCTGACCGCATCGACGATGATTACCGCGCTGAAGGGCTTGCCCTGCGAAACTGCATAGCGGAGGGACATATCGTAGGAGATCGAGTTTTCGTGCTTGGAGATGAGGAAGGTTCCCTCATGCGCGCCGAGTGTAAATTCAATATAACGCCCGTTTTTAAGGATATAGTTGCTCACGCGCTTTGCAACCTCTGCGCCGGGCACACCCAAGAGCGTACAAACGGCATAAGTGGCAAGGATATTGTAGATGTTGTAAATGCTCTTGAACGCCAACTCGATAGTGTCCGTACCGTTGACCGTGATACGGCCATGGTCAAAATCAACGTTCGTGACGGTAAAATCGGTTTTATGGCGGGCAAAGCCGCAGGCGTCGCAGTGATAGTTTCCGATATGGTTAAAATGATAGTAATCATACCGCATCGGCTTACCGCAGACCGGGCAGTAAATTGCGTCGTTATACGCACCGACAAAGGTATTTCCGTCGGTCGCACAGTGATCAAGTCCAAACCACAGAACGTTATCCCGTCCCTGCCCAAACAGCGAGACGGTCGGGTCATCGGCGTTAAGGATCAAGGCAGTATCGTCAAAAACACTCTCCTTGATCGCATCAAATACCCACTCGGGATGCCCGTTGCGGGTGAGCTGATCGCGGTACAGATTCGTAATAACATAGTGCGTAGGACGGAACCAGCGGAATGTCAGCTTTGCATAGCGTTCATCGGACTCGATGAGCAGTACATCCTGCTTCATTTTACCCGAAAGCGTGCAGGAACCGAGGATCATCGTGGTAACACCCTCGATTTGGTTCGAGCCTTCAGCGTTATAGGCGACAGTCTTTCCCGAAGCTTTCAAGACGGAGGCAATCATTTCAACGGTTGAGGTTTTGCCGTTGCTGCCGGTCACTGCGACAATCGTCTCGGGAAGCTTTATGCGGCTGAGAATATCGGGACACAGCTTCAGCGCGTATTTCCCGGGAAGGCTTGTCCCCTTTCCGACCAATCCGCCGACAAGTCTGATCAATCTGCAAACAAGAATTGCAAGAAGTTTCCTCATATTCGACTTCCTTTCCTTCTGTGAAGAATGCGCAACTTGATTATTATAGCACATAATGCAGGATTAGGCAAGCATCTTCAAAAAATCCTCCTCGGAAAGGACAGGGATGCCCATCTCATTTGCTTTTTTCAGCTTGCTGCCCGCGTTTTCGCCTGCAACGACATAGGTCGTTTTTTTGGACACGGAGCCTGCTGCCTTGCCGCCGAAATTCTCGATTTTCTCCGTTGCCTCTTCGCGCGTAAACAGAGACAGTGCGCCTGTCAGCACGAAGGTCATGCCTGCGAAGCGGTCGTCCTCCTGCTGCACACGGCTTTCAAAATTCACGCCTGCCTCTCGCAGGCGCGCGATCATGTGCTGTGACTGGGAATTGGCAAACCACGAGACGATATTCTCCGCCGTGACCGCGCCAATGTCGCGCACCTGCGTCAGTTCCTCGGCGCTCGCCGCCATAAGCCTGTCCAAAGAACCGAAGGTCTTTGCCAGCACTTTTGCTGCCTTCTCACCAACCTGGCGGATCCCGAGGGCAAAGATGAGGCGGCTGACATCGTTCTGTTTGCTCTTCTCGATTGCGTCCAGCAGCTTCGTTGCCGCCTTCTGCCCGCTTTTCCAAAGGGACTTAAGTTCGTCAAGGCGCAAGTAATAGATATCGGCCGGAGAGGAGATATGCCCGTTTGCAATAAGCTGTTCGACGATCGCATCGCCCAGCCCGTCAATATCCATCGCGTTGCGTGAAACAAAATGCGAAATGTTTCGTGTGAGCTGTGCGGGGCATTCAATTCCCGTGCAGCGCATAAACGCGCCGTCCTCGTCGCGCTCAACCCTTGCGCCGCAAACGGGGCAGACAGTAGGCAAACGGTACGGGCTTGTCCCCTGCGGGCGCTTTGAAAGCACGACCTCCAAAATCTCGGGGATGATCTCCCCTGCCTTACGAATTCTCACCGTATCACCGATACGGATATCCTTTTCGGAGATAAAGTCCTGATTGTGCAGTGTCGCGTTCGTCACAGTCGTCCCTGCCAAACGAACAGGCGCGACCACCGCCTTCGGCGTCAGGACGCCGGTGCGTCCGACCTGTATGACAATATCCTGCACGACCGTCTCCTTAACCTCAGGCGGGTATTTATAGGCGCACGCCCAGCGCGGGAATTTCGCGGTGCTTCCGAGGCTCTGACGGTCAGTCAGGTCGTTGAGCTTCATCACCGCGCCGTCAATGTCATAGGGCAGGTCGTAGCGTGTCTCTCCGATGCTGCGAATGCGGGAGATCGCCTCTTCCGCACTGCGGCAAAGGGTATACGGAATGACCTTGAATTTCCGTGCGTGCAGGTAGTCCAAGCTCTCCGCGTGCGTCTGAAAACGGACGCCCTCGGCAAGCTGAAGGTTGAAGATCAAAATGTCGAGCTTGCGCGCTGCGGCAATTGCAGGGTCAAGCTGGCGCAGGCTTCCCGCCGCCGCATTGCGCGGATTGGCAAAAAGCGGCTTGCCCTCCTTTTCACGCGCCTCGTTCAGTTGTTCGAATACCGTGCGCGGCATAAACACCTCGCCGCGCACAATCAGACGGTGCGGTGCGTCTTCCAAGCGCATCGGAATGGAGCGGATCGTCTTGAGATTCTCCGTCACATCCTCCCCGACGCGTCCGTCACCGCGCGTCGCACCGCGCACAAACGCGCCGTCCACATATTCCAGCGCAACCGAAAGACCGTCAACCTTCGGCTCGATGCTGAATTGCGCGTTCGGCACACTTTGCCGCAGACGGGCGTCAAATTCGCGCACCTCATCCTCTGAAAAGACATCCTGCAGGCTCTCTAAGGGAACCTCATGCTCAACCTTTTCAAACTTGCTCAGCGCTTCGCCGCCGACACGCTTCGTCGGGGAAAGCGGAGAGGCGAGCTCGGGATACTGTGCCTCTAACTCCTCCAGGCGCCGCAGCAGACGATCATATTCAAAGTCCGCCATCGTCGGCGCGTCGAGAACATAGTATTCGTGGTTTGCCCGTTCAAGCTGTTCTGTCAGTTGTTTGATTTCATCTTTTGGATTCATGGCAGCTCCTCCATGCCGAAATAAGTCGTCGGCACTGTGCCGACGATGACGGTCTCCGCGGCGACCACGGCAGAATCCACCGCAATCTCCTGCGTCCCCGTCCATGTTAAAATCGTGATCACCACATGAATGTCAATTGTAATACTGTGCTTTGTCTGATTGATACCCGCACTTGTAAAACTGCTGCGAAAAACCGCGTCGGAGGTACGCACCGCGAGGACACGGACAGGAATCTTCGGTCCTCTGCCGGAAAGCAGCTCAGGCAGGACGATTGAACCAATCGGCACACCCAGCTCCTCCATCGAGAGATTTTGCAGCTTCGCGTCCACGCGCTTCAGGACGCTTGTTTTCAAACGGTTAATCTCCCCAATGTTCGTATGCAGAGCAGTCACCATCCCCTGCGCATCCTTTTCAGTGTTGATCATGCGCGAATAGTCAATCTCGCCCGATGCGATCTGCTCGTCAATTGCCGCATTGATCGCGTCAGAGGCTTGATTGTCTACCTGCGTCGCCATAAGCTGCTCCGCCATCGGCGCAAGACGCAGGCGAAACAGCAGCGTCAGCCCGACCGTCAGCAGCAGTATGACTGCTATAATGCTTCGTACCCGATTGCGCTGTTCAAGCGTCACATCTACCACCCCGTTTATTCCTATGCGGGGCGGTCCGCATTATGAGAGCTTTTTCATACGCGCGGCGGCAGCGCCCGCCATCAGGCGTTTTGTGCCGACCTGATCAAAGGCGATTTCCAGCATCGCGTCGTTTCCCATTTTCAGAACGGAGAGCACCATGCCGTTGCCGAACACATTGTGCTGTACCATGTCTCCCTTGCGGAATTCGGGAATCGGCGCTTTCGGCTTCTGCACGGCAAAGGAGTCTATCGTGCGATGCGGCACGGCAGGCTTCGCCTTCTCGCCGTAAGCGTAAGTGCGTGATGCGCCGCAGCCGCCGTTCAACTGCGGCGCCGCCTCACGGACAAGCAGCTCTTCCGGAATTTCATCCAAGAAGCGTGAGGGACGGTTGACCGTCGTCCTGCCGTACAGCATACGCTGCCGCGCTCCCGTAATCGTCAGGCGTTTCTTTGCCCGCGTGATTGCGACGTAACACAGGCGCCGTTCTTCCTCCATCTCCTCCTGCTCGCCGACAGCACGCAGTCCGGGGAAGAGCCCCTCCTCTGCACCGACAATATACACATTCGGGAATTCCAAGCCCTTCGCCGAATGCATCGTCATCATTACGACGGCGTCAGCGTCCTGATCGTACTGCTCAATATCGGTGTACAGCGCGATCTCCTCCAAAAACCCGCCGAGACTTGGCTCCTCGGTGTTTTCCAAATAGGTCAGAATGGACGATTTCAGTTCTCGGACATTTTCAAGCCGTGCGCGGTTTTCCACATCGTCCTTTTGCTCCAGCATCGCCGTATAGCCCGTGCGGATCAGCAGTTCGTCGTAAAACTCGGGCAGCGGCAGGGTATTCAAAAGCTCCGCGCATTCCTCTATCAGAACGGTGAAATTCATCAGCTTCTGCGCCGCACGCTCGAGAGCAGGATAATTATACGGGTCACTCACCACGCTGTAAAGCGGCTGTCCGGAGGCGGCACAGAGGCGTTCGATCGTCTCGACCGTCTTTCCGCCGATGCCGCGCGGCGGCAGGTTGATGATGCGCTTTAAACGCAGATCGTCCGCGCGGTTGTTGATGACCCACAGATAGGCGAGCATATCCTTGACCTCGGCACGGTCAAAGAAGCGCGTGCCGCCGACGATACGGTATTTGACGCCCGTGCGCTTAAACGCATATTCGAGCGCGTTTGACTGGGCGTTCGTGCGATAGAGAATCGCGTAGTCCTTGAGATTCTTTCCGCGTGACTCGGAGAGAATATTATTTGCGACAAAACTCGCTTCATCGCTCTCGTTCTGCGCCTCGTAGCAAAGGATGCGTTCGCCGGCACCGTTGTTCGTCCAAAGCCGTTTCCCCTTGCGCCCGCGGTTATTTGCAATCACAGCGTTGGCGGCATCCAAAATATGCTGTGTCGAGCGGTAATTCTGCTCCAAACGAATAACCTTTGCGCCGTGGTACTGCGACTCAAAATCAAGAATATTCTCAATCGTCGCGCCTCGGAAGCGATAAATACTCTGGTCGTCATCACCGACCACGCAGATATTCTCATAGCGTCCGGCGAGCAGGGCGGCAAGCAGGTATTGCAGATGATTGGTGTCCTGATACTCGTCGATCAGAACATAGCGGAACTTTCGCTGATAATAATCCCGCACGTCCTCATGCTCTTGCAAAATACGGACAGTCAGCAGGATAATATCGTCAAAATCGACGGCATTCGCACCCTTGAGGCGTTTCTGGTATTCCTCATAGAGCAATGCAATGCGCTTTAAGCGGTAGTCGTCGCCAACGTTCTTCGCAAACTCCTGCGGAGACTGCATTTTATCCTTTGCCTTGGAGATCATGCCGAGAACACTGCGCGGCGGAAAGACCTTTTCATCAATATTATTATCCCGCAAAATTTCCTTCATCACACGCTCGGAATCCGATGTATCGTAAATTGTAAAGCTCCGATCATAGCCGAGACGCTCGATCTCACGGCGCAGAATGCGGCAGCAGGCACTATGGAAGGTCATCGCCCACACATCCGCCGCCTGCGGGCCGAGCATTTTGGAAAGGCGCTCCTTCAGCTCGTTTGCCGCCTTATTGGTAAAGGTAATCGCAATGATTGACCATGGCGCGGCGGGATGCAGCGACGCAAGCTCCTCCGCACGCGGCGCGCCCTCGGCAGTCGGGTGTTCCGCCTGCGCCTCCAAAAAGAGGAGGTCGTCCTCCGTCACATTCTCAGGCACCTCTTTGCTGTCCGAACCGCAGCCGAAGCGGATGAGATTTGCAATGCGGTGGATCAGCACCGTCGTCTTGCCGCTGCCTGCGCCCGCAAGGAGCAAAAGCGGTCCTTGCGTTGTCAAAACAGCCTCCAACTGGCGGGGATTCATATTTTCAAACTGCCGCGCGATGTACTTTCTCCGCGCCGCAGTAAAGCGTTCATCAAAATTTCTATCCATAGCGAAATCCTGTCTTTCATTTTTCTACGTCCTCTATTCTATAATATTTTTCCTCGGAAATAAAGTCCGAGTTTTTCGAAAGCTCAAAAAACTGACATTTTGCAAAAAATGTATATTCCTTTTTGTGAAATAATCCATTATAATACTCAGAAATCACACTGATAGGAGGAAGACCGTGTCCATCTCCGCTTCCGCGCCGTGGTTGAATTTTTACGGTAGGATTCCGAAAACCATTGACTATCCGCGTCTGACGATGTATCAGCTCATTGAGCAGACCGCCCGTTCCGTCCCCGAAAACATTGCCTATGAATTTATGGGCAAAGAGACAACCTATGCGCAGTTTCTTGCCCGCATTGACCGTGCCGCCCGTGCGCTTTACGCCCTCGGCATCCGCAAGGGCGACCGCGTAACGATCTGTATGCCGAACACGCCGCAGGCGGTGGACTGTTTTTATGCGCTCAACCGCCTCGGCGCTGTGCCCAATATGATCCATCCCCTCTCTGCTACGGCGGAGATCACCTTCTACTTAGATACCTCGGACAGCAAGGCGATTTTGACCCTCGACCGCTTTTACGGCAAGGTGCATACGGCACTGCAAAAGGCAAAACGGAAGCCGCTGCTGCTCATTGCAAAGCTGCAGGACGAGCTGAAGCCGCTGCTTAAAATCGGCTTTTCTCTGACCGAGGCGCGGAAATTCCCGAAGCTGCCGAAAGACAAGACCTATGTTCTCTGGTCCGACACGCTGAAAAACGCGACGGCCTCTCTTCCTGCAGACGACGGAAATTACACCGACTGCGCCTGCATTCTCTATTCCGGCGGCACAACGGGCACGACAAAGGGCATTTGCCTTTCCAGCTACAATTTTAACGCGCTTGCCTTACAGACGATTGCCTCCAGCGGCTACGACGACATTCAAGGCTGCTCAATGCTTTCGGTCATGCCGATCTTCCACGGCTTCGGCTTGGGCATCGGCATCCATACGGCGCTGGTCGGCGGAGCACGCTGCATCCTCGTGCCCAATTTCAATGTCAAAACCTATGCCGACCTGCTAAAGAAAAAACGCCCGAACTTCATTCCGGGCGTTCCGACGCTGTTTGAAGCCCTCCTGCGCACACAGGGTCTTGAGAATTTGGATATGTCTTTCCTGATGGGTGTATTCTCCGGCGGTGATTCTCTCTCCGTGGAACTGAAAGCAAAGGTTGACACATTCTTAAAAGCGCACGGCGCAAAGGTGCAGATTCGCGAGGGCTACGGCACGACCGAGTGCGTTACGGCAAGCTGCCTGACGCCCATCGGCTTTGCCCGCAACGGCTCAATCGGCATTCCCTTCCCTGACACCTATTACAAGATCGTCAAAGTCGGCACAACGGAGGAGGTCGAGGCGGAGACGGAGGGCGAGATCTGCCTCTCCGGACCTACCGTTATGCTCGGCTATTTGGACAATCCCGAGGAGACTGCAAACACCCTTCGCCGCCATACCGACGGACGCGTTTGGCTGCACACGGGCGACCTCGGCAAAATGGACAAGGACGGCTTTGTCTATTTCCGCCAGCGTATCAAGCGGATGATCATTACCTCCGGCTTCAATGTCTATCCTTCGCAGCTGGAAAACATTATCGATGGACATCCGAAGGTGCTTCTCTCCTGTGTCATTGGCGTGAAGGACGCTTACAAAATGCAGCGCGTCAAGGCGTTCGTCGTCTTAAAGCCGGGATTTACGCCCTCCGAAGCGATCAAGCAGGAGCTGCTTGCCTACTGCCGTGAGCGTATTGCAAAATACGCCATGCCGCGCGAGATCGAGTTCCGCGAGGAGCTGCCTAAAACGCTCGTCGGCAAGGTCGCATACCGCGTTTTGGAGGAGGAAGAGGAGGCAAAAACGAAATGACGGAGCAAAAGCAGCGCATTTGGGAACTGGACGCCCTGCGTGGGATCTGCATTCTCGGCATGATCGTCGTCCATTCCTTTTTTGATTTCTCCTATTTCGGCGGCATTTCTCTGACCCTGCCGGGCTGGTTTGTCTTTATCCGCCAGTACGGTCATGTCCTGTTCGTCCTCATCTCCGGCATCTGCGTCACCCTTGCCTCGCGGAGCTTCCAGCGCGGCGTGGTCGTGTTTGGCGCCGGTCTGCTGATCACCTATGTCACAATGTTCATGGATCAGATCCTGGGATTTCCCAATATGCGCATCTGGTTCGGCATTCTGCATATGCTCGGCATCTGTATGATGCTCTATCCCCTGTTTAAGCGTCTGCCCCATTGGGCGCTTGCGCTGTGCGGCATTGCCTTCATCGCCCTCGGCTTTTGGTTTGAGACTTTCACCATCTCCGTAGATTATCTGTTCCCACTTGGACTGCGCTCGGGGCACATCTTTACGGGAAGCGACTATTTCCCGATCTTCCCCGGCTTTGGATGGTTCTTGGTCGGTGCCTTTCTCGGCAAGACAGTCTATCGCAAAAAGCAGACCCTTCTCCCTCGCGTCAACGCCGAAAACGCAATTCTCCGCTTCTTCCGTTTCTGCGGCAAGCACTCACTTCTGATCTACTTAGCCCACCAACCGATCCTGACGATTCTGACCGTACTGATTTTCGGATGATTTATAATAATTCAGTATAAATACAAGGCGCGCCGCTTTTCGGCGCGCCTTGTATTTGCTTTGCGCAGATTGACAGGACTTTGAAAATCTGTTATAATTATTATAAAACACCAAGCAAAACAGGAGGCTGCTATGAACAAATCCTATGTTGTTATGACCGATTCTTCCGCTGACCTGACCGCAGAGCTGGTTGAGAAATTGGGGCTGGATGTCATTCCGCTGAGCGTCAATGTCGGCGAAAAGAGCTTTATGAACTATCCCGATGAGCGCGAGATCGGCTCGCACGAGTTTTACGAGATGCTGCGCGGCGGCGCAAACGCAAAAACTTCCGCCGTCAATGTCGATACCTTTGTCAACGCTATGTCCGTCCACCTCGAGCAGGGCAAGGATGTTCTGTATCTCGGCTTCTCCTCGGGCTTGAGCAGCACCTATAACGCAGGTGCAATTGCAGCGGAGGAGCTTCGCGCCGCTTATCCCGATCGAAAAATTCTCACTGTAGATACGCTCTGTGCCTCCTTGGGACAGGGACTTTTGGTTTACCTGACCGTGCAGAAGGTGCTAGCAGGCGCAACCATCGAGGAAGCTGCGGCATTTGCGGAGGAAAACCGTTTGCACCTGTGCCACTGGTTTACGGTCGATGATCTGTTCTTCCTCAAGCGTGGCGGCCGTGTCTCAGCCGCAACCGCTTTGGTTGGCAGCGCCCTCGGCATCAAGCCTGTGCTGCATGTGGACAATGAGGGACATCTGATCAACGTCTCAAAAGCCCGCGGACGTAAGAACTCCATTCTCGCGCTTGTTGACCGCATGGAAAAGAGCGCGATTAACCCTGCAAAGCAGACAATTTTCATCAGCCACGGCGACTGTCTCGCTGACGCGGAATTCTTGGCGGACGAGGTGCGCAAGCGCTTCGGCATTTCCGACATTACAATTAATTTTGTCGGTCCCGTCATCGGCGCGCACTCCGGTCCCGGGACGTTGGCGCTCTTCTTCCTCGGAGAAGAACGCTGATTGTCGAAATTGCACAGCAATCCGCATTATTATACAAATATTTTGTATATTCCAACGATTGACTTTTATGGTTTAAAACGATATAGTTAATAAAAATTTACAACTTGTTTGGAAGGAGCCGCGGTCATGCAGTACAATCGTGCAAAGCAGAATATGATGTCTCATACCGCGTCCTTCTGCGACGCTTGCTTTGCTATGTCTTTCCGCGAGCTTCTGATGGATGCCATTTCGGTGGTATCCATCATTTTGCTTATTGGACTGTTTCCGCTTGCATTATCGGGCTGAATAACGTCGAAGTCACGCGAAGCTTGTAACCGTGTAATACTTTTACCGGCCTCGTCCTTCGACGAAGCCGGTTCTTGTATTGATCGCTTATATCTGAAAGGAGAAAGGAAAATGAAAAAAGTAGTATCCATCGCTTTAGCACTGATTATGCTCGTCTGCCTGTTTGCAGGCTGTAGCTCTGAGAAAGACGCTTCAGGCAGCGAAGCATTGAAGATCGGCTTTATCGGCCCGCTGACCGGCGGCGCTGCGGTTTACGGCAATGCTGCAAAGCGCGGCGCTGAGATCGCCGTTAAGGAGATCAACGCCAAGGGCGGTCTTCAGATCGAGTTCAACGCGCAGGACGATGAGAACGATGCAGAGAAGTCTGTCAACGCGTACAACAACCTGATGGACTGGGGTATGCAGATTCTTGTCGGCACCGTCACCACCACTCCCTGTGTCGCTGTCTCTGCCGAGGCTTATGCCGACCGCGTCTTCACGCTGACTCCCTCCGCCTCTTCCGCTGAGGTTCCCTCCGGCAAGGACAATGTCTATCAGATCTGCTTCACAGATCCGAACCAAGGCAAAGCCTCCGCGAAATACATTGCCGACAATATGGCTGATGCAAAGATCGCCGTCATCTATGACAACGGCAGCGTCTATTCCAGCGGTATTTATCAGACCTTTGAATCCGAAGCAAAGACCCTCGGTCTGAACATTGTCTCCGTCAGCACCTGTACCGAGGACACCTCCGACTTCTCCGTGCAGGTTTCCGACGCAAAGAACGCCGGCGCGGATCTGGTGTTCCTTCCCATCTATTACACCCCCGCGTCCCTGATTCTCAACTACGCCAACTCCATCGGCTATACGCCGACCTTCTTCGGCGTGGACGGTATGGACGGCATCTTAACGCTGGAGGGCTTCAATACCGCTCTGGCGGAGGGCGTCATGCTCCTGACCCCATTCGCGGCGGATGCAGCCGATGAAGCGACGCAGTCGTTTGTCAGCAGCTATCAGACCGCCTACGGTGAGGTTCCGAATCAGTTTGCCGCCGATGCCTATGACTGCATATATGCGGTCTATCAGGCATTCACGGCAACCGGTCTCGGCACAGATGCCTCGACCGAGGACATCTGCGACGCCATGTGCAAGCAGTTCAATACCATGAGTTTCAGCGGTCTGACCGGTCAGAACATGACATGGTCCGCCGGACAGGTTGACAAGGCGCCTGCCGCTGTCGTCATCAAGGACGGCGTGTATGTAAGCGCCGGCTGATCCTTTCAATACTCACGTCCCCTCGCGGAAGCTTCCGCGAGGGGCGCGGTCGCAAAATGACCTCTGTCATTAAAAAAGCAGGAGGCTATTTCATGGCATTTTTATCGAATTTTATCAACGGTCTCAGCCTTGGCAGCATCTACGCCATTATCGCCCTCGGCTATACAATGGTTTACGGAATTGCCAAGATGTTGAATTTCGCACACGGCGACGTCATCATGGTCGGCGCATACGTCTCCTTCGTCAGCATTACCTCACTCGGCATCCCGCCGCTGCTGGCGCTTGTCATCGCAATGGCGGTCTGCACCATCCTCGGTATTGTCATCGAGCGGCTGGCTTACCGTCCCCTTCGGGCGTCTGCTTCTCTTGCCGTATTAATTACCGCCATCGGCGTGAGTTATCTGCTGCAAAACGCCGCGCTTCTGATCTGGACGTCAAATACGAAGGTTTATCCTTCCATCGTGAGCTTTCCTCCCCTGCGTCTGTTCGGCGGTGATCTGACAATCACGGGAGAGATGCTGGTCAGCGTTCTGACCTGTATTGTGATTATGATCGGGCTTACATTGTTCACGGGTAAAACGAAAACAGGCAAAGCGATGCGCGCCGTGTCCGAAAATCGCGACGCCGCTGAGTTGATGGGTATCAGCGCCAACCGCACGATCGCAGTCACCTTTGCCATCGGCTCCGCATTGGCAGCGGTGGCAGGCGTGCTTTACTGCTCGACATACCCCGTTCTGAATCCGACAGTCGGCTCGATTCCCGGCATCAAGGCCTTTACCGCTGCTGTTCTCGGCGGCATCGGTTCCATTCCTGGCACCCTGATTGGCGGTCTGATTCTCGGAATCATCGAAATTTTCGGCAGAGCATACATCAGTCAGGAGCTTGGCAACGCCATTGTCTTCGCCGTTCTGATTATTATCCTTCTTGTGAAGCCAAACGGCTTACTTGGCAAGAAGATCAACGAGAAAGTTTGAGGTGATTGAGATGCGTCTATGGAAGTCAAAAACCTCGCGGCAAAATCTCATTACCCTTCTGATGCTGGTGATTGCCTTTGCCGTTATCACCGTACTCAAAGAGGGCGGCGTGCTCAAGCGCAGCTTCACCGGACAGCTTATCCCCATCTGCGTATATATCGTCATGGCGCTCTCGCTCAACCTCACTGTCGGAATCTTGGGTGAGTTGAGCCTCGGTCACGCCGGCTTTATGAGCGTCGGCGCCTTCACCGGTGTGATTGCAGTTGCATTTTTTCAGCAATATATCACTTCCCCCATTCTTCTTATGATCGTTGCCATGCTGATTGGCGGCATTATGGCGGGAATTACGGGCTTTTTGATCGGCATTCCGGTTCTGCGCCTGCGTGGTGACTATCTTGCCATCGTCACGCTCGCCTTCGGTGAGATCATCCGCAATATTTTGGAATGTCTCTATGTCGAAATGGATGGCGGAGCGCTGCATTTTTCCATGTTCGGCTCGGCGGATCTTTCCGGTAATTTTATCATTGCAGGCCCGCAAGGCGCAAGCGTTCCCGCGAGGCTCTCCACCTTCGGTTTGGGCATCGGGTTGGTCTTTTTCGCCCTGATTGTGATTATGAATATCGTCCATAGCAAAGAGGGGCGTGCAATCAAGGCAATCCGTGACAATCCCATTGCGGCCGAATCCGTCGGCTTGAATCTGACGACCTATAAGATGAAAGCGTTTGTGACCTCCGCGATCCTCGCAGGTATGGCGGGCGTTCTCTTCGCCATGAATTACTCCACCGTGGAGGCGAAGAAGTTCAACTTCAACACCTCTATCAGCGTGCTTGTCATGGTTGTCCTTGGCGGCATGGGCAATCTGCGCGGTTCCATTATTGCTGCTGCCCTTCTCACCGTCCTGCCCGAGCTGCTGCGCGGCTTTGACGACTATCGCATGCTGATTTACGCGGTTGTTCTGATTCTCATGATGCTTCTCAACGCCGACGCACGCTTTAAGCAGTTTAAGCTTACCTGCTCGCAGAAGATCCACCGCGTCTTCTCCCGAAAGGAGGCGTCAAAATGAGTCATAAACCGCAGACAAAAATGGTTCCCCTGCCGACCGACGTCATCATCCCCGAACGCGATATCGGCAAGCAGCCCGTTCTTGACATCCGTAACCTCGGCATCGACTTCGGCGGTCTGACTGCTGTCGATTCCTTCACACTCGCCATCGGTCCGACCGAAATCGCGGGCTTGATCGGACCGAACGGCGCGGGAAAAACCACCATTTTTAACCTCTTAACCAACGTCTACCAACCGACGCGCGGCTCGATCCTTCTGCGCGGTGTTGACACAAAGGGCATGACTACCGCGCAGGTCAACCGTCTCGGGATTGCGCGAACCTTCCAGAATATCCGCCTGTTCGGCGGAATGTCCGTCATCGACAATGTAAAGGTCGGCCTGCACAACAGCATCAAATGCTCCTTCGCAAGCTCGCTGCTCCACACCCCCGGTTACTACAAAGCTGAGAAGAAGGCGCGTGAAAAATGCTTGGAGCTGCTTGACTTCATGGGCATGGCGGACATGGCACAGTACCGTGCGGATTCCCTCCCCTACGGCGCACAACGCAGATTGGAAATTGTCCGTGCGCTCGCAACCGACCCTGCTATTCTCCTGCTCGATGAGCCTGCCGCAGGCATGAATCCCTCCGAGACTGCGGAGCTGATGGAGCATATCATCCGCATCCGCGACACCTTCCAAATTGCCGTCATGCTGATCGAGCACGATATGAATTTGGTCATGGGTGTGTGCGAAGGTATTGCCGTTGTCAACTACGGCAAGATCATCGCAAAGGGAACACCTGAGCAGATCTGTGACAACCCTGTTGTCATCGAAGCGTATCTCGGAAAGAAAGGAGCTGCCAATCATGCTGCTGAAGGTTGATAACATCCATGTCTACTACGGCGCAATCCATGCAATTAAGGGCATCTCCTTTGAGGTCGACGAGGGTGAGACAGTCGCACTGATCGGCGCAAACGGTGCCGGTAAATCCACAACACTGAAGACCGTCTCCGGTCTGATGCACCCAAAGAGCGGAAGCATTGAGTTTTTAGGCAAGGACATCACCCACACGGTCGCGCACAAACTCGTCTCACTGGGGCTCGCCCATGTGCCGGAGGGCAGACATATTTTCCTGCAAATGACGGTGCAGGAGAATCTGGAAATGGGCGCTTTTACGCGAAAGGGCGATCTGTCCGAAGCGCTGGACAATGTCTTTCAGCACTTTCCGCGCCTGAAGGAACGCCGCAAGCAGATCGGCGGTACGCTCTCCGGCGGCGAGCAGCAGATGCTCGCGATGGGCAGAGCGATGATGATTTCGCCGAAGCTGCTGATGCTGGATGAGCCTTCCATGGGTCTTGCGCCGATCTTGGTTGAACAGATCTTTGACATCATTCGTGAGCTGAGGAAAGCAGGAACGACCATTCTTCTCGTTGAGCAGAACGCAGGTATGGCGCTCGACATTGCCGACCGCGCTTATGTTCTCGAAACGGGAAAGATCACTCTCTCCGGCACAGGCGCAGAGCTTGCAGAAAGCGAGCTGGTGAAAAAAGCCTACCTCGGAGGATGATTCCGTAAGCGCTTGAAAGTCAAACGGCATAAGTATGCGCCTGATTCCCAACGGAATCGGGCGCGCTCTCCTTCTACGTTATACGCTGTGCTGCGGGCAGCAGCTGAAATCATTGTCAATATAGTGCGCGATAAATCTTGCGTTGAATTTCCGTTTATTGCAGATGGAATCCGTCGTTCCGGAAACGTCCAGCGCTTCAGGCAGGACAAACTTGATGCAGCGCACCTTCACATCACGGCAGGTCGGATGATTATGCGCGGGAACGACCACAGTTTTCAGTCCGCGCTTAAACTCATTTTCCTTGTTGTCAAGCTCCGTGACGATTACTGCCAAGGCAACGCGGCGATGCGGACACACATTCTTGATTGTTACATCAAGCTGGAGAATACGCCCCAAGGATTCAAGCTCCAGCTCCCCTGCATCGAACTCCACAGCGTCCTCACAGCCGCCGATGGTGATTTCCACAGGCTCCGGGCACTCCTCGGGGAATACATCACTGCCGCACTCGACCTCGATTGTCGGTGAGTCAAATTCAACCTCGTTGTGCTCATCGTCCGTATAGGTGATCTCATCGTTGACCGCCAAGGTGCCGGAGCAAACCCCGTTGTGCTGCACCGTGAATGTCAATGCGGCAGATTCGCTGTGACGCACGCCGAGCTTTTCGATCGTCCAGCGCAGAGTTGTATCATCAACAAGAGTTGCAGTACCCACTGTCGGCTTGCTAAACGACGTGATGTGGAAGCAGGGATTGACTTTCTCAACAATGACAATGTTGGTCGCGCCCGGCTTCGCAATGTTGTGCGCCAAGTCCTCAAACAGTTTCTCCAGTGCCTCGTCGTCGGGCGCGATTGCAACGTAGTCGGGAGATGTCGCCCACTGCCGCAGCGCATTCTCGTCGATACCGCCGTTGCCCAAAAGCCCGATGACATAGATGGTAACGCCCTGTGCCTTCGCCGCTTCCGCAACGGGCGCAGGCGGTCCTCCCGCTGTGGTAACACCGTCGGTAAACATGACCATAACCTTTGCGTTGGAGGAAGCAGGATCAAACAGCGCCAGAGCCTTGACAAACGCGTCCTCGTGATTCGTCGAGCCGTCGGCAGTAAGACTGTTTACCGCCGTTTTGAGCGTCTGAACCGAAGTGATCAATTGGGTGTCCTGTGTCGCGGTTGTAGAAAAGCTGACGATGCCAATACGGCTGCCGCCGCCGATCTGCCCGTCCGCAGCACCGTCGGTTGCCTCGTCAATAATGTCAATAAATTTGTCTGCACCTTTTTTGAGGCTTGTCAGCGGATTGCCTGTCATACTGCGCGAGCGGTCAAGAATCAGCACAATATCTGTCGGCTGCGAGCGAATATCAGGCTCTGCCGTCACCGACAGCGTAACTTGAAAGGAGCCGCCGCATTCGATGCGGTCGGTGCTCAGCTCTTTTGCAGAATTGGTAATGCCCATCGCATTTCTTCCTTCCCGAACCGTTACTCGGCTCATTACAGCGTATGCCAAAAAACGACAAATGGGAATGATATACAAGTTTTCCATGCAGCGCAAACGGGATGTCCCAAGCAGGGACATCCCGTCATGTTTTACGGTTCTATAATAAATGTTGGGGTCAGGCAATGATGCCTGACCCCAACACTATAGTCAAAGGTTGAGCATAGAGGTAAAATCCTTTATTATAAAAGCACCGCCAATCACAACAAAGGAGAAATCTCTATGCTCAGTCAGAATTATACAGCAAAACTTCTGAATTTGGAAGATGTAATTATCACGGATGTAGAGAATATTTCTGAGGAGCTCC
>SFIL01000002.1 GCA_004556205.1 Clostridiales bacterium | reverse complement strand
TTCATAGCTTTTTATAGCACCGAAGGTGCGTCAAATTCTGCACGAGACGGCGCAGCGTGCGTTAGCACGATGCGAGTGTACGTAGCACACGGGATTCTTGATGAAAGAATTTAATCAAGAATCAGTATCAGACCTCAAGGGACCGTTACGCCATACCGCAGGAGAAAAAAGAAAACAAGATTTAGTTTTTATGCTTGCAAAACCATACAATATGTAGTATAATCCTTTTACTGTCTCGCGGAAAGCGAGCAATGAAGAGCTTTGCCGCTTAGTGCGGCACGATAGGATACAGCGCGATCAGAAAGGAAATCTGTCATGAAAATTATCAAGAGAAACGGTGCAGAGGTTGTTTTTGATATTCAAAAAATTGAAATGGCAATTACAAAGGCCAATAATGCTTCCGAAGAAAACGTCCGTATGACCCCGCTGCAAATACAGCGCATTGCCGACAGCGTGCGGATCAGCTGCGAGGAGATGGGGCGCAGCCCCTCTGTGGAGGAGATTCAGGACATGGTGGAGAAATCCATCATGTCGCACGGTGCTTTCGAGGTAGCCAAACAATACATTACCTACCGCTATAAGCGGAGCTTGATCCGAAAGTCCAATACCACCGATGATCGGATTTTAAGCCTCATCGAGAGCAATAACGAAGAGGTAAAGCAGGAAAACGCGAACAAGAACCCGACAGTCAATGCAGTGCAGAGAGACTATATGGCAGGAGAGGTTTCCAAGGATATTACCAGAAGAATCCTTTTGCCGAAGGACATCGTAGAAGCGCATGAGGCGGGAATTATCCATTTTCACGATTCCGATTACTATGCGCAGCATATGCACAACTGTGACTTGGTGAATTTGGAGGATATGCTTCAAAACGGTACGGTGATCTCCGGCACGATGATTGAGAAGCCGCATTCCTTCTCGACAGCCTGCAACATCGCTACGCAGATCATTGCGCAGGTGGCCTCCAACCAGTACGGCGGTCAGTCCATCAGCCTGACCCATTTAGCACCCTTTGTGCAGGTCAGCAGGGAGAAGATACGCGCGGCCGTGCTGCAGGAGCTTCAGGAATTCGGAATCGAACCCACGGCGGAAAAGGTGGACAAGGTGGTGGAGCAGCGGCTTCGCGAGGAGATCCGCCGCGGCGTGCAGACCATTCAGTATCAGGTCGTTACCCTGATGACCACGAACGGACAGGCGCCGTTTATTACCGTGTTCATGTACCTGAACGAAGCCCGCAGCGAGCGGGAGAAAAAAGACTTGGCGTTGATTATTGAGGAGACGCTCCTTCAGCGCTGTGAAGGCGTGAAAAACGAAAAAGGCGCTTGGATCACGCCCGCTTTCCCGAAGCTGATCTATGTTTTGGAGGAAGACAATGTGCGCGAGGGCACGCCTTATTGGTATCTGACCCGCTTGGCAGCGCAGTGCACCGCAAAACGGATGGTGCCCGACTATATCAGCGAAAAGAAAATGCTCGAGCTGAAGGTGGACAAAAACGGCGAGGGACATTGCTACACCTGCATGGGCTGCCGCTCCTTCCTGACGCCTTATGTGGACGAGAACGGTCAGCCGAAGTATTACGGCCGCTTCAATCAGGGCGTGGTCACGATCAATTTGGTAGACGTGGCTCTGTCCTCCGGTCGGGATATGGACAAGTTTTGGAAGATTTTCGACGAGCGGCTTGACCTGTGTTATCGGGCGCTTTTGTGCCGCCACGAACGTCTGAAGGGCACATTGTCCGATGCCGCGCCGATTTTGTGGCAGTACGGCGCATTGGCGAGACTCCCAAAGGGAGAGCCGATCGACAAGCTCCTTTACGGCGGCTATTCCACCATCTCTTTAGGCTATGCGGGCCTTTATGAGTGCGTGAAGTACATGACCGGAAAGTCCCATACCGACGAGGCGGCAAAGCCGTTTGCTCTTTCCGTCATGCAGCATATGAATGACACCTGCAAGGCATGGAAGGCAAAGCACAATATTGATTTCAGCCTCTACGGCACGCCGCTGGAATCGACGACCTACAAGTTCGCGAAATGTCTGCAAAAGCGCTTCGGCATTATTCCGGGCATTACAGACAAGAGCTATATCACAAATTCCTACCATGTCCATGTCACGGAGGAGATCGACGCCTTTACCAAGCTGTCCTTTGAGGCAGAGTTCCAGCAGCTCTCGCCCGGCGGCGCTATCAGCTATGTCGAGGTTCCCAATGTGCAGAACAACATTGACGCGGTGCTGAAGGTCATGCAGTTTATTTACGATAATATTATGTACGCTGAGCTGAACACCAAATCCGACTACTGCCAAATCTGCGGCTTTGATGGGGAAATCGAGATTCAAGAGGACGAGGACGGCAAGCTGGTATGGGTTTGCCCGCAGTGCGGTAACCGCGACCAAAGCAAAATGAACGTGGCACGGCGTACCTGCGGCTATATCGGCACGCAGTATTGGAATCAGGGCAGAACGCAGGAGATCCGCGACAGAGTCCTGCATCTTTCGTGCAAGACGATGGGATAAAAAACAGACTCCTGTCTCGAAAGAATCGGGACATGAGGTAACTGCTTGAGGTGAAATGATATGAATGTAGGCGAAATCATCGTGGCGGATTGCGCCAACGGCAGCGGAATACGCGTGAGCGTTTTTGTTTCGGGCTGTACGAACCACTGCCCGAGCTGCTTTCAGCCTGAGACTTGGGACTTTGCCTATGGCATCCGTTACGATTCCGCAATGGAGCAGAGGATCATGGATGAGCTGGCAAAGCCGTACTACAACGGCCTGACAATCCTCGGCGGTGAGCCGTTTGAGCCGTCCAATCAGCGAGAGCTGATCAAGTTGATTCGACGCGTCGGAACCGAGTTGCCGGAAAGAGACATTTGGGTATATACCGGCTTTACCTATGACAAAGACCTCGTCCCCGGGGGATGCAGATATACGGAGGTAACGGACGAAATCCTTGATCGAATTGATATTCTTGTGGACGGCAGATTCATTCAGGAACAGAAGAACCTCGCACTGCGTTTTCGCGGCTCGGAAAACCAGCGGATCATTGATATGAAGAAGACCAGAGCAGAGGGAAAGCTCTGCCTTGCACAGATTGACTGATGCGTCGGAGCAGGGGAGCGGGAATACTTTCCGAGCGGCGATGCTGCTTCTTCCTGCCTAAAAAACAAAGCCGCCCAAAGACAGCCCCGCAGAGTACGGCAACGTATCTGCGGGGCTGACCTTATTCGCTGTAGCGTTCCAAAAAGCGGCGTGTGCGCTCTGCCTGCGGGGTGTCAATGACTTCTGCGGGCGTGCCTGCCTCGACAATTCTTCCGTCGTCCATGAAGATCACGCGGTCTGCGACTTCGCGGGCAAAACGAATCTCGTGTGTGACAATAATCATGGTTATTTCACGCTCCCGAAGCGAGCGGATGACCTTCAGCACCTCACCCGTCAGCTCGGGATCGAGCGCACTGGTCGGCTCGTCAAAGCAGAGAATATCCGGTTCGCCAGCAAGTGCCCGCGCAATGGCGACGCGCTGCTGCTGACCGCCCGAGAGCTGATGCGGGTAACTGTCCATTCGATGCGCAAGCCCAACCTGCGTCAAAAGCTGTCTGCCCTTTTCCTCGAGCTTCGCAAACATCTGCTTACCTTCGCCGCGCTCTTGCGCGGAAAGGCGCTGCGCAAGCGTCACATTCTCCAACGCCGTATACTGCGGAAAGAGATTGAAATTCTGAAAGACGAGTCCGAAGTGCAGACGTTTTTTTCGAATATCGCGCTCTGTATCGGACTTCGGTGCGGCGGCGTCAAAGAGTGCAGTGCCGTCCAAAAGTATTTCGCCGCCGTCTGCCCGCTCCAAAAAATTCAGGCACCGAAGCAGTGTCGTCTTTCCGCTGCCGGACGAGCCGATCACGGCAAGGCACTGCCCGCGTTTCAGTGTAAAGGAGATGTCTTCCAAAACGCATGTTTTATCAAAGCTTTTTTGCAGCTTTTTGACCTCTAATACTGTCATATGCGCACCTCACACGCGAAAATAATCCAGTTTTCGTTCCAAACGGTTGAACAGGAGCGTCAGCAAGCCCGTGAAAGCGAGGTAAAACAGTCCCGTACAGAACAGCGGCCAAATCAGACCGTCACTGCGGATAAACGACTGCCCTTCCCAAATGATCTCATAAACGAGGATGACGCGCGCCAATGAGGTGTCCTTGACAAGGGTGATAACCTCGTTTGAGATCGGCGGAAGAATGCGCTTTACGACCTGCAAAAGCGTCACGCGGAAGAAAATCTGCTTGCGGCTCATGCCGAGCACCTGTCCCGCCTCAATTTGTCCGCGCGGGATTGCTTCGATGCCGCCGCGGTAGATTTCGGAAAAATAACAGGCATAATTCAATATGAATGCAGTCAGGGCAGCAGTGTAGCGTCCTGCTGTTCCGCTCCCCCAAAGCTGCACGCCAAACAGCAGACCCGGGCAGTAATAGATGACCAAAAGCTGCAGCATCAGCGGCGTACCACGCACGATCCACACCACAAAACGGGTCAGCAGAGAGAGCGGCTTGAAACCGCTCATCGACCCGAACGCGACAATAAGTCCGAGCGGAAGCGAGCCGAAAAGCGTCAGGGCAAAGATCTCGAGTGTCCGCAGAAAGCCGTCGCACAGCGCGGCAAATACCGTTGCAAGCATCTCGTTATTTGGCGAGGATGTTCTCCTGAATGCCGTAGGTCTGCGCAAGCTCGGCAATCAGGGCGCTGTTTTTCGCAAAGAAGGCATTCAGTTGATCAGTGAGATCGGAACCCTTGCGGAAGCCGACGCCGTATTCCTCATAGTTGAGACTGACGGTATACACAAGGTCGGGATAGCTCGTGCCCTCACCGATCATCGCACCTGCCATCAGCAGGTCAATGACACAGGCGTCTGCGGAGCCGGACGCAACTTCCAAAAGCGCGTCTGCCTGCGTCTCTGCCGCCAAGTAAGAGATGCCGAGTGCGTCAAGCTCTTCCGCACCCGCACTGCCGTCCTCTACGATGAAGCGAAGCGAAGAGAGCGTGTCAACCGACTGATATTCTGCGGCAACCGCTTGTTTGAGCACAACGACCTGCGAATTCTTGCAGTAGGGATTCGAGGTGCTCATAGCGTTCTTGACACCGTCCGTCAGGGTCATGCCGTTCCAAACACAGTCAATACCTTTGTTTTCCAGTTCCAGCTCCTTTGTGCCCCAGTTGATCTCGACGAACTCTGCCTTGACTCCGAGCGATTTGGCAAAGGCGGCGGCGAGGTCGGCATCGAAGCCGATCCAGTTGCCGCTTGCGTCCTGATAGTCCATCGGAGCAAAGTCGGTGATGCCGATGACCAGTACGCCTTTTTCCTTTACATAAGCCAGGTCAGATCCCTTATCCTCCTTGCTGCATGCGCTAAAGAGTGACAGAAGCAGGATCAGTGCGGTCAGCATGGCGAGACGTTTGCAGTTCTTTTTCATTTTCATACTCTCCTTTTCTTAGGGAACCTCCGAACAAATCGGGTGCGTCGCTCAACGAAATTCCCAAGTGTTTCTTTAACGATTTACTGCACTAATAAATTAGCACATTAGTGAAAGAAAGTAAAGAGGAAATTGGAGAAAATTTGTCCTGTGGGAAAAGTTTGTGCATCTGTCTATATTTGGTAGCACTTTGCTGTTCTTTTTTGGTAATTTCTCATAGCAGACCTGCCGGATGAACATTTGCATTTTGTTTCTGTTTGCAGCAGAAAATCAACTTGTAGTATGGCAGGAGCAATAACGGATAAAAAGTCTGATTGACGAACCCTGCCTTGACAATCGGTATGCTGTTTGCTATTTTAGAAAAGGAGATTACGATCCGCTGAGCGGCATATTGGCTGCGTGATGCAGAGAGAAAGGATGATAGAAAGAATGCAGAATGCGATCAGGATCATGATCGTGGACGATGAGCGCCTTGCCATCGAGGATCTTTGCACGATTGTAGACTGGGAAGCGCTTGGCTTTGAGATCGTCGCTACTGCGTTTAACGGTGCGCAGGCGTTTACAAAGTTTATGCAACTTCGTCCGCAAATTATCATCACGGACATTAAAATGCCGATCATGGACGGGATCGAGTTGATTCGAAGAATTCGTGAGGTAGATCAACAGGTGCTGCTTTTGCTCCTGACGGCTTATGAGGATTTTTCCTATGCCCGTTCTGCGATCCAGCAGGGGATCACCGACTATATTATAAAAAGCGAGATCACGCCCTACAGCTTGGAAACGCTGCTTGCAAAGCTGCGCGATTTGGCGGAAAAGCAGACAAAGAATCGAAATATCCTTACGGATACAATGATCGAAACGTTCTTTGTACTCCCTGACGCACCGGTTTCAGCCGAGGCGGAGATGATGCTCAGAAAACAGTTCGCATTTATGGTAGTGGAGCAGAACGCACCTGTCATGTTCAACGGTGCTCAAGAACTGCCGATGCACCGCCTCCCGCAGGCAGAACTGAAGCAGCTCCTGCGCGGAGTGAATTATCCCGACCTGACCTTTGTCTGTGCGAGTACACTTTCCGACAGCAGGACACTCCTTGTGCTGGAGACGCGGGACAATTCCGCTTTCCGTACCTATGACTGCTTGAACAGAAGCTCCGCTTTAGTGCAAAGCCTGCTTCAGGAAAAGAGTAAGGCGTCTTTTACCCTCTATTTGGCAATGCGTCCAATGACTTTTTACGAGCTTCGGCGCTTCCTCCAAAACAACCCGCGCGTTTTTTCCGCAAAGTATTTTATGCGGGAGCATTCCCTGATCCTGCTGGAACGACTGCCGCATTGTGATGCACCGGCACCGAACTTTGATACGTCCGAATTTGCGGCGATCCTCGAGAAAGGAGATGCGAAGGCTGCTGCTGCTTTTCTCAGAGTGTTGTATGATGCAATCATTGCTTGTGCTGACCGCCGTGTGCTGCTTGAGATCTCCCGCGAGGTATACTTTACCCTTGCGCGGCGGATTGAAGCGCTGCCGGAACGCCTGCTCCGGCCGGATCTCAGCGCGGAGAACCATTGGGAGCAATGGATGAACGCGGAGAGCATCTGTCAATGGCTAACGGAAAAGACTGCTGAGCTGCTCTCTCTGCTGGACACGCAGCGGGCAAACGCATATTCCAGAACAGTTAACGACGCTATTGCCTTTGTACATTCGCATTATGCCGATGCGGAGCTTTCACTCAACGACATTGCCGACAGTCTGCATATCAGTGTCGGTTATCTGTGCGCGCTGTTCAAGCAGGAAACGGGAGTGACCTTGAAGAATTACATCACCGATGTCCGCATCGAGGCGGCGAAACGGCTGCTGCAAAAGGGTCACGCGAAGATCTATGAGATCTGTACGGCGGTCGGCTATCAGACAAGCCAGTATTTCAGCCAGGTGTTTTTTAAAAAGGTCGGTATGTATCCCGCAGAATACAGAAAAGGCGGGAGGTCGGACGAATGAAACGAAAGTCGATCCGCAAGCAGATCACAAAGCGCATTGTTCAGGTCGGAATATGCACCTTCTTTATTTCACTGGTCATTTCTGCCGTGGCATGGATCCCCTCCTTACAGGATCGCGCCGTAAAAATGGCAGAGAACGGCAATGAGGAAATCGTGCGGCGTATGGAAAATACGCTGACCTTTTTAGAAAACTATACGGAGAACCTCGCCCTTTCCGTTGCGCAGAATGCGGGCATTCAAAGCTATTTTTCCAATCCCACAACGACAAGCAAGAATATTGCCATGCTGTCGCTGAACAATTTGACCAGCTATGAGGGCATGGTGCGCGCGGTGTTTATCGAGGTGAACGGGATACCGCTGCTGGATTCCCTGAGCAGAATCTGCGACGAGGACTATGCAATGTTGAGTTCCGAGTGGTACCTCAGGATTCACGAGGCGGAGTTCGGCCGCAGGCTTTCTCCGGTATATGAGGTGACGCTTAACCATGTCAGGTATTACACGGTTGCCTACGCACGGAATTTTTATCAGAACAACCAGTGGTGTACCTTTGTCGTTTTTGCAACGCTGAACGATACGCTGTATGATGTCAGCGTGATCGGAGACAATAACTTTGATTATTATTTGCTGCGGGATTCCGAAGGGAATATCTTCTACAGTGCGGGAGATGAAAAGTGGGCGGACAGGACGGCTGCGGTTACGCCGGATGCCGCGCTTTCGGACAGGATCAAAACCGACGGCGGCACTGCGATGGTCAGAAAAGGCGTGACAAGCAAATGGAGCATTACATCCTTTGTTTCCGATGCCACAATCCTCCACTCTCTGGCACCGTATTCACTCGGTTTGATGCTTGCTCTTACGATCTTTCTGATCCTTATTCTTGCGGTTTTGTCAAGAAGCCTCGGCGCGATGATGCAGCCGATCATAGCGCTGTCTCATACGATGGACGGTGCTGCCAAGGGAAATCTCTCCCAAAAGGTGCCTATCGGTAGCAACGATGAAATCGGGCTGCTGCAGCAGTCTTACAATAAGATGCTCGACGATCTGCAAAACAGTATTGCGCTGATCGCGGAGAAGGAGCGCAGAGAGCAGCAGACAAAATTCAGTCTGCTGATCAGCCAGATCGATCCGCACTTCATCTGCAATACCATCAACAGCATCAATTATCTTGCGCGAAAAGGACGCTGCGACGATGTGATTACCGTGAATACTGCCCTGATGACAATCCTTCGCGATCGCCTCCGCGTCAACGATATTGAGATTACCGACTCAATCGCAAACGAGATCCGTGTGGTCGAGCAGTATATCGTGATACAGCGCTTTATGTACGGTGGCGATTTGCAGTTTTGCTGGCAGGTGGAGGAGATGCTGCGAGAGGAGCAGATCCCGAAGAATATGATCCAGCCGTTGGTGGAGAACTCCCTGTTTCATGGTCTTATCAATGAAGAAAGCGGCGAGATCAACGGCGAGATCCGAATCAGCATAGAAAAAACGGAACAAGGGATTCTGCTGCGTGTTTCGGATAACGGTGCGGGCATGGATAAGGCGCGTCTGGAGCAAGTGCGCAGAGCGGTCAAGCTGCCCGAGGAACGCGGAAATAAGATCGGTCTTTCCAATATCCGCGCCAGACTGTACTATCTCTACGGCAGCGCCGACGGCATGACGATCCAAAGTGCGCTCGGGCAGGGAACAACGATCACGATCCTTTTCCCTACGAAATGAAATTGTGCAAAGTGTACAAAATTCCGCTTCACTTTTTGTGAGGCGGAGTTTTTTTGATTTGTTTTTTGAACAAAAAATGAAAAAAGTCATCTTTTTTGTTTTGCAGTCGATCCGTATAATGAAGATAGAAACAAAAACACTTGAGTCTAAGTGAGGTGCGCGATCATGCGGGATCCTGAAAAGTGTCTGTTCAGAGCCGAAAAGATTTGCAAGAGCTTTGGACAGGTGCGGGCGTTGGCGGACTTTGATATTGAGATATGCGGCGGCGAAATCCGAGGCTTGGTTGGAGAGAACGGTTCGGGAAAATCAACCTTCTCCTCCATTGCAGCGGGCATGCAGAAATATGACAGCGGTAAAATGTTCCTTTGCGGTGAAGAATATCATCCCGGCAACACAGTCGATGCAATGAATCACGGCATCAGCATGGTTGTGCAGGAACAGGGAACGATTCCGAAGATTTCTATTGCGGCAAACATCTTTTTCGGCAAAGAAGCCATGTTTGTGCAGCACGGCGTTTTGAATGTGCGGAAAATGAATGCCGAGGCTAGAAGAGCGCTGGAGAACATCGGCGTCACGAATATTGACCCGGCGGAAATGATTGACACGCTTTCCTTTGAGGACAGAAAGCTGGTCGAGCTTGCCCGAGCGCTCTATGCGCAACCGAAGCTTTGGGTGGTGGACGAGACAACGACTGCGCTTTCTATCTCTGGTCGAGAGATCCTTTACCGCTTAATGCACAAGGTTCGCGACAGCGGCGGCGCTGTGCTGTTTATTTCTCATGATATTGACGAGATTATGCGAATGTGTGATTCGCTCACGATCCTGCGCGATGGTGTGCTGACAGCGAATTTGAAGAAAGAGAACTTCTCCGCAGAGGGGATTCGCCAGCTCATGATCGGCAGAGAGCTTTCGGGGCATTATTATCGTGAGGATTCCGGCGAGAATATCAGCGATGAGATCGTGCTGGAAATGCGCGGTGTGACTGCAGGTGAGGTAAAAAATGCGACGCTCGCGTTGCATAAGGGCGAGATCCTCGGCATCGGCGGTCTGAGCGACTGCGGTATGCACACCCTCGGAAAAGCGATGTTCGGCTTGATCACGCCGTCCTCCGGAGAGGTCCTGAAGGACGGGAAAGAAAAAGTAAAGAATTCGTCATGGGCGGTGAAACACAACATGGCTTATGTTTCAAAGAACCGCGATACGGAATCCATGATGTTGGTGTGCAGCGTCAAAGACAATATTTGCCTGCCCTCACTCAGAGATCTGAAAAGACTCGGCCCGATCTCTTTGAAGAAGCAGAGAAAACACGCCGAGACATGGTCAAAGAAAATGGAAGTCAAGGCGAATTCCGTTGATACCTTCTGCAACACCCTCAGCGGCGGTAATAAGCAAAAGGTTGTGCTTGCAAAATGGCTTGGCAAGGGAGCGGAAATTCTGATCCTTGACTGCCCGACCAGGGGCATTGATGTCGGCACAAAGGCGGCGATCTATCAGCTCATTGAGGAGCTGAAAAAAGAGGGACGCTCGATCGTCCTGATCTCTGAGGAGCTGCCGGAGCTGATCGGTATGTCTGATAGAATTCTGCTTTTGAAGGACGGCAATATCTCCGGCGAGTTTCTGCGCAAGGACGGGCTGACAGAGGGAAAGCTGATTCAAAAGATGATTTGAAGGAGGTGCGCATGAAATGGAAACACAAACTGCGCTGAAAAAATCATGCCGCAAAGCACGGCTCAAGACGCTACTGCTGAATAACTTCTCTTTTGCCGGGCTTCTCTTGGTCGTTGTTCTGTTTGAAATTCTGACAGACGGTAAGCTGCTTGGAGAGAGAAATCTTCTGAATATTTTTAACAACTTCTTCACCATCGGTCTGAGCGCAATGGCATTTACCTTTGTTATGGCACTCGGGGAGTTGGATCTCTCCGTGGGTGCGATCGTCGGCTTTTCTGCTATGGCAGGCGCTTTTGCCGCGAAGCTCAGCCTGTGGCTGATCCTGCCAGCTGCATTGCTCGCGGGACTGCTGATTGGTTTTCTCAACGGTTTTGCCATCGCACATCTGCGTGTTGAGTCATTTATCGGCACACTGGCAATGTCCTTTATCTGCCGCGGACTGACCACTTGGCTGCTCAACGGCTCGGTCGGTGTTCCGATTGCAATGCGGGCGTTTGATGCGGATTGGGTCAAGATCGTGACCTTCCTCGTGTTGCTTGCAGTGCTTTACTTTTTGTTTGAGCATTGCGCTTACGGTAAGCATTGCCGCGCGGTTGGTTCGTCGAAGGAGGCGGCAAGACAGTCCGGCGTTTCCGTCAAGCGTGTGCGCTTACTGGCGTTTGTGCTGTCGGGTGTTGTTTGCGGATTGGTCGGCTTCTTTACTTTGATCCGCGGTTGCACTGCCTCGTCGGGAACGGGCAACGCCTTTGAGTTCGATGTGCTCCTGGCGGTTCTCTTCGGTGGAATGCCGCTTACCGGCGGTTGGGTCGTGCGCTTCCGTTCCGCTGTTGTGGGCAGCGTTGCAATGGCCGTGCTGAAAAGCGGTATGTCGCTAACGGGCATCAACGGTATGACGCAGCAGATTGTACAGGGGGTTATCCTGACCGTTGTCGTCGTCCTTTCGTTCGACCGCAAGAACTCTGCGGTAATCAAGTAATTTACAGGGCAAACCCTGTGAATAAATAATTTGGAGGAGATAAAAATGAAAAAACTGATTGCACTCATTCTGACTCTGGCAATGGTTGCCTGTTTGTTTGTCGGCTGCTCCGATGACGCGGACAAGCCCGACGAGACAGGCGGAAAAACAGATGCTTCCTTTACAATCGGCTTCCCTTGGGACACAGCCAACACCGACGCCACATGGATCTCTATCTACGAGAGCGTTAAGGTTGCGGTTGAGGCTGCCGGCGGCGAGCTCATCACGGTGCAGACCGACCTGACTGCGGACAACCTCATCAACAACATCACCGAGCTGATCAGCCGCGATGTTGATGGCATCTTGTTCATGCCTGCCTCTGACTCCATGCTCCCGACGGTCGATGCAATGTGTGCTGAAGCGGGCGTCTACTGGGCGACCATGTTCCGCACCATCAGCGACGACGACATCCGTGCGCAGATCTACGCTTCCAAGTGGTTTGCAGGCGGCTGCAATGAGGATGACGAAGCCTGTGCCGCGAACATTGTAAAGAAGATGGCGGAAATGGGCGTTGAGAACCTCTGCTGCATTAACATCGCCAAGGGCGATACCTCTTCTGACCTCCGCGACAAGGGCGCTGCAAAGGGCGTGCAGGAGACCGGCATCAATCTTCTGAACACAACCTATGGCATCACCGTGACTACTGACATGACCAAGACGATCAACAGCTATATCGCCGCTTATCCCGAGATGGACGGCATCCTGCTGCTCGGCACCTATTGTCCGTCCGCACTGCCCACCATTGAAAAGGCGCTGGCGGACAACGGCAAGGCAGGCGAGGTCATTGTCGGCAGAATTGACTTCGACTCCACCATGGGCGATTATCTCGCAGAGGGTTCCTTCCATGTTTCCTACGGCGGCCAGCAGCAGATCGACCCGCTGATGTCTACAGTTATTCTGGTCAACAAGGTGCTCGGTACGCCGATCAACGAGGACGGCGCTACCATCATCATTACTCCGTACCTCGAGCTGACTTCCGCAGATGAGGCTGCGCAGTACACCGAGTTCTTCCTTGGCTCTACGCCGATCTACACGAAGGAAGAGATCAGCCAGAAGATGATTAAGAAGAATAACCCCGATGTGACGGTCGATTATATCTACGAGTTGCTCGACGCCTTCTCCGTCGCGGATGTCGTTGCGCGCCACAGCTAATCCTTTTCATTGTTTCCTTTCTCATTCTCCTTACAATGTGCGGGCAGGCGGCTCTGCCTGCCCGCACAACCGGTACAGGGCAGCATCCTGCCGGAACTTGCTTCAAAGGATATGATCTGTTATGAAAAAATTTCTTCTAAATACCGTCAAGGCTCTGATGCTGCCGGTTATTATCTACTGTGTGTTCCTCTGCATCTGCTTTGATCGTTTCAGCAATTGGAATTGTGTCTATACGATCTTTTTGCAGTCGATCATTCCAACGATCACGGCATACGCCGTGGCCTATGGCAATATCTGCGGCGTGTTTGACTTCACGGTAGGCTCTGCCCTGATCATCAGCGGTGCCGTCGGCGGACTTTGTGCCGCAAAATACGGTATGGCGGGTCTGATCCTCGGCGCGTTCGGCGCAGGGATCCTGACCTCCGTTGTAACCGGTGCACTGAATCAGGTCCTCAAGATCCCGTCGCTGGTGCTAACGATGGGTCTGACGATGATCTATGAGATCATCGGTAAACAGCTTGCCGGACAGTTTGGTTTCGTGCAGATCGAAAATAAATATGCCGTCTTGGGTTCTACCCCCTATATCATCATCGTGTTCCTTGCCTCCGCGCTTTTATTCTATTTTATCTTCAATCATACGAAATTCAGCTTCCATATGCGTGCGGTCGGCAGCAATGAGCTTGTCGCTAAAAACGCAGGTATTAAAACGGGACTTGTAAAATTTAAGTCCTTTGTCTACGGCGGGATCTTCCTCTCTGTGGCTGCCATCCTGACGCTGAGCCAGTCCGGCTCCGTCGGTGCGCAGACCGGACTCGGAAGTGTTACCATCGTATTTAAGCCCCTCATCAGTATCCTTTTGGCGTTGGTGCTCCAACGTATCTGTAATCTGACCCTCGGCATCTTTATCAGCCAGTTCAGCCTGAATATCATCTTCATCGGTCTGATCGCCGCAGGCATGCCGGACACCTTCCAAAATGTTGTTCTCGGACTGTTCCTGTTGATCGTGATGATCTTCTTCCAAAATGCCGATCGCTTCAGAGCGAGAAGCTCCCGTTTGAAAGCCAAAAGGCCCGCAGGTGCACGTGGATGAAAAATTTTTCGGAAGGGAAGCGTTTACTGTGAAATTTCCTGTTTTAACGGACGAAGAACGGGCGCTGCGCCTTGTACCGCCCAAGGGCAAAGTCCGTGCAGTCATTGATTCAGATACATATAACGAGGTGGACGACCAGTTCGCTATTGCTTATGCCTTAATGTCGCCGGAACGCCTCGATGTTCAGGCCATCTACGCCGCCCCTTTCTCCTCTGCTTTTTTGGCGCGGATGATGAATGCGGATGTCAATATTCCCATGACCGCCGATTTGCAGGAGGGGCTGGAGCAGAGTTATCAAGAGATCCTGCATCTGTTCTCCCTGATGAACCGCGACCCGAAAGGAATGGTATTCCGCGGCTCGCCGTCCTATCTGACCGACCGAGAAACACCGGTGGAGAGCGAGGCGGCAAGGGATTTGGTTCGCCGCGCGCACGAAAGCGACGAGCCGCTTTATGTGATCGCCATCGGAGAAATCACGAATGTCGCCTCCGCCATTTTGATGGATCCGTCTATCATAAAAAAGATCGTTGTTGTCTGGCTTGCGGGACAGCCGTTCTACTGGCCGCACACCATCGAATTTAACCTCGGGCAGGATATGCTTGCTTCGCAGCTGATTGTCGAGTGCGGCGTACCGTTGGTGCTCGTTCCGTGCATGACGGTCGCCTCCAATCTGACCGTAACCGCGCCGGAGCTGGAGCGCAATATGAAGGGAAAAAGCCGTGTCGGCACTTATTTGACGGAAAATGTCGTCAGCCAGCTTACGCAGGAGATGGGTATGAATTGGCTGCGCCTGTTCCATAAGACCTACGGGAAAGGGCTGGATGATTACGGCGAGGCGGGCGAGCCTTATACCAATACCGCGATCTCTCCGTCCCGAATCATTTGGGATATCTCTACGGTCGCCTATATGGTCAATCCGACATGGTGCCCCTCAGAGCTTGTACGTCTGCCCAAGCTGACGGACGAGATCTGTTGGGATTGTTCGACCGATGTCGGGCACACCGCGCGGATCTGCCGATATATTTACAGAGACGCGGTTTTCGGAGATATGTTTGCAAAGTTGGCAAGAGCACCCCGGTAAAGGAGGTTTCATATGGCGAATAAGAAAAAAGTCGTTGTCATCGGAGATATTTTTGCCGATATGCTGACCCACATCATTGCCTATCCCAACTGCGGAGACGGAACCTATGGTACGCCGCTCAAGCGCAACGGCGGCGGTACGGGCGGCAACATCGCAGCGGGACTGGGTGTGCTCGGCATGGATACCTCCATCATCTGCCGACTCGGAGACGATGAGGTCGGACATTACCTCAAGGACGATATGCAAAACTACCATGTTAATAACGAGGGAATCCCGCTCGATCCGGAGACAGCCAGCGGTCTGGTCATCATCGCCGTCACGCCCGACGGCGAACGGACAATTTGGGTTCTGGCGAACGGCTCGGCGTATGAGAAGCTGAAGCCGGAGGATGTCCGCTATTTGGATAAGGTGCAGCCGGATGCAATTTTCGTTTCGGGAGTAATGATTGGCATTCACCCGGCGGAGGAGAGTATTTTTGAGGTGCTGCCGTCGTGGAAGGGCCGCGCAAGGATCTATTTTGACCCGAACCTTCGCTATCCGCCTGACGCAGTGCCGCCTGCGGTTAGGGCATCGATGCAGAAACTCTGCGCGATGAGCGACGTCGTGCTTGCAGGTCAGAGCGAAATGGATGCTCTCGCCTTGACACCGTCGGAGGGCCAGACCTTTATCGTCAAGCGCGGAAAGGAAGGCTCCTATCTGATGGATAGCGCAGGCAATGTCGTTTTCCGTGCACTTCCGACGGAGCATGTCGCCGTCGATGCGACAGGCGCGGGCGATACCTATGCCGCTGCCTTTGTCTGCGCGGAGATGGAGGGAAGCTCGGTCGAGGAGGCAATGCGATTTGCCTCGGTCGCGTCGGGTATTTCTGTTACGCGCTCCGGTGCCCGTTCGATGCCGCAGCGGGAAGAAATTGATGAATATTTGAAGAAAGCAGGGGAGTAAACGATGAAAATTGATTGGAACGAGTACTATTTTCCAAATGAGATGCTGGAACAGGCAGATGCCATCGAGAACTGCATGAAGCAGCTCAAAGATCGTCTTTCTGAGCTTGCCGCGCTTGGCAAAGATGTGGAACGGGTCTATATCGTCGGTTCGGGAGACTGCTATTTTATCGGCTTTGCCGCCGCACACGCATTTCGCAAATATGCGGGCGTTGAGGCGTTTGGCTACGAAGCATATGACTTTTATCTGCTTCAGCCGAAGGTGGACGAAAAGACGATAGTCGTTCTGTTCAGCTCATCCGGCAAGTCGCTCTATGTGCTGAAATCGCTTGAATATGTCAATGCCTGCAAGGGCATTGCCGTCGGCGTGACGAACCATGCTGACAGTCCGCTCGGCAAGGACTGCACTGCACCGCTTGTTACCACGGCGACGGGTGTTTCCAAGTCCTTCCCGACTAAGACCAGCACAAGCGGTCTTGCATTGATGTTTGCGCTTGCCGCAGCGCTCGGTAAGGAAAAGGGCGGCGATTGCACAGCTTGCGAGGCGCTGGCAGAGGAGTTGACGACGAAAACACCGCAGATCATCCGCAGGATCTATGCCGAGGAATATGAGAAGATCAAACAGAACGCGCAGAAATTCCTTGAGGCGCGTTGCTACGCCTTTGCCGGCAGCGGGCCAGCAAGAACCGCGAGTATGATCGGCGCAGCGAAGATCATCGAGACGAACCGCTGCCGCATTATGACGACAAACGCCGAGGAATATCTGCATCTGAACGGCTTTGCCATTAAGAGCGCCGACGCCGTGATCGTCATCGGCAACAACCTCAGCGACCATCGTGAGCAGCAGGTCGTGGAGTATGCCAAGGCGCAGTGTGCGCGCGTCCTTGTGGTCGGCGATGTTGCCTGCGAGGAGACAGAAAATGTTGTGAAGGTCGCGCCGTTTATCTCGGAGCTGAGCGAGTATGCCGCAGTTTTGGCAAGCATGGTCGTGCTGCATCTGTTCGCCTGCGAGCTTTCGCGCCTGTCCTTCAAGGATCCCGACGCACCGCATGATGTGGATCTGAAGCATGTGATCGACCTGCTGTACACGGGTCCTGTCGCGGGTTGGCAGGTATAAGGAGCCGATACCATGGAAGTATTACATATTTCAACGGAAAAGCATAAGCTTTACAATATCACGGAGGAGGTGCGCGCGGCTGCCGCAAAGAGTGGCGTACGGGAGGGTCTTTGCCTTGTCTATACGCCGCATTCCACGGCGGGCGTATTGATTGCCTGCGGTATTGACCCGAATGCACTGACTGATGTAGACCGGCTCGTTCGAAAGCTCGTGCCGATCGACACGCCGTTTGCCCATACCTGTGATCCTGCCACGGACGCTGCGGGGCATCTAAAGTCGATCCTGACGAATGCGCAGCAGACCTTTCCTATTTCAGACGGCGAACTGAAGCTCGGCGGGTCACAGGAGATATATTTCTTTGAATTTGACGGTCCGAGAGAGCGCACGGTTTATGTGCAGATCGTGGGAGCGTAAATTATGTTTACGAAGCTTTGGAACGGCAAAAAACCCGTGATCGGCATGGTGCATCTGAAAGCGCTGCCGGGAAGCCCTCGCTATCTCGGACACTTGGAGGAGATCTATGATCTTGCCCTTCGTGATGCGGAGGGCTTGGCGGAAGGCGGCGTGGATGCCGTTCAAATCGAGAATCAATTTGATACGCCTTATCACATAGGCAGCGAGATCGGCGCGGAAACGGTTGCGTTTCTGACGGTCGCGGCGACTGCGATCAAAGCGCGTTTTCCTGAGCTGCCGTTGGGGATCAATGTGCATCTGAACGGCGCGATACAGGCGATGGCGATTGCAAAAGCAGTCGGAGCCGATTTTATCCGCTGCTTCAACTTGATGAACGCCTATATCAGCAACAGCGGTTATATTGGCGCTGCTGCGCCCGAGCTGCTGCGATATCGCGCTGCGATCGACGCAAAGGATATCATGGTTTTCGGCGATTTTCAGGTCAAGCACGGAAGCCACGCAATCACTGCCGATCGAAGCTTACAGGAAAAAGCACATGATATACAGACCTCCGGCGCGGATGCCGCAATCTTGACAGGCCGCGCGACCGGTATTGCGCCCGATACGGCGCTGATATGCGAAATAAAGCAGGGACTGTCGATCCCGCTATTGATCGGCAGCGGCTTGAACGCAAAAAATGCCGCAGCGCTGTGGCAGTATGCTGACGGCGCGATCATCGGCAGCGGCTTTAAGAGAGACGGCAATCTCTCGGCGCCGGTTGACCGAGAACTTGTGAAAGCCTTTATCAAATTAATTCGATAGCGAGATGGCACGAAGCTCCCTGCAAGGGTAACGCCTTGCGGGGAGCTTTGCGTATGATTGACGCAAAACAGGACAAAATTTTATATCGGCTGATATTGCAATGCTTGACAGAACTGTGTATAATATTATAATGTATCACATTATATCCTTGAATTGAAAGATAAAACACGAATGGAGAAAATATATGGCTGAGCGGATCACCAGTAGTCAGAACTCTTTGCTTCAGCACATTCGAAGGTTGCAGACCTCTCGCGCTTACCGTGAGGAATGCGATGAATTTGTCGCCGACGGCTTCAAGCTGTTAGAGGAAGCGTGTAAGTGGTATCCGCATTTGAAAACTGTGGTCATTTCCGAGGGAGAGACGCTTCCCGCACTTCCGTCCTCCGTGCGTGTGGCGGAAATTCCTTCCTCACTAATGCATAGCCTTTCAAGCATGAAGACGCCGCAGGGTGTGATCTTTACCTGTGCGCTTCCGAAGCGCGAGACAGCTGAAATCAGAGAAGGGATGCTCCTGCTTGACCGCCTCCAAGACCCTGGGAATTTGGGCACGATTCTGCGTACGGCAGACGCATTTGATATTCCAGTTCTGCTGACGAACGGTTGCGCCGACCCATTTTCTGAGAAGACGGTTCGCGCCTCGATGGGAGCGGTGTTCCGCACCGTGCCGCAGCGTGCGGAACTGTCGGATGTTCTCCGTATTTGCAGAGAAAAGGAAATCCGCATTACGGCCACTGCCCTTTCGGAGTGCGCTGCAGATCTGCGGCAAGCGGATATTCGGAATGACCTCGTTGTAATCGGCAGTGAGGGACAGGGAATTTGTCAGCGGCTTTTGGAGGCGTCGGATCGGCAGCTCATCATCCCGATGCAGCCGCGCTGTGAGTCGCTCAACGCGGCTGTTGCGGCGGCGCTCGTGATGTGGAAGATGAAATACTGAAGCGATCGAAAGAGAGAAAGATATGCTGAAGCATTGGATATGGCTGACAACGCGCAAGGGAATCGGCACACGCGGCTGCGCGGCGCTTTTGCGCCTGTACGGCACGGCGGAGCGCATCTACGAGATGGGTGAGGCGGAGTATGCGCAGACGGAGGGCTTTGAGCGCCGCTGGCTCGAGGGCTTGTTAGATAAATCGCTCGACGAGCCGGAACGCATCCTTACCGATTGTGACAACAAAGGCATTTCGCTTTTGACCTACGGCGACGAGGAATATCCAAACCGCTTAAAGAATATTGCCGACCCGCCGGCGGTACTCTATTATAAGGGGACATTTCCGCACATTGATGATGAAGCGGTGATCGGTGTGGTCGGATCAAGGCGGTGCAGCGCTTACGGCCTGCTGCACGCGAAGCAGTTTTCCAAGCTGATCGCAGCGAGCGGCGGCATAGTTGTCTCGGGTGGTGCGCGCGGCATCGACACAATGGCACTGCGCGGCGCGCTGGATTCGACTATGCCCGTGCTTTGCGTGCTTGGCTGCGGTGTGGATGTAGTTTATCCGCGCGAGAACCGCTTTTTGTTCCGCGAGATCGAGCAGCACGGCTGCCTTCTCAGTGAGTTTCCGCCGAATACGCCGCCTGAACGTGGCAACTTCCCCGTGCGCAATCGGCTGATCAGCGGCCTGTCTCTCGGCATTCTCGTTGTCGAAGCGCCCGAAAAGAGCGGCGCACTCATTACGGCGGAGCACGCACTGGAGCAGGGACGCGACGTGTTCGCCATCCCCGGAAACATTGGCGTGAAGCAGTGCGAGGGAAGCAACCGCCTGCTTCGTGAGGGCGCGTTCTTGGTCGAAAACGGCTGGGAGCTTTTAAGGGAATATCAGCATCTGTTTCCGGACAAGCTTACGGACGGTCGGGCAATGGAGGCAATGCACCGTATCTATCAGATACGCTTCCAAAAGGCGCTGCCTGTTTACTCTCCCGTGGTATTCGAGGAGGGCGGCGACAAAAAAGTCGTTGACATTCCTGCGATGAAGGATTATAGTGACGAAAAAGAGAAGCCGCCGCTGACGGAGGACGAGCAAAAGGTCTATTCCGTGCTGACGGGTCAGCCGCAGTATGCGGACGAACTGGTCGCAGCCTGCGCCCTGCCGTCACAACGCGTGATGGCTGCGCTGACGCTGCTGCAGATCAAAGGCCTTGCAAGCAGATCAGCTGGGAACTGTTATCAGCGAAAATTTGAGTGAAATCGGAGGCCCCTGCATGGCAAAGGGAACAAATCTGGTCATTGTTGAATCGCCATCCAAGGCGAAAACGATAGGGAAGTATTTGGGTGCAGACTATCGCGTCGAGGCGTGTATGGGACATCTGCGCGATCTGCCCAAAAGCACGATGGGTGTAGATATCGAGCATGATTTTACGCCGGAGTATCGCCCGATGGCGGGTAAGGAAGCGATTATTTCCGAACTGCAAAAGGCATCGGATAAGGCAAGCTGTGTTTATCTCGCGACCGACCCTGACCGCGAGGGTGAGGCGATCTCGTGGCATTTGAAGCAGCTCCTTGCGATTCCAGACGAAAAGGCGAAGCGCGTTACCTTCAATGAGATTACCAAGGGCGTCGTGACAAAGAGCATCGAGCAGCCGAGAGAGATTGATTATAATTTGGTTGACGCGCAGCAGGCGCGGCGTATTCTCGACCGCATTGTCGGTTATCAGCTCAGTCCGCTCCTTTGGAAAAAAATCCGCAGAGGCTTGTCTGCCGGCCGTGTGCAGTCGGTTGCGACCCGCTTGGTTGTCGAGCGGGAACGCGAGATTGAGGCGTTCATACCGAAGGAGTACTGGACACTTGACGCGCTTCTGCGCTGCGTGGACAAGGCGGGCAGCTTTACTGTCCGCTATTACGGCGACGGGAAAAAGCGCGAGTTGCACAGCGAGGCGGAGGTCGATGAGATCATCCGCGACGTTGCGGGAAAGGAATTCTCCATTGCTGCCATCAAACGCACCGAAAAGCGCCGAAATCCCACACCGCCCTTTATTACCTCCACACTCCAGCAGGAGGCGTCGCGCAAGCTCAATATGACGCCGCGCCGCACGATGGCGGTTGCGCAGCAGCTCTATGAGGGCGTGGATATTACGGGTGAGGGAACGGTCGGTTTGATTACCTATATGCGTACTGACTCGCTCCGCCTGTCCGAGGAAGCGCTTGCCGCTGCAAAGGATTTCATTATCGGACGCTACGGCGAGGTATATTACGCGGGTTCGCCGCGGCGCTTTCGCGCAAAATCCGGTGCGCAGGACGCGCACGAGGCGATCCGCCCGAGTAATGTCACACTCGATCCCGAAACGATCAAAGGCGATCTGACGCGCGAGCAGTATCGGCTGTATAAGCTGATTTGGAGCCGCTTTGTCGCCTGCCAAATGGCAGACGCGCGCTTCGACGCGGTTCAAATTGACACCGTCTGCGCGGGGCATACCTTCCGCGCGACCGATCAGGTGATGAAATTCGCGGGCTATACCGCAGTTTATGAAGAAGGGCGCGACGACGAGTCCGAGGAAAAGGGCAGTAGCTTGCCCGATCTTAAGGGAGATGAGCGTCTGAAGGCGGAGAAGACTGAAAAGGAACAGCATTTTACCACGCCGCCTCCGCGCTATACCGAAGCAACGCTCGTGAAAGCAATGGAGGAGCGCGGCGTCGGCAGACCTTCGACCTACGCCTCGATTGTTGCCACGATACAGGACAGGGAATATGTGATCAAAAAGGACAAACGTCTGACGCCGACACCGCTCGGCATTGTTGTGACCGATCTGATGCTTGCGCATTTCAACGACATCATTGATGTAGAGTTTACGGCGAATATGGAGCATCAGCTTGATGAGGTTGAAGCGGGCAGGGTCGAATGGAAACGTGTCCTTCGTGAGTTTTATTCGGACTTCCATCGAGAAATGACGGAAGCGGAGGCGGCACTTGACGGGAAACGCATCAAAGTTCCCGAGGAGGAGACGGACGAGATCTGTGAGATCTGCGGTCGCCGCATGGTGATCAAAAGCGGGCGCTTCGGGCGCTTCCTTGCCTGCCCGGGCTTCCCGGAGTGCAAAAACACGAAGCCCATCGTTGAACGGATGCCCGGGCGCTGCCCGAAGTGCGGCAGTACGATCTTAAAACGCAAGTCGAAGAAGGGCTATGTCTATTATGCCTGTGAGCGCGGCGCGGAATGCGGCTTTATGACATGGGATGTTCCGACAGCGAATGACTGCCCCTCCTGTGGGCAGACTCTGTTCAAAAAATCAGGCAGAGGACAGATGAAGCCCTTCTGCATCAATGAAAACTGCAAGGACTTCCTGCCGGAGGATAAGCGCGGTTATAAGCGGAGAATGCCAAAGGCGACGACCGAGACAGTCGAAACGGCAGAGGAGATTGCAGAGCCGAGCGAGAAGCCGAAAAAGACGACAAAAACAAAGTCTACGACAAAAGGAACGAAGAAAGCATGACGGAGGTTAAGGTAATCGGTGCAGGGCTGGCAGGCAGCGAGGCGGCATGGCAGCTCGCGCAGCGCGGCTTTCGGGTCAAGCTCCATGAGATGAAGCCCGCAAAAATGACGCCCGCGCATCATTGCGCGGACTTTGCGGAGCTGGTGTGTTCCAACTCCTTGCGCGGCGACCGGCTTGAAAACGCGGTCGGACTGCTCAAGGAGGAGCTGCGGCGCTTGGACAGCCTGATCCTCGCCTGTGCCGATGCAACCCGTGTTGAAGCGGGCGGCTGCCTCGCGGTAGACCGATACGGTTTTTCGGGCATGGTAACAGAAAAGCTCCGTGCGCACCCGAACATCACGGTGATCTCCGAGGAGGTAACGAGAGTTCCCGAAGGACCTGTGATCATCGCAACGGGGCCGCTGACCTCGGACGCGATGAGTGAGGCAATCGCGGACTATTTCGGAAAAACCGATTATCTGCATTTTTTTGACGCTGCAGCTCCGCTTGTCACACTTGATTCCGTCGATATGGCGCACGCGTGGTACGCTTCGCGCTACGACAGAGGCAGCGCGGATTATATCAACTGCGCCATGTCCCGTGAGGAGTACACCGCCTTTGTCCGCGAGCTTGCAAGCGCGGAGGAGGCGGAGGTACATGGCTTTGAGGACAAGAATGTCTTTGAGGGCTGTATGCCCGTTGAGGTTATGGCGCGGCGCGGGGAGGATACTCTGCGCTATGGGCCGCTGAAGCCTGTCGGACTGAAGGATCCGTCAACGGGAAGGGAGCCTTATGCAGTTGTGCAGCTCCGCAGGGATAACGCAGCGGGCAATATTTATAATTTAGTCGGTTTCCAAACACATCTGAAATTCCCTGAGCAGAAGCGTGTATTTTCCATGATCCCCGCGCTGCACGATGCGGAGTTCGTCCGCTACGGCGTGATGCACCGCAATACTTTCCTGAATTCCCCGCGCCTGCTCGACCGTACCTATGCAGACCGCCGTGATCCGTTGGTTGCATTTGCGGGGCAGATGACGGGCGTCGAAGGCTATGTTGAGTCCTGCGCTTCGGGCTATGTCGCGGCGGTGTCAATGGCAGCAAGACTGCACGGTGAGGAGATTCCAGATTTTACACGGCTGACGGCAATCGGCGCATTGGCATATTACGTCAGCGACGAGTCTGTGACCGCGTTCCAGCCGATGAATGTAAACTTCGGCATCATTGCGCCGCTTGAGCAGCGGGTGCGCGGCAAGGCAAATAAGAATTTGGCGATTGCAAACCGTGCGCTTGCACATTTGGATGCTATGAAATAAAGAAACGGAGAAGAATCATGAAGATCATCATTGACGCAATGGGCGGCGACCGCGCACCGGAACAGATCGTTTTGGGCGCTTTGCAGGCCGCAAAGGAATTCGGCGTGAAGATTGTCCTGATCGGACGCGGCGAGGAGTTGCTCGCCTGCATGAAGTCTCAAGGCTGGGACACGCTGCCCGCAGGAGTCGAGGTTGCAAATGCGGAGGATGTGGTCGATATGCACGCCGACCCCGTCGAGGTACTTCGTCAGCATCGCGGCTCGTCGATGGTGTTGGGCTTAAAAATGCTCGCAGATGGCGGCGGAGACGCGTTTATCTCTGCGGGAAACAGCGGTGCCCTGCTCACAGCGGCTACGCTTGTCGTCAAGCGTATTCGCGGAATCCGCCGCGCCGCGTTTGCGCCGCTGTTGCCAGTCGGTGGCGGTACTATCCTAATTGATGCAGGAGCGAATAACGAGTGTACGCCTGAGTACTTGCTGCAATTCGGCTGCATGGGTTCTCTCTATGCAAAGAAGGCACATCACAAGCCTGAGCCACGTGTCGCATTGCTGAATAACGGCGCGGAGGAAGGAAAAGGAGACGAGCTGCACCGCGCTGCGTATGAGCTTCTGAAGCAGGCGGGCGAAAACGGCACGATCAACTTTATCGGCAACATTGAAGCGCGGGACGTCCCCGACGGCGGCGCGGACGTTGTTGTGGCGGACGGCTTTTCGGGGAATGTACTTCTCAAAAGCATCGAGGGTACGGCAATTTATATGTCAAAGCTGATGAAGGAAATGTTTACGCGGAGTGCCGTTTCCAAACTCGGCTATCTCTGCTGCAAAAAAGGCGTAAACCACATCAAGCAACAAATGGATTATCGCGAAGTTGGCGGGTCGATTCTTGTCGGTATCACCAAGCCTGTCATCAAGGCGCACGGCTCGTCGGACGCACGCGCAATTCGAGGCGCGATCAAGCAGGCGATTGCTGCGGTTGAGAGCGATTTTTGCGAGGATATTCGTGCCAACGTTGCGGCAATGAGCTTGCCGCGGGAGGTCTCTCATGAAGCTTGAACAGGCGCTCGGTTATACCTATCGGGATAAAAGCCTGCTCAATATGGCGCTGTCGCACACGTCCTATGCCAACGAAATGTATAAAGACAATCTGCACAGCTATGAGCGGCTCGAATTCCTCGGAGATTCCATTCTCGGCTTTGTTACGGCAGATTATCTTTACAGGACATTCCCGACAAAGCATGAGGGTGAGTTGACGCGCATCCGCGCGGAACTGGTATGCGAAAAGAACCTTGCCGAGATTGCGGAGAGTTTTTCTTTGGGCGATTATCTGCTGCTTGGTAACGGCGAAGAGCATGGCGGCGGCCGCCATCGGAGCGGTACGCTCTGTGATGTGATGGAATCGCTGATTGCAGCGGCGTATCTCGATGGCGGTTTTGCGGCGGCGAAGGGCATCGTGGAACGTCTGATCCTGCCCAAGCTTGCGCAGACGCAGAAATCGCAGGATTTTAAGACGGAGCTGCAGGAGTTGGTGCAGCGCAAAAAAGATCAGATTTTGCAATATGAGCTGATCGATGAGCGTGGACCCGACCACTGCAAGGAGTTTACCGTCCGTGTCCTGCTGAACGGACAGAAGGTCGGACAGGGTATCGGCTCGAGCAAAAAGCGCGCGGAACAGGCGGCCGCAGCGGAGGCAATTCAGACGCTTTTTCCTGATAATAAATTCGGACTGTGAAAAAACAGTCCGAATTTTTTGCATCCTGTGCAGAAAATGTGCTTTCTGCTTGCATTTCATCGCAATATTTGGTACAATACCATATTGCAAAATACAATAGGAGTATTCTACCAATGTATCTGAAACATCTCGAGATTCAGGGCTTTAAATCGTTCCCCGATCGGACGATCGTCGGCTTTGGACACGACATTACTGCGATTGTCGGACCAAACGGCAGCGGAAAATCGAATATTTCCGACGCGATCCGATGGGTCATGGGCGAGCAGAACTCTCGCTCCCTGCGCGGGCAGAAGATGGAGGATGTCATTTTCGGCGGTACGGAAAAACGTGCGCAGGTGGGCTTTGCCGAGGCAACACTCGTGCTGGATAATTCCGACCGTACCCTGCGCTACGATGCGGATGAGATGGTGATTACCCGCCGGTATTATCGCTCGGGCGAAAGCGAATACTATATCAACAAGCAGTCTGTCCGCCTGCGTGATATCAATGAATTGTTCATGGACACCGGCCTTGGTCGCGAGGGGTATTCCAATATCAGTCAGGGACGGATCGACGAGATTCTCTCGGTCAAGAGCACCGACCGCCGTGAGATCTTTGAAGAGGCGGCGGGCATCTCGAAATACCGCCACCGTAAGGAGGAAACGGAGCGACGTCTTGCCAATACCGAGGACAACCTTCTGCGCATCGGGGATAAGATTTCTGAGCTGGAATTACAGGTCGAGCCGTTGCGTGAGCAGTCGGAAAAGGCAAAAAAATTCCTTGCCTACCGTGACGAACTAAAGGGCTTTGAGGTCGCTTTATGGCTGCACACGCTGGAAAAACTGAGCGCTACGGCGCGCAAAGCGGAGGAGGACTACCACTCTGCCGCTTTCATCCTGCAGCAGGAGCATACAGCGCTCGATCAGCTCTATGTGACGGCAGAGACGCTTTCCTTTGACCTGCACAACCGCGATATGCAGATTGACGGTCTGCGCGAACAGATTGCACAAGCAGACGCGCAGACGCAGTCGGTGCAGAGCGCAATCGCAGTCCTGCGCACAAACAGCGAGAACTGCCTTGCCAATATTGAGCGGATAAAGAATGAGCTGACAGAGCAGGAGACAAGAAGCGGCGGCATCGGTGAGCAGATTCAAGCTTTGGAACAACGTGTGCGTGAAATTGCAGAGGAGACGCAAAAGCTCTCCGAGCAGCTGCAGGCAGCCGAAACGGAGGGCAGACGCCTCGCCGATTCTGCTGACGGCATGACAAAGCACTATTTAGAGCTGCGCAATCGGCAGGAGAATTTGCGCAGTACGCTTTCTGCAAGAACTGCCGATCTCTCCGCCGTCGAGGACGCTCTCAAGCAGAGCGAGGAACGGTGCGAACAGGTCAAGTCGGACTGTGCCGCTGCCGCCGCGCGTAAACAGGAAGCGGAAACACGGCTTGCAGAGGCGCAAAAAGCGCTTTCCGAGGCGCGTGAAGAAATAACAGCCTGCAATAATACGATTGAGGGTTACCGCCTGCGCAGTAAGGCAAGGACGGAAAAGCGCGACGGCTTGCGGAAGCAGGTTTCCGATACGGCTGTTGCACTTGAAACGACGACTTCGCGCTTGAAGCTCTTTGAGGAGATGGAGCGCGAATACGAGGGCTTTTCCAAAGCTGTCCGTGTTGTGATGCAGCAGAGTCAGCGCGGTTTCCTGCGCGGCGTTCACGGTCCCGTGTCTAAACTCATCCGCACGGAGGACCGTTATACAATCGCCGTCGAAATCGCGCTTGGCAGCGCGATGCAGCAGATTGTTGTATCGGATGAGCAAGCGGCAAAGACGGCAATTCAATATCTGAAACGAAACGATGTCGGCCGTGCGACCTTTTTGCCGATCTCCGTGCTCCGCGGGAAAGAATGGAATGAGCGCGGCGTGGAGGCGTGCCGCGGCTTTGTCGGCGTCGCGTCCGAGTTGGTCAAATGCGACGATGTCTACCGCAGCATTCTCTCCAACCTGTTGGGAAAAACCGTCGTGGTTGAGGATATGGACGCTGCCATTGCAATGGCGGACCGTTACGGTCACCGCTTCCGTATCGTCACCCTCGACGGGCAGGTCATCAATGCCGGCGGTTCGATGACAGGCGGCTCGGTGAGCAAAAACGCGGGTATTCTCTCGCGTGCAAACGAGATCGAACGCCTGCGAAAGCTTCTTGCGGACACACAGGAACGGCAAGCTGCTCTGAAAGTTGCACTTGCAGAGGCGGAACGGCTTGCACAGCAGGTCGAGTTTGAGCTTTCGACAGAGACGGAGAAGCTTCGTGAGGCGGAGGATAACGCCCTACGCCTTGCGGGTGAAGAGAAACAATACGCCGCCCTCGCGGGAGCGATCGGCGATGCGGTTGCCTCTTCGGAGAACGAGCTTCGCGCCTTGCAGGAACGGACATTGTCGGATCAGACGCGGCAGGCGACATTACAGGAGCAAATCACTGCTTTGGAGCGTCAAATATCCGAGACAGAGCGGGAGCTTGCGGTCGTCTCGGACGGTCAAAGCGTCGCGGCAGAGCAGAGCAGCCGCATTTCCGAGAGAATGACGTCCATTCGCATGGATTCTGCCGCATTGGAGGCGGAGCGTGCAACGGCAACCGACTCGATCAGCCGCCTGCGCGGACTGGAGCTTGCCATGCGCGGCGACCGCGCGCAGAAGACTGCCTTGATTGCGACTTATACGAAAGAAAATGACACCCTGCTTGCGCAGATTGCACAGCGGGAAGAGGAACTGCAAGCGCAGCTTGAGGCGGCGCAAAAGCAGCGTGAGAGCTTGAAAACCGCATTGGAGGAGCGCCAGCAGGTCGAGGCGCGAAAGACCTCGACCGAGAAGGACGCGCAGAACAAGAGCCGCGACATCCTCAACATGGAGCGTGAGAGCGCCCGCCTCGAGGCGAAAAAGACCGCTGCGGAGATGGAAGAGAAGCAGATCATTGATAAGCTTTGGGACTCCTATGAGCTGACACGCTCGACCGCCCCGCAGGCGGCGGCTGAGATTGAAAACGTCGGAATGGCGCAAAAGCGCGTTGCGGAGCTGAAACGCAGGATCTCAGCACTCGGTACGCCAAATCTCGGTGCAATTGAGGAATTTGCGCGCGTCAATGAACGCTATGAGTATTTGACGGGGCAGCGCGACGATGTTCTGACCTCAAAGCGCGACTTAGAGGGCATTATCAGCGATATCACGAAGCAGATGACGGAGATATTCACAACGGAGTTCGCGAAGATCAATACCTATTTCGGGCAGACCTTTACCGAGATGTTCGGCGGCGGCAAGGCGTCGCTGGAGCTGGAGGACGCGAACGAGCCGCTGACCTGCGGCATCGAAATCCGCGTTCAGCCGCCCGGCAAGCAGCTCAAGACCATCACTCTTCTCTCTGGCGGCGAAAAAGCGTTTGTTGCCATCGCGCTGTACTTTGCAATTCTGAAGGTGCGCCCAACGCCCTTCTGTATGCTTGATGAAATTGACGCGGCGCTGGACGACCGAAATGTCGAGCGCTTTGCAAGCTATTTGCGCGGCTTCAGTCAGAAGACGCAGTTTATCGTGATCACGCACCGCCGCGGCACGATGGAGGCGGCGGATGTGCTCTACGGTGTGACGATGCAGGAGCAGGGCATTTCGAAGATTCTGCATCTCGACCTCAACGAGATGGAGCGTCAGCTCGATATTATTACGGAAAGATAACTGATTTTATCAGATATAACCGCAGAAACTGCGGCAGACAGGAGAAAAATATGGGTTTTTTCGAAAAAATCAAGAACGGTCTGAAAAAGACCAGAACGGCAATCGCTGCAACGCTCGGCGGCATCTTTGACTCTTTTACGGGTGCAAATGAGGAGTTTTACGAGGAACTGGAGGAGAGTATGATCCTTGCCGACATCGGCGTGGAGACTTCCTGCAAGGTCGTCGAAAAGCTCCGTGAGCGGGTGAAAGAGCAAAAGCTCCGTGGAGCGGAGGAAATTCACGAAGCCCTCAAGGACATCCTTGTTGAGACACTGAATGTGGGAGACACGGCGCTGCATATCGGCACGAAGCCTTCTGTCATCCTTGTCATCGGCGTCAACGGCGTCGGCAAGACGACGACCATCGGTAAGCTGGCACACAGTCTCAGCGCACAGGGTAAGCGCGTATTGCTCTGTGCCGGCGATACCTTCCGCGCGGCTGCTGCGGATCAGCTTGAGATTTGGGCAAACCGTTCGGGCACGGAGATTGTGCGCCAGCATGAGGGCGCAGACCCCGCCGCCGTGGTCTATGATGCAATCTCTGCGGCAAAGGCGCGCGGCACCGATGTTATTTTGTGCGATACAGCGGGAAGACTGCATAATAAGACCAACCTGATGAACGAGCTGGGGAAAATTTCGCGCATCATCGACCGAGAACTGCCAGAGGCCGACAAGGAGGTCCTTTTGGTGCTTGACGGCACGACGGGACAAAACGGCTTGATGCAGGCAAAGCAGTTTAAGGAGATTGCGGGCGTGACGGCGATTGCACTGACCAAGCTCGACGGAACGGCAAAGGGCGGAATTGTCATTGCCGTAGCCGACGAGCTGCAAATTCCCGTAAAGTATATCGGCGTGGGTGAGCAGATGGATGATCTGATGCCCTTTGACGCCCGCAGCTTTGTGGATGCACTGATTTAAGGAGGCAAATATGAGAAACGACGGCAGAGCCGCAGATGAAATGCGCAAGGTCAAGGCGACCCTCGGATTTACGAAATTCGCAGAGGGAAGCTGCTTGATCGAAGTCGGAGATACGATGGTGCTGTCCAACGCGTCGATTGAGAACCGTGTCCCGCCGCATGTTACCTCCGGCGGTTGGATTACGGCGGAGTATTCGATGCTGCCCCGTGCAAACCGCGAGCGGAGTAAGCGTGACATCTCTAAGCTGAAGCTCTCTCCGCGCAGTGCGGAGATTCAGCGACTGATCGGCAGAAGCCTGCGCAGCGCGGTCGATCTGCAGGCGCTTGAGGGCTACACCATCACAATCGACTGTGATGTATTGCAGGGAGACGGCGGCACAAGAACAGCATCCGTCACGGGAGGCTTTATCGCGCTGACGCTGGCGTGCCGCAAGTTGCTCAATGAGGGAAAAATCCAAACAATGCCTGTGCGCACCTATGTCGCGGGCGTCTCTGCCGGCATTGTGCGCAACGAGGCGATGCTCGACCTGTGCTATGAGGAGGATTCCCGTGCGCTGGTCGATCTCAACTGCGTTATGACGGCGGAGGGCGACATCATCGAATTACAGGCGACGGGAGAGGGAAGACCCTTCTCGGTAGAGGAGCAGCGCAAGCTTGTCTCCCTGTGCAGAAAAGGCAACGCTCTGCTGACACAGATGCAACGCCGCTGTTTGGGGGCATTGGAATGAGAATAGTACTTGCGAGCAATAATGCACATAAGCTCGAGGAGCTTCGCGCGATTCTGACGACTCTCGGTATGGAGGTTGTCTCTCAAAAAGAGATGGGCATTACCGTAGAGCCGAACGAAAACGGAACGACCTTTGAGGAGAATTCGTATATTAAAGCAAGAACCATCATGGACTGCTGTGGGCTTCCGACGATTGCTGACGATTCCGGCTTGATGGTAGACGCGCTGAACGGTGCGCCCGGAATCTACTCGGCGCGTTTCGGCGGCGAAAAATGCAGGACGGATCGTGAACGCTTGGAGTATCTTTTGGAGCGGATGCAGGACGTACCCGATGAACGCCGTACGGCAAAATTCGTCAGCGTAATTACGCTTTTGACGCCAGAGGGCAAAAAGATCGTCGCGAGAGGAGAGTGCCCCGGCGTAATCCTGCACGCGCCGAAGGGGGAAAACGGCTTCGGCTATGACCCCGTATTTTATGTTTCGGAGGAGGCTTGCACGTTTGCGCAGCTTCCCGCAGAACGGAAAAACCGTATATCCCACCGCGCAAGGGCGCTTGCCGCCTTTGCGGAGAAAGTCAGGAAGGAGAGAGAAAATGCTGACAAGTAAGCAGCGCGCTGAGCTTCGAAGTGAGGCGAACACTTTAGAGACAACTCTCATGGTCGGAAAGGGCGGCATTACGGAGAATGTAATCGCGGAAGCCGCCACGCAGCTCGAGGCCCGCGAGCTTGTTAAGGGACGCGTGCTGGAAGCCGCCCTCCTGACGGCGCGGGAGGCTTGCGACACACTGTGCGAGGCACTTCATGCCGAGGGTGTGCAGTGTGTCGGTTCAAAATTCGTGCTGTATAAAAAATCGGAGAAAAAAGCGCAGGAGGCGGCGCGTCAGGCGCGCGCTCTGCAAAAGAAAAACGCGAATCCCGTCCGCCGCGGCGCGCAGGAACGCCGCCGTCAGGCGAAGGAGGCACGCGAAAAACGCAATGAATATTTCCGCCAAGCGGCGATCCAAGCGGCAATTGACCGCAGAACGGGCAAAAAATAAGAGAGAAGGCGTTCGTTATGGCAAGAATCGGCATTTTCGGCGGCAGCTTCAATCCGCCTCATTTGGGACATTTGTTGGCTGTGCGGGAGTTTCAGGAGAAGCTCGCGCTTGATTGCGTGCTGCTGATTCCTGCCGCCGTTCCGCCGCACAAGAAGCTGACGGCGAACTCTCCTGCGGCGGAGCATCGCTTGGAGATGACGCGCCTTGCCGCGCAGGAGCTTGAAAATGTGCAGGTTCTTGATTTGGAGCTTCGCCGCTCGGGCAGAAGTTATACTGCGGAGACCGTTGCGCAGATCAGGCAAATGTACCCGCACGACGAGCTGTTCCTGCTGATGGGCACGGATATGTTCCTCTCCTTTGACGCATGGTATCATCCCGAACGGATTGCGCAGGAGACGACGCTTGCGGTTGCGCATCGGGATGCGGATGATGCCGAAGAGCTGCAGGCGTGTGCGAAAAAACTCCTTGTCGCCTTCGGCGCGCGAACAGTTTTTGTCGAAAACCGTTATCTTCCGCATTCCTCTACCTCCGTGCGCGCCATGCTGGCGTTTGACTGTGCGGAAGATTATCTTTCCGAGGCAGTGCTTGCGTATATTCGCCGAAATCGGCTTTATTACTGCGGCGCGGACTTAAAAGCGTTGCCTTTCCAACGCCTTTCCGAGATCAGCCTTAGCCTGCACAAGGCAAAGCGTGTACCGCATGTGGCGGGCTGCAGCATGACGGCGAAAAAGCTCGCGCTGCAATACGGCGCGAATGCCACCGACGCAGAACGTGCCGGAATTCTGCATGATATTACTAAGGCGCTCAGCGCGGAGGAACAGTTGAAATTATGCGAAAGATATGCTATGATATTAGATAATTTTGAAAGAGAAACTCCGAAGTTGCTTCACGCAAAGACGGGCGCAACGATTGCCCGCGAGGTATTCGGCGAAAACGATGCGGTTTATGAGGCAATTTATTGGCATACAACCGGCAAGGCGGAGATGACGGACTTGGAAAAGATCGTCTATCTTGCGGATTACATCGAGCCGAACCGCAATTTTGCGGGCGTTGAGGAGCTGCGTACTCTGACTGCGCAGAGCCTTGATCTCGGCCTGCGGCGCGGCTTAGAGATGTCGATTGCACAGCTCCGCGCAAACGGACGCGTGATTGACAAAAATTCGCTTGCCGCCCTGCGCTTTATCGAAGAAAGGATGCAAAAGCAATGAAACTATTCGGAAACAAGAGGCGCCGCCCTGCGCCGCAAAAACCGCAGCAGCAGGCACCGCAAGAATTGGAGCAGGCGCCGCTTGAGCCTGTGCCGGAGGAGACGTCAGACGACAGACTCAAAGGCAGGATGAAGGCGCGGCTGCTTTTGGCGGGTTCAATTTGTATTTTCGTCTGCGCGATCGTGATGTGTCTGACGCTGATCGGTAAGAGCGCAGAACCTGTGGTTTTTCCGAGTCAGGCGCACACGGAAGATATAGAATATGTAATCGGTTCGGTGCAGCCTTCGACAGTCAATGTACCCGTGGAACTGACTGCACCGGTCAGCCGCAATGCTTCTGACCGTTTGAATATTCTTTTAATCGGCCTGAATCCGTCCGACAAGCAGATGGACGCGATTATGCTTCTCTCCGTCGATATGCATACGGCTGAGGCGGCACTTCTGAGCTTCCCGCGCGATACCTATGTTGCCGGCAGTTATGACACGCCGAAGCTGAGCCTCGTGTACAAGGAGGCGGATGACGGAAAGGGGCGCGGCACACAGGCAGTGCGGGAAAAGGTCAAGAACATGGTGGGCTTCGAGGCGGATTATTACTTTGTGCTTGACGAGGCCTCCGTGACGGCGATGACCGAGCTGGTCGGGGGTGTAGAATTTACCGTGCCGGACGAGCCAAAGTATTCGACGCTTTCCGCAGGCACGAAACGACTGAGTGGGATGGATGCCATGCAGCTTCTTTGCTATCGTGACGGCTATACCGATGCGGAGGCTACGTCTGCCGCGGTGCAGCGGGACTTTTTACTGAAGCTGTTGGATAGGCTGCTGGAAAACCCTAAAAAATACCTCGAAAATGCAGAGACAATTGCAGCATCGGCTGATACCGATCTGACTGCGGAAAACTTGGCGTATCTCGCCTATCTGCTGGAGAATGTCGATACCGCTTCTGTCTTTAGTGGCACCCTGCCCGGTGGGGCAATTAAGGTTGACGGCGTGAGCTATTATGAGATCAATCCGGAGGAAGCGTTGGAAATGCTCAACGAGCATTTTAATCCGCTGAAGGGTGCACTGTCGATCTATGATATTAACTTCCGTCAGGAAACCGGCGACAGCGGCAGCGGAGAATACGATCCTTACGGCTTCAGCAGCTCGACCGAGACGAATAACAAGCCAAGCGAAACCAAGAGTACAGAGAATACCGAGGAGAACACAGACGAGAGCACCGACGAGAGTACAGACGAAAGCACGGATGAAAGCTCCGACGAGAGCAGCGAGGAGACGACCGCACCCACGGAGGGACCCGAGCCGACCGAAACCTCTTCAGAGGTGCCGCCCGAAACCGATCCTCCTACGGAGCCGTAAGGAAGCTCTGATACAATAAACCGATTAAAAGATACATTTCAATCGGTTTTCTAACCTCAATTCGGAACCAAATCTCTTGTAGACAGCGCTTGCAAATTGATTCAGAGATTCTCTAACGAAACAAATACCAACGCCGCACGAGCGGAGAAGGGAGCAAATTATGAATACACCGAAAGACATCGCAATGTATGCCGCAAAAGTGCTCAGTGATCATAAAGGCCTCGGCATTAAACTGCTTGAGGTCACGGATGTGACCAGCATTGCAGACTATTTTCTGATCTGCACAGGCACCTCCAACACCCATGTCAAAACGCTCTGCGACAGCGTAGAGGAAGCCGTTACGGACAAAATGGGTGAGGAGCTGCTGCACCGCGAAGGACATCGCGGCGGAACATGGGTACTGCTGGACTTCGGCTGTCTGGTCGTCCATGTTTTTACGAACGAAACGCGTGAGTTTTATGATTTGGAGCGCCTTTGGAACGACGCAAAGGAAGTTCCGCTGACATTTGAAGAATAAAAAGAGGGATAGCATGAAATACGATTTTACTGCCATTGAGAAGAAATGGCACAAGATTTGGGAGGAGCAGCAGCTTTATAAGGCGGAAACGGGCGGTGATAAGAAGAAATTCTACGCTCTGATCGAGTTTCCGTATCCGTCGGGTGCAGGTCTGCACGTCGGACACGCCCGTCCTTATACCGCGATGGACGTGATTGCGAGAAAGCATCGGATGCAGGGGGAAAATGTCCTTTTCCCGATGGGTTATGATGCCTTCGGCCTCCCAACAGAGAACTACGCAATCAAGAATCACATCCACCCCGCCATTGTGACAAAGAACAACATTGAGACGTTCCGCGCGCAGCTCAAAGCACTCGGCTACAGCTTTGACTGGGACAGGGAGATCAACACGACCGATCCGAAGTATTTCAAGTGGACACAGTGGATCTTCCTTCAGCTCTATAAGCACGGACTTGCTTATAAGACGAAAATGCCCGTCAACTGGTGCACCTCTTGCAAGTGCGTGCTTGCCAATGAGGAGGTCGTAGAGGGAGTCTGCGAGCGTTGCGGCAGTCCTGTGATTCGCAAGGAGCAGAGTCAGTGGATGCTCCGCATCACAAAGTACGCACAGCGCCTGCTCGACGATTTGGATGAGGTCGATTTTATTGACCGCGTCAAGCTCCAGCAGCGCAACTGGATCGGTCGCTCGACCGGCGCGGAGGTGCGCTTTGAAACGACGCTGGGTGACACTGTGACGGTCTTTACCACCCGTCCCGACACCCTCTTCGGCGCGACCTATATGGTGCTCTCTCCCGAGCACGCGCTGATGGAAAAGTGGATGAACAAGCTGGAAAACGCAGACGAAGTCAGAGCCTATCAAGCAGCGGCGGCTGCGAAGTCGGACATGGAGCGCACCGAGCTTTCCAAGGAAAAGACCGGCGTGAAGCTTGCGGGTGTAATGGGCATCAACCCCGTTAACGGCAAAAAAATCCCCATCTTTATTTCGGACTATGTCCTCGCCACCTACGGCACGGGCGCGATTATGGCGGTTCCTGCGCATGACGACCGCGACTGGGATTTCGCGAAGAAGTTCGGGTGTGAGATCGTCGAGGTCGTAAAGGGTGGCAATGTCGAAGAAGCGCCCTTCACCGACTGCGCCACGGGCGTGATGGTCAATTCAGACTTCCTCAACGGTATGAGCGTCGAGGAGGCGAAAAAGGCGATCATTGCGCATCTGACTGAGAAGGGAATCGGCGAGGCGAAGGTCAACTTCAAGCTCCGCGACTGGGTTTTCTCCCGCCAGCGCTACTGGGGTGAGCCGATCCCCATCGTCCACTGCCCGAAGTGCGGCACTGTCCCGCTGGACGAAAAGGATCTGCCTTTGCTTCTCCCGCAGGTGGACAGCTACGAGCCGACGGACGACGGTCAGTCTCCTCTTGCCAAGATGACCGACTGGGTCAATACAACTTGCCCGTGCTGCGGCGGCCCTGCCAAACGTGAGACGGATACCATGCCCCAGTGGGCAGGCTCCTCGTGGTATTATCTGCGCTATATGGACCCGCATAATGACAAGGAGCCTGCTTCGAAAGAGGCGCTTGAATACTGGAGCCCTGTCGATTGGTACAACGGCGGCATGGAGCACACAACGCTCCATCTGCTCTACAGCCGCTTTTGGCATAAGTTCCTCTATGATATCGGCGTCGTACCGACGAAAGAGCCTTATGCAAAGCGTACCAGCCACGGCATGATTTTGGGTGAGGGCGGCATCAAAATGTCCAAGTCCCGTGGCAATGTCATCAATCCCACCGATGTGATCGCGGAATACGGCGCGGATACGATGCGTACCTACATCATCTTCATCGGCGACTTTGAAAAGGCAGCTTCGTGGTCATCGAACGCGGTCAAGGGCTGCAAGCGCTTCCTGGATAAGGTCTGGAATCTCGCTGAGACTGTGACTGACCACGAGACGGCTTACAGCGCCAAAAACGAGGCAATTTTGCACAAGACAATCAAGAAGGTGAGCGCCGATATTGACGCGCTGAAGGGCAATACCGCGCTTGCTGCGTTGATGACGCTCTGCAACGAACTGACTGATAATGGCTGCAACGCCGCAGAGCTGAAAACCCTTTTGCAGCTTCTCAGCCCGTTTGCGCCGCATATCTGCGATGAGATTTGGGAACTGCATGGGTTCGAGGGCATCTGCTCCGTTTCCGATTGGCCGACCTATGACGAGGCAAAGTGCAAGGACACCGAGATCGACATGGCGGTACAGGTCAACGGCAAGCTGCGCGGCACGATCCATGTTGCAGCCGACCTTGACAACGACAGTGTTGTTGCTGCGGCAACGGCAGACGAGAAGGTTTCCGCTTTCCTCGCACGTCTCGGCGGAAGTATTGTCAAGACCATTGTTGTGAAGAATAAGCTGGTCAATTTGATTGTAAAGTAAATAAAAACACAAGCAGCCGTGCCGCAAGGCAGGGCTGCTTGTACGCAGAGAAAGCAGGCAATGATGTACTTTCCGCGACGAGAAGAAAAAAGAAATCAGAATATCTCAAAAAAGCAAAAAAATTTGCAGATATTGCTTGGCGGCCCTGAAAGCATCATTGGATTTAGCCGGATGCGTCGGAGGGAGGGAAATCAATGTCTGAAATCCGTGTCAAAGAGAACGAGTCTTTGGAGAGTGCTCTGAAGCGCTTCAAGAGAAGCTGCCAGAAGGACGGCGTCATCGCCGAGGTAAAGAAGAGAGAGCATTATGTCAGCCCGAGTCTCAAGCGGAAGCAGAAGTCTGAAGCTGCTCGTAAAAACAAGAGAAGAGGCTATTGATTCCCAATTTTCTTGAAACCGAAAGCTCCTTGCGAAAGCGAGGAGCTTTTTCTTGCTTTTTTTAGCGTGATGCTGTAAAATATATCACGAAATGCTTTTCTTGGAGGAGAGTCCCATGAAAGAATTAACGAATCAGCTGATTTCTGTGCTGGAAAGCGGCGAACGCGCTGTGCTTTGCACGATTCTTGCAAGCTCCGGCTCGTCTCCGCGCGGTGCAGGTGCGAGAATGGCAGTCTTTGCGGACGGTTCGACGATCGGAACGGTTGGCGGCGGCAAGGTGGAGCTGCTTGCTGCGCAGGAGGCATTGGAAGTGCTGCACGGCGCAAAAACACGCGTACGTGCATTTTGCCTTGCTCCCGAGCAGGTTGCCTCCATCGGTATGATTTGTGGCGGCAATGTGACAATTTATTTTCAGCTTTTAACGGCGCAGGAGCTTCCGAAGCTCCGCAAAATGTATGACGCCCTGTGTGCCGATGCCAACAGTTGGCTGTATCTGAAGATCGCGGACGGTGCGGTTGAGGAATTTGAAATTTTGGATGATGAAGCGGCAAAGCGAGATCCTGGACTCTTTACCACACATGCGGTGCTAAAGAAAGGTGAGCCCTTGATCTATGTCGAGCCTCTGATGCGTGCGGGGCGTGTATATGTGTTCGGCGGCGGTCATGTCGGACAGGCGCTCGTTCCGGTGCTTGCCAAGATCGGCTTTCGCGTGACGCTCTATGACAACCGTCCCGAGCTGGCAGATAAGGCAAATTTTCCGCAAGCGGAGGGAATCGTCTGCGGACCGTTTGACGCGATTACCGTGAAGCCGACGGAGAACGACTATATCGTGATTATGACTCCGGGGCATCAAGGGGACTTTGCGCTTTTGTCACAGGTGCTTCGCCTTAAAACACGCTATGTCGGCTGCATCGGCAGCCGACACAAGATCGCAAGAACGCAGCAGCTTCTGCGCGAGGCGGGCATTTCTGAGGAAGCGATTGCGTCGATACATTCGCCCATCGGACTGCCGATTTTGGCGGAAACTCCCGATGAGATTGCTATCAGCATTGCGGCGGAGCTGATTAAGTGCCGCGCGGAAAGCCGATGATGCAGCATTGGAGCAGGGAAGCGGTTGACTTCATGCGCGATGCGGTTGCCTATTGCGGCTATGCCGAGAAGCTTGCGGCGGCGTTGACGCGCTATCTTCCGTCGGACGGGCACATTTGTGATGCAGGCTGCGGCATCGGTGCGCTCTCAATTGAGCTGGCGCGGCATTGCCGTGCAGTCACGGCGGTCGATGTGTCGCAGGCGGCGATTGACGCTCTGCAAGGCACGGGCTGTGTGCATAATCTGCATCCCGTCTGTGCTGATATTTTCACTATGCGGCCTGTGCCGCCCTATGACGGAATGGTGTTCTGCTATTTCGGTCGGACAGAAGAGATTCTGCGCATTGCCAAGCGGCAGTGCGTCGGCACGGTTGTGATCGTGAAGCGCAACTGCGCCGAGCATCGCTTCTCTATGGGGCGGCTTCCGCAGCCACAGCATCGCAACGAAACGACAGGCGAGCTATTGCAATCGGAGCATATTCCGTTCCGTTCGGAAAGCCTGTCGCTGGAGCTCGGTCAGCCGTTTCGGAGCATGGATGATGCGCTCACTTTTTTCCGACTGTATAATAAGAGCGATGTTGCCGTAACGGAGGAGCTGGTCGTGCCTCGCCTGCGTAAGACAGACTGCGCGGAATTTCCGCTCTATCTGCCCGAGCTTCGGGAAATGGAGGTTTTCGTTCTGAAAGCAAAGGACATTCCGCCTCACTACGCATTGTAACGCAGAAAGTCCAATGCCTGCTGTGCGGCGGTTGCGCCGTCGGAAACCGCTGTGACAATCTGCCGCAGCGGTTTTTGTCGCACATCGCCCGCGACGAAGACGCCGGAAAGAGCGGTTTTGGTGTCTTCTGAGGCAAGCAGGTATCCGTTTTCGTCAACTGCGAGGATCTCACGAAACAGCGAGCTCTCCGGCTGCCTGCCGATTGCGACAAATAAGCCCTCGACCGCGAGTGTATCAACATTTCCTTCGTGCTCAAAGACGATGTGCTCCAAACGGTCTTTTCCGCAAAGCTCACACACACGGCAGTTTGGATGAAACACAACGGAGGAAGCGGCGAGCCGTTTTTGCAGTGCTGCCTCTGCGCGCAACTCGCCTCTGCGGTGCAGCAAATGCACCCGCGCACACAGCTCGGACAGGTGCAGCGCTTCCGAAACCGCTGTGTTGCCGCCGCCGACAACCGCGACGCTTTTTCCCTTAAAAAACCGACCGTCACAGGTGGCGCAGTAGCTGAGACCGCGGCCTAAAAAGTCTTTCTCTGATGCAATGCCGAGCGGTGCCGGTGCCGCGCCGGTGGCAAGGATGACACAAGGCGCTTCGAAGGCTTCCGACCGACTGTGCAGCGTTTTGATCCTCCGCGTCAGCTCCGCAGAGACAATTTCTGCCTGAACAAATCTTGCGCCGAAATTCTCTGCCTGCGCCTGCATAGCCTGTGAAAGCGTGATACCGTTTTGTCTTGCGGCGGGATAATTTTCGATTTTTTCCGCAAGCGCCATCTGCCCGCCGACAATCGCTTTTTCCAGCACGGTTACTGAAAGCCCCGAACGTGCGCAGTAGAGGGCTGCTGTCATGCCCGCAGGTCCGCCGCCGATAATGAGTACCTCCTGCATGAAATCATCACCTCACGAAGAGTATGCCCCAAAAGAACGTTCGGCAGTGCGTAATTCTTCCCATTTTTGAAAAAAAGAGCGCGGAAGGAAAATTCCGCTTGCATTTTCGCAGAAATGTGCTATAATAAACGCCGTAAGTAATTGAAATCTCATACGGAGGCTTAGCTCAGCTGGTTAGAGCGCCTGCTTCACACGCAGGAGGTCGATGGTTCGAGTCCATTAGTCTCCACCACTTCTTAGACCTGAAATCGTAAGATTTCGGGTCTTTTTGTTTGCTTTCAGAACTATTTTGATATTTGCTTGTAACTGGATGTACCACATCTGCAAACAATTGCGTAGTTCAGAGGTTCCTTCAATTACAGATGAAGAAGTAAACGTCAAACAGAAGCTTTCTTCCAGCGACGAGGTCCATATATTCGCAGTACATGCCGGAGACGTTGATGCGGCACAAAACAAAAGCTGCTGGTTTACAGATAAGCAAATCAAAGCAGAGGAATCCGTTATTTATGACGAAAACGGAAAGCAGGCAAGAATTCATATTGTTTTTCCGCGCCGTCCAGTGAATCTGCGAGGGAAGTGCAACGCAATGAACATGGAGCTGCGAAAATTCAACTTTATATTGTGAAAACTGCCCAAGTCGGACGGTATGGAATTGTCGAAATCTCCAAACTTTCTCTTACCCTATTGACATTACGAAAAAAGTGGCGTATTTTGAAACTGTAAGTTGAAGAAAGCGTTTACATAGTGAAGCGAGCTGTTGCATTGATGAGTAAACAGGAAGCGAATATTTACGAGATTGCAAGAGAAGCGGGCGTTTCAATCGCAACGGTTTCCCGCGTCATGAATCATTCCACTACCGTCAGTGAAAAGAACACTCGTCGTGTTCTTGAGGCTGTGAAAAAACTGAATTACGTTCCCAACATTGCTGCTCGCAGTCTCAGCACCTCGACTTCGACCTCGGTCGGTGTGGTCATCCCTGATATTAACAACCCGTTTTTCTCACAGCTTTTGCAGGGAATCACGCTTGCTGCTGATGAGATGGGGCTGAATATTTTCCTCTTCGGAACAAACGAAAGCTCCGAGCGTGAGCATAAAGTGCTGGATTCCATGCGTGAGCACCGTCTTCGCGGAATCATCATTACGCCGGTATCTGCGCAAGACAACGAAACGCTCCAAAGGCTGCATAATTTTGAAGCGCTTGGAATTCCCGTTGTTCTGCTTGACCGTGAGGTTGACAGCAGCGCATTTGATCGTGTGGTAACGGCTGATGAAGAGGGCGTCTTCCTTGCCATCAATGAGCTGATCCGCATCGGTCATCGGAAAATCGCGATTATTACGGGTCCTGAGGCTTCCCGACCCGGACGCGAGCGTCTGCGCGGCTATTGCAGGGCTTTCGAGGAGAATGGTCTGCCGCTCCGTGAAGACTATATCCGTAAGGGCGACTTCATGGTTGACTGCGCATATGAACAGACTTTGGAGCTTTGTAAGCTGCCCGACCCGCCGACAGCGATCTTTGCGTCGAACAATATGACGACCTACGGTTGCCTGAAGGCGTTCGGAGAATTGGGGTTGCAGCTTGGAGAAGACATTGCGCTGTTCGGCTTCGACGATATTGAGGAGTTGAATTGGCTCAACTACAACGTCTCGGTTGTCAGCCGTGACGTGCCCGAAATGGGAGAACAGGCAATGCGACACCTGATGCGCCGCTTTGAAACTGAAGAGCGACCGGAGCAGGGAACGCGCACCTGCTTATCGACAGAACTGATTTTGCGCGGATCGGAGCGTATGCCGTTGTTCGCGGCACGCGAAAAATAGACAGGAAAAATGGGCAACAAGTGGTGAAAAGGATATGTGGATATGTTTTGAACGCTCGTTGCCCTTCGCTGTTCAATAATCTGTAAGCCCTTACAACTGCGCTGATTTTCCGCCTTTATAAGAAACTTTGAACTTTTTATATGTTATATGCTTTGAATGGAGGAAGAAGAAATTGAAACAGAAAGTAACCGTATTCGGCAGTTTTGTTGTCGATCTGATGGGAAGAACACCGCATCTGCCTGTCCCGGGCGAAACCGTAAAGGGCAGCTTTTTTAAGCAGGGTGCCGGCGGCAAGGGCTTTAATCAGGGCATCGCAGCGCATAAAGCGGGCGGCGATGTTGTCATGGTCACGAAGCTCGGCAGAGATTCGATGGCAGAGGTCGCCCTGAGTGCGATGGAGGAGGTTGGACTTTCTAAGGACTATCTCTTCTATAACGATGACGTTGCCACGGGTATTGCGCTGATCCTTGTCGATGAGAATACCAGCCAAAATGAGATCGTGATTGTCCCTGGTGCGTGCAGCACCATCACCGATGAGGATATTGCGAGCGTCGAAGCACAGATCAAGGATTCCGCGTATGTTCTGCTTCAACTCGAGGTCAATCAGGACGCGAACGAAAAGGTTGCGAGGCTCGCGAAAGAAAACGGCGTGCGCGTGATCATTAACACCGCGCCGTACCAGCCGATCACGGACGAATTCTTGAAGGGCGCTTATCTTGTCACGCCGAATGAGGTTGAGACGGAGGAACTGACGGGAATTCCTGTCAATGATCTCGAAAGCGCAAACAAGGCTGCGCAGGCCTTCTTTGACAAGGGTGTGCAGAATGTGCTCATTACGCTTGGCAGCCGTGGCGTATACGTCAACTCGAACGGCAGAGCGGAGATCATCCCCGCTTTCCGCGTCAAGGCGATTGACACCACCGGCGCGGGTGACGCATTCAACGGCGGTCTGTTGACGGCACTTTCCGAGGGCAAGGATCTTTGGGAGGCGGCGAGATTTGCAAGCGCACTTGCAGCGTTGTCCGTCCAAAAGCTCGGCACGACGCCCTCTATGCCGACAAGAGCGGAGATCGACGCCTTCCTCGCAGAACACGCCGAATAAGCCCCGCAGTTCGCCTGCGCGAAAACCGCGGCGGAAAACTTACGATGGGTACCCATCGTTCTGCATTCTAAAGGAATGCAGAATGGTTCTTGCATGGATATCAATTTATTGAAGGAGGAAGAAAAATGCTTAGAGGAATTCCTGATATTATCGGCTCCGATCTGCTGAAAGCCCTTGCCGATACCGGACACGGCGACCTGATCGTCATTGCCGACCATTTTTATCCGCCTGTGACCAAATCCCCGAATGCCATCAGCATTCAGGCAAAGGGCAACACTGCCGCAGAGATGGTTGACGCGATTCTTCAGCTTGTTCCGCTGGATGTGGACTACTGTGAGCATCCGATTGAGTACATGATCCCCGATGCGGATTCCGGTGTCGTTCTCAAAGAGAACAAGGTTTGGGATGACACGATCGCCGCTGTTGTTAAGAACGGCTACGATGCAAAATGCGTCGGTGAGATTGAACGCACCAAGTTCTATGAAAAGGCTGCCAACGCATACGTGACGGTTTGCACCAGCGAACGCCTGCCCTATGGATGCATCATCCTGCAAAAGGGCGTTATGTAAAACCGGAGCATAGCTCCGAACAACCACGGATGTCTTTGCACATCGCAAATTTAGATAAAGGAACTTAGGAGGAAAAACAATGAAAAAGATTCTCGCATTGATTCTGGCTCTCGTTATGGTCGCTGCCCTCTTTGCAGGCTGCGCTAAGGACGAGAAGAACCCCGCTGATGACAGCAACACCGACGGCAAGACCTATAAGATCATCTATGTCACCCCGTCCACCGCATCTGACTTCTGGTCTCAGGTTGAAACCGGCATCAAGCAGGCAACCAAGGACTACGAAGCAAAGCTCGGCATCAAGATCGACTACTCCGTTATGGGCCCCGCACAGGAAGCTGACGCTGAAGGCTATGTCAAGGCTTTTGAGAACGCGATCGCTGCAAAGCCCGATGCAATTCTCACCGCAACGCTGAACATCGACCCGACTGTCCCCAAGGCAAAGGAAGCCCATGATCAGGGCATCGTTCTGAACTTCGTCAACTGCGGCCTCGGCAACGGCAACGACGGCGCTTATGCTGAGTACTACAACGAGTTCTACTACTGCTCCAACACTACCATCGGCGAGATGGCTGCTCAGGCTTTCCTCGACGCGATGAAGGCTGAGAACCTGTCCACTGATGCCGGCGTGATCGGCATGCAGATGAACATGGAGAATGCTGCGCTCGACTTCAGAATGCAGGGCTTTGCTGACTACATGGCGAAGGAAGCTCCCGCGCTGAAGCTCACCGACATCCAGTACAACGGCAACGACTCCGCTGACGCTCAGGCTGACGCAGAGGGCACCATCTCCGCGCATAGCTCCGACCTCATCGGCATCTATGCCGGCAACAACGTCACTTGCGACGGCGTTTGCGCTGCTCTGCGTAATGCCGACATGAAGGACGGCGTCGTTTCTGTCGGCGTTGACTCCGACGACATCGAGATCGCTGCGCTCCGTGACGGCTATCTGTCCGCCATCATCGTGCAGGACGCTTTCACACAGGGCTACAAGACCATGGAGAACGCGATCCTCACTCTCACCGAGGGCAAGAACCCCGAGGCTGAGCAGCAGGTTAACATCCCGCCCGTCATCGTTACCGCTGAGAACATCGACAGCGACGAGATCCAGTTTATGATGTCTCCGTATGTCAAGTAATTGATCGTCTGAATAACTTCTGAACCAAATCATTAAGGTCGTTGCGGTCAACTTTGACCGCAACGACCCCGTTAAAAGAGAATGAGGGTGTAGCAATGCAGGATACCATCTTAAAAATTGAGCATGTCAGCAAGTTCTATCCCGGCGTTACCGCACTGAATGATGTGAGCTTCACCTTGCAAAAGGGCGAGGTTCGTGCATTGGTCGGGGAGAACGGCGCCGGCAAATCAACTCTGATCAAGTGCATCATGGGTGTCGAGAGACCGAATCAGGGTAAGATCAGCATGAATTACAACGGCGAGTGGGTTGTCAACTCCAACGCTGTGGAAGCACAGGCGCATGGCGTCTTTGCAAACTATCAGCATGTCAATATCGCGCCGGATCTCAGCATCGCAGAGAACTATTTCCTCGGACGCCAGCCCAAAAATGCATTGGGCATGGTTGATTGGAAAAAAATGGCGCAAGACAGCAAAAAAATCATTGATAAATTTGAAATGGGCGTAGACCCGCTGGAAAAGATCCGAGAGTTGCCCATCGCAATGCAAGCGATGGTCACGATCAGCAAAATTTCTGTTAACGAAGATATCCGTATCGTGATCTTTGACGAGCCGACGGCTCTTCTGGAAAACGAGAAGGTTGATATACTGTTCCGTTTTATCGCGGAGCTGAAAGCGCGTGGTGTCAGCATCATTTACATCTCGCACCGACTCGAGGAGATCATGCAGATTTGTGACAGCGTTACGATCCTGAAGGACGGCACCTATGTCGATACGCTGCCCATCGAGTCGGTCACGAAGGACTCCCTGATCCAAAAAATGGTCGGTCGACCTGCAACTGATATTTATAACATTCAGCATTTCGAGCCGGGCGAGGAGCTGCTCCGAGTTGAAAACTTTACGGACAGCAAGCACTTTAAGAACATCAATTTCGAGCTTCGCAGAGGCGAGATTCTTGGGTTCTTCGGCTTGGTCGGCGCAGGAAGAAGTGAGATCATGCGCGCGATGACCGGCGTTGAAAAACGTCTGACCGGCGATGTATACCTTCGCGGGAAAAAGGCAAATATCAAGAATCCAACGGATGCCTTACACAACGGCATCGGCTTCCTGACAGAAGATCGTCGCGCCGACGGTTGTGCGCTGAAGTTGGACATTAAGACCAATGTTAATATGAGCTCCTATGACATGATCTCCACTGCCGGCTTTGTGAATTTGCGCAAGGAGACCAAGCGCGCACAGGAGTATTCCAAGAATGTGAATGTTAAAACGCCCTCTATCTCCCAGCTTGTCGGTAATCTCTCCGGCGGCAACCAGCAGAAAGTCGTCATTGCAAAGCTTCTCTGCCGTGACCCTGAGATCCTGATCTTTGACGAACCGACCGTCGGTATTGATGTCGGCGCAAAACAGGAGATATTTAAACTGATCGAGGCGCTAACCGCGCAGGGACGCGGTGTGATCCTGATCTCGTCTTATTTGCCTGAGGTGATGGGCTTGTCTGATCGTTTGATTGTCATGGCGCAGGGCAAGATCACCGCAGAGTATGATAAGGAAGCACTGAAAACCCTCACCGAAGAGGATGTCCTCCGTATGGCGTCCATTGAAGAATAAGAGGAGAGATTACTATGACCACTACTACTACAAAAACAAAAACCTCAAGCCCGCTCACCCGCTTGGTAAAGCGTTCCGAGTTTACCATCGGCCTTGTTGTCATTGCATTGTTCCTTGTGGCGTTCTTTGGCTCGGATACCTTCTCAACAAAGTATAACCTGATGAACCTCACGAAACAGGGCGCTATCGTCGGCGTTCTGGCTGTGGCGCAGACACTTATCATCATTACCGGCGGCATCGATATTTCCGGCGGCGCGATCGCCGGTCTTGGCTGTATGACCATGGCTCTGATGATCCGCGCGGGTCAGCCTGTTTGGCTTGCAATCATTCTGAACTTTGTCGTTTGTATCGTTTGCGGTTTCATCAACGGTGTCATTATTTTCGACATGAATGTTCCCGCTATGATTGCGACTCTCGGCACGCAGACCATCTATCGTGGCATTCTGAAGCTTGCCTGTGCCGGTAACTCCGTTTCCTTCTTTGAAGCAGACGGCAAGACTTTTATCAAGCTCTTTGAGAAAATCGGCGACTACAATGTCTTTGGCGTCTTCCCAATCCTTGCATGCATTTGGATCCTTGTTGCAGTCATTGCATTCTTAGTCCTCCGCTATACCGTATTCGGTCGTGATCTCTTCGTCATTGGCTCCGGTATCGAGGTTGCCCGTCTGTCCGGCATTAAGGTTCGCAAGACCTTCTATTTGGTCTACTCCGTTGCCGGTCTGATTTACGGCGTTGCAGCTATGATGTTTGCAGGCCGTATCCTCCGCGCAATGCCGAACACCGGCGAGGGCTATGACATGAACGCCATTGCTGCAGCCGTTATCGGCGGTGCATCTTTGGCAGGCGGTCGCGGCGCGATTACCGGCACCTTCATCGGCACGCTGCTGATGGCTGTCATTGAAAACGCCGGTAAGTCCCGTCCGTTTGGCATTGAGATCAGTGACTATATCCTTGAAGTTATCACCGGTATCCTCATCATTGCTGCGGTCGCGATGGACATGATCAAGACCCGCAAGAAGGCGTAACCTGTCTCCAAAAAACCGGCTGCTCCGAACGGAGCAGCCGGTTTTTGCGATATTCTATGTCACACTGTCAAAAACGATAGCTGAAGCGCAGAATTACAGGGAGAAATCCATCTCATCGCATTTGGAAAAATCTTTCGGCTTCATGCGTGCGGGTACACGCTTAAGCGGGTCGTATTTGAATTTGCGGCAGCGGTGACATGAGGCAACGACACCTTTCTTTGTACAAAGATAGGTGTTTTCGTCAATCTTTCCCGCGTGGACACAGTATGAGCAAAATTTGTCAATATTCTTACGAAATATCACGGCATATCCCCCCTGCGATGATTATACTCTATGCCGCGCGGGATTTCTACCCCATTTTTGACGAATTTGCGGGAAAATTGCACAGACTGCGGCTGTGCCTGCCGCGACTGCGGCAAGTGCGGGCGTCGGTGAAAGGAAAAACGCGGTAAAAAGTACGGAAAGTGCGCCGTGCAGGAGTTTTGCGGCTGGGTAACCGTGTGGACGGAGCTTGCACGGCAGCCAAAAGCTCATGGCCTGCAAATGAACGCAGATGCCGCCCCAACCCATCAAAAGCGAGCAAAGCAGCGGTGCGTTTTCGCAAGCCGTCAGGCGCACGATTCCGCTTGAGAGCTCAAAAAAACCGCACAGAACGGCGCGAAGCTCCTGCGGCGGAGCAAAAGGAAGCATACGGATCAAAACAGAAAACGCGCCGCTGGCTTCAAAGACCGCAAGGAGGGCGGAGAAAAAGAGAATCAGCCCGCTGATTTGGAGCAGCGCAGCACAGGAAGCGGAGACTGCCTGCAGAAAACCTCCGCCGCTTTTTTCCCCAGCGGGAATACGCCGCAAAACGGCGCTCTCTGCCTTTGCGGAGCGAAACAGCATACCGCAGCACAGCGCTGCGAGAACGTGGGAAAGGTAGATCAGCATAGCGGTTCGAATGTTTTGAAGAACAACACCGCCGATCACGCCCAAAAAGAAAGCAGGACCGGAATTGTTGCAGAACAGAAGCAGCCGCTCCGCTTCCTGCTTGGAGATTGCACCCTTTTGATACTGCTCTGCCGCGCAGGAGGCACCGACGGGATAACCGGCGAGAAAACTGAGCAGGAGCGGCAAGGCGCAGTTCCCGCTTAGACCGAAACAGTGAAGCATAACGCGATCGGCAAGGCGAGAGGGCGCTTTTGTCCTGCGGCTGCCGATCAGATATTTTGTCAGTACAAAAAAGGGAAAGAGTGCAGGAATGACCGAAACACCGCAGATGCGCAGGCCCTCCCGTACAGCCTCTGCCGCTTCTGCCGGAAAGCAGAGAAGGCCGATAAACGCGGAGAGAAGAAAGAGCGCTTTGAAAATCCGTTTCACATTAATCACCTGCTTGAATATATGCGCTTACAGGAAAGAATGAACACACAGCGCATAGAATGTTTCAGGCAGGTGAGGTAGATGAAGAAGGATATTACAAACGCCGTGGGCGAAAAGTTTTCGATTCCGACGGAAACACTCGGAGAAATACCGTTGATACTTTTGCGCGGGAAACGGTCGGTCAGCATCGAGAATCATCGCGGTATCACAGAATATACGGATACCGTCGTACAGATTGAGGTCAAGCGAGGCGCGGTTCGTGTTGTCGGCTTCGGACTCTCAATTGCACAGATGACGAGAAAATGCGTAGAAATTCGCGGAACGATCCGCGCCGTGGAATTGGAGTGAGCAAGCATGAATCCGATCATCCGATTTTTGCGCGGCGAAATGCGCGTGCGTATCACAGGCGCATCGGTGGAGCGCTGCATGAATCTGCTCTCGGAGGAGAAAATTGATTTTTGGGGTATCTGCCGCAAGGACGAGCTGAACGTCGAGCTATTCATGCTGTCAAAGGAAAAAAGACGCCTATCCGCACTTGCGCTTCGAAGCTTCTGCACGACGGAGATTCTTTCAGAGCGCGGACTCATAAAGTATCTTCAGCCGCTGCGCAAAAGACCGTTCCTTCTTTTCGGTACGGCATTCGTCCTTATGCTGAGCTTTTTCCTGCAATCCTTCGTTTGGGTGATCGAAGTCGAGGGCGAAGAACGCGTGCATGAAAAGGTTATTCTGCGCGAATTGGAGACACTGGACATCAGATTCGGTGCTTGGGCTTCCTCTATCGACCCCCAGCTTACGAAAGCACGGATGCTCAACGCCGTGCCGGAGCTTTCGTGGCTTGCGGTCAATCGGACGGGAGGGAAGCTAACCGTCCTCGTGACGGAGCGTGATGTTGCGATGTCTGCAAAACCGCCGTATCAGACCGGTTCGATCATTGCCGCGCGCGACGGCTTGATTACGGACTATAACATACTGGAGGGAATGCGCCTGTGTAAACGGGGCGATGCGGTTAAGGCAGGACAGATTTTGGTTTCCGGTTATGAGGACTACGGGCTTTATTTGCGCGCGGTCTGCGCCGACGCGGAAATCTATGCGACAACATGGCATGCCGGAACGGTTGCAATGCCCGCACAGCACATGGAAAAACGTTACACAGGCAAGGAGTGGACGCAAATTTCGCTCCTGCTGGGAAGAAAAAGAATAAATTTATGCGGAAACAGTGGAATTTTCACTGCGTGTTGTGATAGAATGATCAATGTAAAAAAAGTATCGATTGCGGGTTACGAATTTCCGCTGGCAATTGAAACGGCGACCTATCGGGAATATGAGGAGATCCCGAGTGAGGTGGACGCAGCAGCGGCACGGCAGCAGCTCTCTGAGGCGTGGCAGCGCCTCCTGCGGGCGGATATGATTGCGGGGAGAGCGGAAAAGACAACCGAGCACTTCCTGCAAAGCGGCGACCTCTATGTTCTGAACGCCGAGAGCACCTGCAACGAAATGATTGCACGGCTTGTCCCAATCGAAGAGCCATACAAAGGAGAAAGCAATGAGTGAACGAATTATCAACGCTGAGCGAATTGAGCAGATCATCAATGTGTTCGGCTCGTTTGATGAGAATATCAAACGCATCGAGCAGACCTACGGGGTGAAGATCACTAACCGCGGCACGGAATTGAAGGTCAGCGGCGAGGAAGAGGCTGTAGATCGTGCCGCACGTGCCATCGAGGGTCTGCTGATGCTTGCGGCGAAGGGCGAGGCGATCGACGAGCAGAAGGTACGCTATCTGATTGACCTTGTCTCCTCGGGCAACGACGACAAGATCGGAGAGATGGCAAAGGATGTCGTCTGTATTACGGCAAAGGGCAAGCCAATTAAGGCAAAGACACTCGGACAGCAACGGTATATGAAGGCGATCGGAAAAAACACCATCACCATCGGTGTCGGTCCTGCCGGTACGGGAAAGACGTATCTTGCCGTGGCTGCGGCGGTCGCGGCATTCCGCGCCAAGACGGTCAATCGCATTATTCTGACGCGTCCTGCTGTCGAAGCTGGCGAACGGCTCGGCTTTTTGCCGGGCGATTTACAGAACAAGGTTGATCCCTACCTGCGCCCGCTGTATGACGCTCTGTACGATATGCTCGGCGCGGAGACCTATCAGAAGTATTTGGAGCGTGGGAATATCGAGGTTGCGCCGCTTGCGTATATGCGCGGCAGAACACTGGACGACAGCTTTATCATTCTGGATGAGGCGCAGAATACGACGCGAGAGCAGATGAAAATGTTTCTGACGCGACTCGGCTTTGGCTCGAAGATTGTTATTACGGGCGATATTACGCAGATCGACCTTCCGAGCGATAAGACGAGCGGACTAAAGGATGCGGTGCGGATTTTGGAGAACATTCCCGATATTGCCATCTGCCGCCTGACGGCGAGCGATGTCGTGCGGCACGCACTTGTCCAGCGCATCATTGCCGCCTATGAGACAGGCGAGAAAAAAACACTGCCCGCACAGAAGAAAGTTTACAGAAAGAAGCAAGAACGATGAAGCATCAGATCTATGTGCGATATTCCGATAAGAAGTATAAGAATCCCGCGCTGACCATCCATCTGCACCGTTGCATTTCGGCTGCGCTTGCGGCGGAGGGCGTCAAGGTTCCTTGCGAGATCAACGTCCTTGTGACGGACGATGCGGGCATCCGCGCCATTAACCGTACGGCGAGAAACATCGACAGCGCAACAGATGTGCTGTCCTTCCCAATGTTTTCCTTTAAGGCGGGAGAATTCCCGTCCGATGTCAGCGACCTGCTCGACCCGCAGACCGGGCTGCTCCCTTTGGGGGATATGGCGATCTCGCTGGAGCGTGCGAAGGATCAGGCAAAGCGCTTCGGAAATTCGCTCAAGCGCGAGGTCGGCTATCTGACGATTCACTCGATCCTGCATCTGCTTGGTTACGACCACTTGGACGAGGGTGAGATGAAGCGACAGATGCGTATACGTGAGGAGCTGATCGCGGCGGAGCTGGGGCTGCAGCGATGATCGAATTCCGAAAAGCGGCACCGAACGACGCTGCGCTGCTGGCCGCCACAAGACCGAAGGTGTGGGCAACGACCTATCGCGGTATTTATTCCGACGAGAAGATCGACAATTACGATCTCTCATATTATACCGCGCGTGACCGCAAATGGATAGAGGATCCAAAACAGGACTTTTACCTCGTTATGGACGGGGAGAGTTGTGTCGGTTACTTTTATTACGGACCGCCCCACAGTGGCGCGTATCGTGACTTTTCGATGTGCCTGAATGCACTGTATTTCCTTGATGAGTACCGAGGCATGGGATTGGGCAGGCGCGTTTTCGAGCATATGCGCGTCGTCTGTATGGAGCGCGGACTGAACAAATTCTTCTGCCAATGCAACTGCCATAACCTCCCCGCGCAGGGCTTTTACCGCAAGATGGGCGGCATACCGACCCTGTTTATGGACGGGCACGCAGATAAGGCAGAGGATCAGATGATCTTTGAGTTTTATTTGGGAGAGAGAAAATGAGTACAAAATCCGTTATGATTACGATTGCAGGCAGACCGAATGTCGGCAAGTCCACCCTCATCAATCATTTGGTCGGCGAAAAAATCGCTATCGTTTCCAACAAGCCGCAGACCACGCGCAACCGCATCTGCGGCGTTTTGACGAGAGGGGACACCCAGCTTGTCTTTATCGACACCCCGGGCTTTCATAAGCCGCGCACCAAGCTCGGCGACTATATGGTCGGAGTTGTGAAGGAGTCCGTCGCAGATGTTGATCTCGTGCTCCTGATTGTCGAGCCGATTGCGAACATCGGGCCGCAGGAGGAAAGCCTCCTTGCACAGATCAGAGCGAGCGGCGCGCCTGCAATTTTAGTGATTAACAAAATTGATACCGTGCAGGACAAGGAGCAGCTTTTGGCGGTCATCGCCGCTTACTCGGCAGCATTCGATTTTGCCGCCGTGATGCCGATCTCCGCAAAATTCAACGACGGTGTGAAGGCACTGTTGGACGAGTGCGCAAAGTTTGCGCAGGAAAGTCCGTTTTTCTTCCCCGAGGACATGACCTCCGACCAGCCCGAGCGGCAGGTGATTGCAGAGATCATCCGTGAAAAGCTGCTTTGGAACTTGGAGCGCGAGATCCCGCATGGCACGGCAGTGGAGATCACTAAGTTCTCCGAGCGCGACAACGGCGTGATCGACGTCGATGCGACGATTTACTGCGAAAAAGCGAGTCATAAAGGCATCATTATCGGCAAAAACGGCGCGATGCTGAAAAAAATCTCCACCGCCGCCCGCGAGGACTGCGAGCGCTTCATGGGAACGAAGGTCTTTCTGCAGACTTGGGTCAAGGTCAAGGAGAATTGGCGCGACAGCGACTTCCTAATTCGCAACTTCGGCTACGAATCATAACAATTATTTCATCGTATCTTCCGCGACTGCAAAGCAAATGCTAACAGCAGAACAGCCATGGGAGGAATACAATGGATTCGGTATTTTTCTGGAATTTGTTTTTGGAGACCGGTGCGCCGGAGGCGTATCTTTTATACCTGCGGGAAAGAAAACGGACGAGATAAGGCGCGTCCGTCTACATAGGAGCTGTCATGTACGAAAAGACCGAGGGTATTGTTCTGCGCGAAACCGAATATAAAGATGCGGACAAGCTGCTGACTGTCTTAACTCGCGAGCACGGGAAAATCACGCTCAAGGCGCGCGGGGTCAGATCGGGCAGGAGCCGCAGTAAGGCGGCGTGCCAGCTTTTGACTTTCTCCGAATTTACTGTCTCGGAAAAGCAGGGGAAATATGTCATTACCGAGGCAACGCCGAAGGAGATGTTCCCCGAACTGCGTGCCGATCTTGAGCTTTTGTATTTGGCGTCCTACTTTGCGCAGGTAACGGACGCCGTCGCGCAGGAGGAGGACGCTTCACCGGAGCTGCTGTCCCTTCTTTTGAACGCGCTTTACGCCCTTGCAAAGCTGAAAAAGCCGCAAAAGATGATCAAAGCGGTCTTTGAGCTGCGACTTGCCTGCATCGCCGGTTTCATGCCCGATCTGCGCGGCTGTGCCGTCTGCGGCAATGTGCAGCCGAACCGCTTCAACATTACACAAGGACTCCTGCAATGCGCTGCATGCCGTAGTGATGCGACCGACGGCATCCGTATGCCCGTCTCCGCAGGAAGCTTGGCGGCGATGCGCTATATTGCCGCGGCTGACCCGAAGCGCTTGTTTTCCTTTACCTTATCCGAAAGCGCACTGCGTGAACTGAACGACCTGACCGAGAGTTATCTGACCATGCGCTTGGAGCGCGGCTTCTTTACGCTCGATCTATACAAATCCCTTTTCATTGAGGAAAAATAAAATGACTGAATTATACGAAAAATCACTCGATAAGTTAGAACTCAACGCGGTGCTGGAAAAGCTCGCGGACTGTGCAAACAGCGAGGCAGCAAAGGAACGCTGCCGAAAGCTTTCTCCGCTGACGGATGCGGAGGAGATCATGATTCTGCAGCACCAGACCAGTGCTGCCTGCAAGTTGATCTCGCTCAAGGGCTCGCCCTCCTTTCATGAACTGAAGGAAATCGGCGCTTCTTTGGAGCGCGCCGATCGCGGCGGCTGCCTGACGACGGTTGAGCTGCTGCGTATTGCGGGCGTCCTGCGCTGCATCCGCAACGCAAAGACGTACTATAACGGCGATTACACGCAGACTGATTTGGACGTCTACTTTCAGGAGCTTTCGCCCAACCGCTATTTGGAGGAGAAGATCAGCAATTCCATTCTCTCCGAGGAGGAGATCGCGGATGCGGCGAGCAGCGAGCTTGCCGATATTCGCCGACATATGCGCATCCAGAGCGCGAAGGTGAAGGAATCTCTGCAAAAGATCATCACCTCGCCGAGCTACGCAAAATATCTCCGTGACCCGATCATCACCCTGCGCGGCGACCGCTATGTCGTGCCGGTCAAGAGTGAGTACAAGGGCGAGATTCCCGGGCTGGTGCATGACGTTTCCTCCTCGGGCGGCACATTTTTCATCGAGCCGATGTCGGCGGTCAACGCCAACAATGCCCTGCGCGAACTGCTGATTAAGGAACGCAAGGAGATTGAGCGCATCCTTGCGGAGCTGTCTGCGGAAGCGGCGTCCTTCCGCGAGAGCATCTGCACGAGCTATGAAATGCTCGTGACGCTTGACGTGATCTTTGCAAAAGCGCGGCTCTCTCTGCGCATGGACGGCATGGAGCCGGAGATCCGTACTAACGCGACCATCGAATTAAACCGCGCCCGTCATCCGCTGATCGACCGCAAGAGCGTCGTGCCGATTACCGTGCGTCTCGGCACGGACTTTGACACCCTGATTATCACAGGACCCAACACGGGCGGCAAGACCGTCACACTGAAAACAATCGGTCTGCTGACGCTGATGGCGGAGTGCGGGCTGCATATCCCCGCCGACCACGGCAGCGCTGTTTCCGTCTTCACCCGTGTATTGGCGGATATCGGTGATGAACAATCCATCGAACAATCCCTGTCTACGTTCTCTTCTCATATGAAAAACATCGTGCAGATCGTGGAGGAGTGCGACGACGAGACGCTGGTGCTGTTTGACGAGCTGGGTGCGGGCACCGATCCTGCCGAGGGCGCGGCATTGGCAACGGCGTTGATCGAATTTTGCAGAAAATGCGGCAGCCGTGTCGCTGCAACGACGCACTACGCAGAGCTGAAACTCTACGCGATGCGCACGGATGGGGTCATGAATGCCTCGTGTGAGTTTGATGTCGAGACGCTGCGCCCGACCTATCGACTGCTCATCGGTATTCCCGGCAAATCCAATGCCTTTGCCATTTCCAAACGCCTCGGCCTGTCCGATCTCATCATCGAACAAGCAAAGAGCTATGTCAACGAGAACGACCGCAATTTTGAGGACGTTCTCAATCAGCTTGAGCAGCAGCGGCAGCAGATGGAAAACGCAAAGCGCGAGGCGGAAAAGCTCCGTTTGGAAACGGAGCAGATGCGCACCAAGTCTGAGGAATACTATGCCGAGATCAAGCGTGAGCGGGAAAAAGCAGTGCGCAGTGCAAGAGCCGAGGCGCAGGCGATTATTGACAATGCACGCCGCGTGTCCAATGAAGTTGCCGAAGAGTTGAAGCAGCTTCGCAAGCAGATGAAGGATTCTGTCGATGTGCAGGGCAGCAATGCCAAGCAGGCGGAGCTGCGCCGCAGGCTCAACGAGGCGGAGGAGGAATTCTCCGACAAGCAGAAAGCGCCCGAACGTCCCGCGCCGATGCGTGAGATCAAGGTCGGCGATACGGTGGAACTGCTGCGCTTCGGCACAAAGGCAAGCGTGCTTGCGATCAATAAGGATGGCAGCTATCAGCTTCAAGCGGGAATCATGAAGGTCACCGCGCAGCCAAATGAGGTTTATCTGATTGAGGAGACACAGCAGCAGGTGAAGAAGATCATTGAGCGAAGTCAACGCGAATTCCGCAATGCTGCTGCACAGACGGAGCTTGATCTGCGCGGCATGAGCGCGGACGAGGCGGTTGCGACGCTTGCGAACTTCCTTGACGGCGCGATGCTGGCAAATTTGGCGCAGGTGCGCATCATCCACGGCAAGGGAACCGGTGTGCTGCGTAAAGCGGTGCAGGAAGAGTTAAAACGCAATCGAGCCGTTAAAAGATATCGCTTGGGCGTCTACGGCGAGGGCGAGGACGGCGTAACGATTGCCGAGTTGGCATAAAATCTTGCGAAATCTGTTGACAAACGGCGTGAATTTGCGTATAGTATGGAAGAAGCATTTCTCTAATGTGTTCGAGATTTTAAGGAGTGACGCAAATGTACACAGAAAAATCCGTCGTAAAATGTGAATCCGGTCTTCATAATAAGCAGGCGACATACTTCATCCAAAAAGCCAACGAGTTTCGTTCGAGCATTTGGATCGAAGCGGACGACCGGAAGATCAATGCGAAAAGTCTTTTGGGCGTGCTTTCGATGGGCATCACCACCGGCACGGAGATCTCGCTCGTTGCTGAGGGTCCCGATGAGGAGGCTGCTGTCAAGGAGCTTTCTGCCATGCTGGTCAAGGATATTTATTAATAACAAGCAAAACGCTGTCCCAAGCGCCGCTGCGTTTGGGACAGCTTTGTCTGTCGGAAGGGGGACGAGAGCGTTATGACGCGTGAAGAGCTGAAGCTGGCGGCGCTCTCGCTGCCTTATGAGCCGGGCGTGTATCTGATGAAGGATGCCTCCGATACGGTTATCTATGTCGGCAAGGCAAAAAAGCTGAAAAACCGCGTGAGTCAGTATTTTCAGGATACCGCCTCGCATACCGCCAAGACACGGCGGATGGTTGCCTCGGTCGATCATTTCGAGACGATCCGCGCCGCCTCTGAGTTTGAGGCACTGGTGCTCGAATGCTCGCTCATCAAGCACTATATGCCGAAATATAATATTCTGTTGAAGGACGATAAGGGCTATCCTTATCTGCGCCTCGATCTGCGCGAGCCTTATCCGAGAATTACGCTTGAGGGCAGGGTAAAGGACGACGGTGCGCGGTATTTCGGCCCTTACGGCAGCCGCGGCCGCTCACAGCAGGTGATCAACACGATCCAATCCGTTTTTAAGCTGCCCTCCTGCAACAAAAAATTCCCGCGCGATATCGGCAAGGAGCGCCCCTGCCTTAATTTCCATATGCAGCACTGCGACGGCTGGTGCCGCAAGGAAAAGCCGCAGGAGGAATATCACGCCCTGATGGAGCAGGCGGCACTGCTGCTATCCGGCAAGCATAAGCCGTTGTGTGAGCATATCCGTGCAGAGATGGAGGCTGCGGCGGAACGCATGGAGTTCGAACGTGCTGCCATGTATCGTGACCGTCTGCGTGCCGTCGAAGCACTCGGGCAGCGACAGCTTGTCACGGCGGGCACGATGGCGGATACCGATGTCATCGGCTGGCACCAGACGGAGGCAAAGGCGTGCTTCACCGTTCTGCACTTTATCGGCGGCAATCTGATGGACAAGGATTATGAGATTCTCTCGAATCCAGAGGATGAGCGTGAAGCGCTCTCCGCGATCGTCAAGCAATACTATCTCTCAAGAAAGGCTGCACCGAAGCGCGTACTGTTGCCCTTTGCAATGGAGGATGCCGCGCCCTTTGCGCAGCTCCTTTTGGAAAAACTGGAAAAGACCGTGCGGTTTATCGTCCCTCAAAGAGGAGATAATCTCAAACTGGTTGCGCTTGCAAACAAAAATGCGCAGGAGGAAGCGGAGCGCGCGACAACCGCCTCCGAGCGCTTGAGCGGGACGTTGAAGCTGCTTGCGGCAATGCTGAAGCTTCCGACCTATCCCGCGCGGTTAGAAGCCTATGACATTTCTAATATTGCGGGGACGGATATTGTGGCGTCCATGACGGTTTTTGTTGATGGAAAGCCGAAAAAAAGCGATTTTAAGCGCTTTAAGGTTGAGAATTTAGCGGATCAGGACGATTATGCCTCCATGCGTCAGGTGCTTTGCCGCCGCTTCTGCCATTATCTCGACGGCGATAAGGGCTTTGCGGAGCGCCCCGATGCCCTGCTGATTGACGGCGGTGCCGTCCATGCGCAGACCGTTCGGGAAGCGCTGCTTGCAATGGGCATCGACCTTCCGATTTTCGGCATGGTCAAGGACGACCGTCACCGTACCCGCGCCCTCGTCACACCGGACGGCGCAGAGATCGGCATTCAGGCAACGCCTGCCGTTTTTGCGTTGATCGGCAGAATTCAGGAGGAGACGCACCGCTTTGCCATTACCTACCACCGCACACTGCGCAGCAAGCGGATTCGCGGTTCGACCCTCGATGAGATTAAGGGCGTCGGAGAAAAGCGCCGACTTGCTCTCCTGAAGCATTTCAAATCCGTTACCGCGATTCGGAATGCGTCGCTTGACGAGCTTTCGAAGGTTGTGCCGTCGTCGGCTGCACATGCGGTGTATGAATATTTTCACCCACAGGAGCAATAAACTATGCGTGTGATTACAGGTACGGCGCGCGGCACGAATCTGAAAGCGCCTGACGGTCTTTTGACAAGACCCACGGCAGACAGAGTCAAGCAGGCGCTGTTTAACGTTATTCAATATGAGATAGCGGGCGATGTGCTCGATCTCTTCGCCGGCTCGGGGCAGCTCGGCATTGAGGCGCTGAGCAGGGGAGCGCGGCAAGCGGTCTTTGTGGACGAGCGCGCCGATGCGATTGCGGTGATTCGGGAGAATCTGCGGCGCACACATCTTGCGGAGCGTGCAGAGGTTGTCCGCTGTGACTATCAGACATATCTCTCCCGCTGCCGAAAATCCTTCCGATTGATCTTTTTGGACCCGCCCTATGCAGAAAAATATTTAGAAAATGCAATAAAACGCATCTCGGAAATTGACATTTTGGCGGAAGGTGGTATAATTATTGCAGAACGACCTCTCGGGAAGCCCTTGGACGAGCAGCTTGCGGGCTTGGAGCGTTCCAAAGATTATATTTACGGCAAAACGATTATCACCCTGTTTCGCCGCGCAAAGGAAGACTTATGAAAATTGCCGTCTATCCCGGCAGCTTTGATCCCGTGACGAACGGACACCTCAATATTATTGAGCGTGCCGCGCGCCTGTTCGACGAGGTAATCGTCTGCGTCATGGTGAATTGCGAAAAGAAGCCGCTGTTTACCTTAGAGGAGCGCAAGAGCTTGCTCAAGCGCGTGACCGCGCACTTGCCAAACGTAAAGGTTGATGCGCACGCGGGGCTGCTTGCCGAATATGCTAAGGAGCAGCAATGCTGCACAATTATTAAGGGCCTGCGCGCAGGCTCGGACTTTGAAAAAGAGTTCCAAATGGCGATGATCAACCGCAAGCTAAATCCGAATTTGGAATCCCTGTTCCTCACGGCAGAGCATCAGTATATGTATCTCAGCTCCAGCGCCGTCAAGGAAATGGGTGTTTACGGCGCGGATGTCAGCGATTTCCTTCCGCCTGAAATTTTGGTGGAGTTCCGAGAAAGAATCAGAAATATCAGAAATCATAAGGAGGCATAACGATGAACGAACACGGTATTGAAGAACTGATCGGCACACTTTATGAAATGGTACAGGACGCAAGAAGCGTACCGTTCAGCGGAGATAAATGCTCGCTCGAGCGCGAGCGTGTGCTTGACCTGCTTGACGAGATCAGCAACCGTCTTCCGGGCGAAATGAAGCAGGCAAAGACTATTGTCGATTCCCGCAGTGAGCTGATTACCAGCGCAAAGCGTGAGGCAGAGAATATCCTCAAGGCCGCGCAGGCACAGGCACGTCAGCTTGTCTCACAGGAGGCGATCTACCTTGAGGCAAAGGATCAGGCGAACGAGATGGTTCGTGCCGCGCAGGAGAAGATTAAGGAACTGAAGCAGGTCACGAATGACTATGTGGATGACTCCTTGCGCACCACGGAGGAGGCTGTCGCGCAGGCGCTTGCCGAGATTCGTGACTCCCGCTCGAAGTTCCGTGCCTTGGTGAATCCGCAGACGAGAAATAATTCCGCAATTATCGAAGATGTGTAATTTATGAAACAGGTCAATTGTCCCCCAATTGACCTGTTTTTTAGAAAACGGAGGATGATTATGGAGTATATGGAACGCTATCAGAAGTGGTGTGCTGCGCCGCTGACCGTGCAGGAGCAGGAGACGCTGCGCGCAATGGAAAAGGACGAGGACGCGTGTAAGGGTGCTTTTGGCGCGGAGCTGCAATTCGGCACGGCGGGTATCCGCGGCATTATGGGGCTTGGCACGAACCGCCTCAACGATTACACAGTCCGCCGTACCGCACAGGGCTTGGCGGCTTGGCTCTGCTCGACTGACCTGCCGCAGAAATGCGCGATTGGCTACGACTCGCGCCATAATTCCCGTCGCTACGCAGAAATCTGCGCTGTCGCTTTGGCAGAGCGCGGCATCCATGTTTATGTCTATCACGAGCTTGCGCCGACGCCGATGCTCTCCTTTGCTGTGCGCCGCCTCGGCTGTGGCTGCGGCATCGTCGTGTCCGCGAGCCATAACGCGGGCGCCTATAACGGCATCAAGTGCTACGGCCCCGACGGCTGTCAGATGACCGACGAGCCTGCCGCCGTTGTTTTCCGCGAAATCTCCGCAATCGACTATTTTGTTCCAGCAAAACAGACCTTTACCGAAGGCTTGGAGAAGGGCGAGGTTGAGTATATCGCGCCGGAGCTTTGGGAGGAATATTATCAGACCGTCCTTGCCGAGCGTGTAACCGATGTACCTGCGAGTGAGCTGCACCTGCTCTATACCCCGCTTTGCGGCACAGGCAATAAGCCGGTGCGCGAGGTGCTGGGCAGGATCGGGGTCAAGGTCGAGGTCGTTAAGGTGCAGGAGCAGCCCGACGGCGATTTCAAAACCTGCGAGTATCCCAATCCGGAGACGGATGCGGCGCTGAACGAGAGCTACAAGATTGCCCGCGAGACGCACCCCGACCTCATTCTCGGCACTGACCCCGACTGTGACCGTGTTGCCGTTGCCGTACCCGTCGAGAGCGGCTTCCGCAAGCTGACGGGCAATGAGCTGGGCTGCCTGCTGTTGGATTATATTCTCGGTGAGATGTCGAAAAACGGCACGCTGCCGAAGGAGCCTGTCGCCGTGCGGAGCATCGTTTCGACCCCGCTTGCCGACAAGGTTGCCGCAAAGTATGGAGTGAAGATGAAAGCCGTTTTGACGGGCTTTAAGTACATCGGCGGGGAGATCCTTGCGCTCGAGGAAAAAGGCGAGGAGAAGCGCTTCGTTTTCGGCTTCGAGGAAAGCTGCGGCTATCTCAAGGGTACATATGCCCGTGATAAGGATGCGGTCATCGCGTCCATGCTGACCTGTGACCTTGCGGCAAAGCTCAAGCGTGAGGGCACAAATCTGTGTGAGAGGATGGACGCTCTGTATGCTGAGCTCGGCTATCATGAGGCAAAGGTTATCAGTATGGAGCTGAAGGGCCCGAACGCAATGGAGCTTTCCGCAAAGTTTATGGCGGATTTTCGTGCCAATGTCCCGACGGAGCTTTGCGGCGCAGCGGTCACCTCGGTAACGGATTATCAGACGCGAATCTGCCGCGATTTGGTGAACGGAACGGAAACACCCGTTCTCCTTCCGAAGTCGAATGTCGTCACGCTCGAGCTGGGCGATAAAGGCAGTGTGATTGTCCGCCCGTCCGGCACGGAACCGAAGGTGAAGCTCTATCTCACCGCTGTAGACAGTGATAAGGAAACTGCAAAGCAGCTTTTAGAGAAGCTTGCAGAGAAAATGAGCGAATTTTTGCCGAAAAACGCTTGACATTCCGTGTTCTTTTCGGTACTATGAATGCAATATTTCAGACATGAGGACGGAGAGGAGTAGTTCGATTCGCCGCAAGCAGAGAGGGAACGGTTGGTGCAAGTTCTCGCGGAGACCGAACGAAGGTCGCTCCCGAGTGCGCGGACAGAAATTGCAGTAAGTCCGCACGGGTTCTCCCGTTACAGAGAACGGAGTGCCCGCATTTGCGGGAATTCAGGTGGTACCGCGGTTTTATCGCCCTGAACAAACTGTTCGGGGCGATTTTTTATTGAATATTCCAAAGGAGAAATAAAAATGGCAAGAGAGTTACCGAAAACCTATGATCCGAAAGATGTGGAGGAACGCCTCTATCGCTTTTGGTCGGAAAACGGCTACTTCCATGCGGAGCGTGACCCCGAGAAGAAGCCGTTTACCATCGTGATGCCGCCTCCCAATGTCACGGGACAGCTTCACATGGGCCACGCGATGGACGCCGCCATGCAGGATGTTTTGATTCGTTTCAAGCGGATGCAGGGCTATGCCGCACTGTGGGTTCCCGGCGTTGACCATGCCGGCATCGCCACACAGATTCGCGTCGAGGAGGAGCTGCGCAAGGAGGGCTTGACGCGCTATGATCTCGGCAGAGAGAAATTTTTGGAGCGCGTTTGGGACTGGAAGAAGCAGTATGGCAACCGCATTGTCGAGCAGCAGAAGAAGCTCGGCGCGTCGTGTGACTGGGAGCGCGCCCGCTTCACGATGGACGAGGGCTGCTCAAAGGCGGTGCGCGAGGTCTTTGTCAGCCTCTATGAGCAGGGCTTGATTTACAAGGGAAGCCGTATCATCAACTGGTGCCCGCACTGCGTGACCGCTCTGTCCGACGCAGAGGTCGAATATGTCGATAAGCCCGGCAGCCTCTGGCATATCCGCTATCCGCTGGCTGACGGCAGCGGCGAGGTCATCGTCGCGACGACCCGCCCCGAGACGATGCTCGGCGACAGCGGCGTTTGCGTCAATCCGAACGACGAGCGCTATAAGGATATCGTCGACAAGAAGGTTATCTTGCCCTTGGTCAATAAGGAAATTCCCGTTGTTGCCGATGACTATGCCGAGATGGACTTCGGCACGGGCTGTGTCAAGATGACGCCCGCGCACGACCCGAACGACTTTGAGGTCGGTTTGCGCCACAACTTAGAGGTTATCCGTGTCCTCGACGACAAGGGTGTTGTGAACGAGTTCGGCGGCAAATATCAGGGACTTGACCGCTATGAGGCGAGGAAGCAGATCGTCGCGGACTTGGAGGAACAGGGCTATTTGGTCAAGGTAGAGCCGTACAGCCACAATGTCGGCACCTGCTACCGCTGCCATCGTGATGTCGAGCCGATCATCTCCGCACAGTGGTTCGTCAAGATGAAGCCGCTTGCGGAGGAGGCACTGCGCGTTGTCAACGAGGGCGAGACGAAATTCGTTCCCGAGCGTTTTACCAAAATCTATACCAACTGGATGGAGAATGTGCGCGATTGGTGTATCTCCCGTCAGCTTTGGTGGGGGCATCAGATCCCCGCGTGGTACTGCGCGGACTGCGGTCATGTGACCGTTTCGCGCGAGGATGCGGCCTGCTGCGAAAAGTGCGGCAGCAAGAATATCACCCGCGATGAGGATGTGCTTGACACGTGGTTCTCCTCTGCGCTGTGGCCCTTCGAGACGCTCGGCTGGCCCGACACGGAATCGGAGGACTTCAAATACTTCTATCCGACCGATGTGCTTGTCACGGGCTATGACATCATCTTCTTCTGGGTCGCGAGGATGATCTTCTCTGCCTGCAAGCAGACGGGCAAGCCGCCTTTCCACACCGTCCTCATTCACGGACTGGTGCGCGACGACAAGGGCAGAAAGATGTCCAAGTCCCTCGGCAACGGCATTGACCCCTTGGAGATGATCGACCGTTTCGGCTCGGACGCCCTGCGTATGAATATGATCACCGCAAACTCGCCCGGCAATGATATGCGCTTCTATGTCGAGCGCTGCGAGGCAATGCGTAACTTTGCCAACAAGCTTTGGAACGCGAGCCGCTATGTGATGATGAATCTGTCCATCGAGAAGAACGAGCTGCCCGACCTGTCCAAACTCGAGACGGCGGACAAGTGGATCCTTTCGAAGCTCAACACCCTGATCGCCGATGTGACGGAGAACCTTGACAAATACGAGTTGGGCATCGCCGTGCAGAAGGTCTACGATTTCATTTGGGACAGCTACTGCGACTGGTATATCGAGCTGACCAAGGCACGCCTTTACGGCGAGGACGAAGAGAGCAAGCTCGTCGCGCAGCAGGTGCTTCTGTACGTGCTCGACCAGATCCTGCGCCTGATGCACCCGTTCATGCCCTTCATCACCGAGGAGATCTGGCAGGCCATCCCGCACGAGGGCGAAGCACTGATCGTCGCCGCGTGGCCGCGCTTCCGCGCCGACCTGTCCTTCAAGGCCGAGGAAAACGCGATGGAGAGCATCATGAACGCCATCCGCGCCGTCCGTAACCGCCGCGCGGAGATGAATGTCCCGCCGTCGAAGAAATGCACGCTCTATATCGTCACGCAGAAGCCGGAGGTGTTCGCCGGCGGCGAGGGCTTCATCACGCGTCTTGCCTATGCCGACGAGGTGAAGATCTGCGCCTCCGAGCCGGAGGGTCATGAGTCGATGGCGTCCTGCGTCACGCATGACGCGGCGCTCTATATGCCCATGAGCCAGCTCGTCGATGTAGAGAAGGAGCTTGCGCGCATCGCAAAGGAGAAGGAGAAGGCCGAGAAAATGCTCAACTCCATCCGCGGCAAGCTGAATAACGAGGGCTTCGTTGCCAAGGCGCCGGAGGCGGTCGTCGCCGCCGAGCGCGAAAAGGCGGAAAAGTTTGAGGCGCTGCTCCAGCAGCTCACCGAGAGCGAAGCAAGGCTTAAATCGCTTTAACCCCTATCGTCCGATTCCGAAAAGGAATCGGACGATTTCCTTTGTTCATATAAGCGTTTGCTTAGATGCACAACAAATATATGGCTTGCGGAAAAAGGAATAATATGTTATTATTTAAGGTAGATACTGGTTAACCGGAAAAACTCCGGTATCTGACACATCTTATATTTTGAAGGAGGAAGAGAATTGAGGAACACGTTCAAGCGGATCTTCGTATGGCTGCTGGTGCTTGCCATGGTATGTTCCATGCTGCCCACGATTGCCTTTGCAGAAGATCCAACGACCAGCACATGGGCCAAGGTCGCATTTGCTGATATCAAGGCAAGTGACACCGTGGCGATCACCATGACCAAAGACGGAACCACATATGCCCTGCCTACTGCGGGCGAAGGTTCCTCCGGACAGCCCCTTGCAGTGACTGGCACTGTCGAGGACAATGTACTAACGCTCAGCGGTGACGGCAGCGCCTTTGGCTGGAACATTTCCGCTACAGAGGGCGGCTGGCTGCTCAAATGCGACGCAGGTTACCTGTATTCGGAGGATACCAACAACGGTGTCCGCTTTGGCGAGACCGGCGCAGTCTGGACCCTGATCGAAGAGGGCTATTTTTCGACCCAGGTCACCGAAGATACGACCCGCTATCTGGGCGTCTACGTCGGTAGCACACCCGACTGGAGATGCTACAAGACCTATGCTACGGGTAATATTTCGGGCGAGACTTTGGAATTCTGGGTACTTGACGCAAACGCGACGCCCAACCCCGATCCCGATCCCGATCCCAACCCCGATCCCGATCCCAACCCCGATCCCGATCCCGATCCCAATCCCGATCCCAACCCCTCTGAGGGAGTGCAGGCTGAGCTGCTCACGAAGGTTGCAGACGGCGACAAGGTCTACATTTACAACCCCAAGAGCGCAAAGGTTCTGACGGATACGGTCAGCGGCACCCAGCTTGCAGGCACCAACGCCGTGGTGGAAAACGACCAACTGACCGTCACCGAAGATATGACAGAGCTGTCCGTTTCCGTAGACGCAAACGGCTACTATATCTTCCGGAATGCTGCCGGCGAGTTCCTGACTGCCGATGAAGCTACCTCCAATGTACTCTCCTTTGCGTCTGCTGCTTCCGATTACAGCCTTTGGGAGCTGGAAGAGGTCGAGAACGGCTTCTATGTCAAGAGCGTGAACGGCACCTTTAACAGCAAGCCCCTCTATCTGGAATGCTATAAGAATAATTACACCACCTATACCTTTACCTCGTATAATGCTGCGCCCTTCCTGCTCCAGTTCTTTACTACCGGTGCAGGCGGCTTTACCGATACCATCGCTGCAGGTGATCAGGTCATCATTTACAACCCCACCTACAGTGTGGCACTGTCCAACACGATCCTTGACACCGACAAGGGGCAGGATCTGGCAGGTACGGAGCTGACACTCTCCACTGACGGCAAGCTTTCCGGCTACACCGCTGCGAATGTCTGGACCGTGAGCGCAAATGAGGACGGCACATACAGCTTCTCTACCGAAGACGGCCAGAAGCTTTCGATCGTCAACCGCACCCATGTGGGTCTGAGCGGCGAAAAGAACACATGGAAGCTCGCTGCCGTTGACGGAGAGACCGGCGAATACTTTGTCGGCGGCGGGGAAGGCACATGGCTGGAGTGGTATGCGGACAAGGGATGCTGGACCGCTTACTATAATCCTGAGGCTTCAAAGTTCGCCGTCCGCTTCTATCTGGTGAGCGGCTCTCTGCAGCCTTCCAACGTCGTTTCAACGCCCAAGGCAACGCCGAGACCCGGCGAGGTCAATTCCGGCACGGAGATCAGCTTCGCCTGTGCCACCGAGGGTGCGACCATCCTCTATAAGATCGGCGCAGGGGAGTGGATCGAGTACACTGCGCCCATTGCCATCACCGAGGACACTACCTTCACCGTCAAGGCTGTCAAAGAGGGTCTGGAGGATAGCTCGGAGGCTGTTTTCGCCTATACCATCTATGTTCCGCCTGTCTTGGGTGAGAATCAGGCGACCCTGGTGACCGACATTTCCACGCTCGCCTCCGGCGACCGCATTTTGATTGTTACCAGCGGTAATCTGAACTATGCGCTGGGCACCAGCCAGAAGCCCAACAACCGCGGTCCTGCGGATGTCATCAAGGCGTATGACAAGCTGAGCTATGACGAAAATGCGCAGATCCTTACGCTGGAGTCCGGCGTGGAGGAGGGCACCTACGCGCTCTACGCCGTCAACGGTGAGAATCAGGGCTATCTCTATGCCTCTACCGAAAGCGGCAACCTGCTGCGCACGCAGGCAAACAAGGACATCAACGCTTCCTTTACCATTTCCATTGCAGCCGACGGCAAGGCGGATATCGTCTCCAAGGCGGACAAAAAGGCCAATATCATTCGCTTTAACACCGTCGGTATTTTCTCCTGTTACGGCTCCGGCCAACAGCCCGTTTCCATCTACAAGCTGGATGACAACATGATCCGTCCGGATCTGCCCTCTGAGGGCGACGAGATCGTGATTTACAACCTTGCTGCCAAGGGTGTCCTGTCCGGCATGGAGGGCGATCTGTCCGACGTCTACGGCTGCTCCATTAAGACGGCGAGCGCTGCGATTGTGGGCGACAAGGCGGTTTGCGCCAACGGCGCGCTGCTGTTCAAGGTTGAAAAGAACGGCGATTATTACCGCTTCCGCAATGCGTCCTTTGGCTACCTGTGCTCCACCGGCACCGGCAACAATACCTTCTATTCCACCGAGGCAACCGAGGATGCCGACTGGACGCTGACCGCGTACAACGGAGGCTACACCATGGGCAGCCGTACCGCTGCATTTGAGGATAAGACGCAGTATTTGCAGTACTACTCCGGTTCCTTCACCACATGGGGTATGTATGCCGTTACTGACCGGGATGTGTTTACTTATCACTTCTTCCCCTGCGGCAGCGACAAGATTACCGACGGCGTCGTGAATGAGCCGCAGGCAATCTTCGGCAACCTTGCGCCTGCCTACGCAGGGCAGAAGTATACGCTGCACTTCACCGTGGACGCGCTGTTTGGCGTGAAGGAGCTGAAGGTATTCCTCGGCGAGACGGAGCTGAGCTGCACCCTCGTCGGCGAGCGCTACACCGCCGTCATTCCCGCCGAGCTGATCAGCGGCGAAAAGCTGACGGTTACCGTCCGGGGTCTGGACAACAAGAATGTTCCCATCCTTTCCAGCGTTGACATCGAGGTCAAGGACGAACCCGTGATCTCTCAGGTAACGCCCATTGCCAACTCCCAGACCAAGGAGAACAAGCGGCCTGTGATCTCTGCGGTTCTCACCAATGTCGGAGAGAATCCCACCGTCGTCATGACCGTGAACGATGAGACCGTGAACGCTGTCTTCGAAGGCGGCAAGCTCACCTATCAGCCCGCGACCGACATGGCAGACGGCCGCGTGACCGTGACGGTCACCGTGACCCGTGCCGACGGCAAGACCGCGAGCAAGAGCTGGAGCTTCACCGTTGGCGAATCCAGCTATTCGCTCTACTTCGGTCAGCTCCACTCCCATAACGGCGAGTACTCCGACGGCGCCGGCACGCTGAGCATTGCGCTCGAGTATATCGGCAGTCTGCCTGAGGATGCCAATGTGGACTTCGTGGCATTCACCGACCACTCGAACTATTTCGACAAGTCCGGCGAAGCCAACCCCGAAGACGCTCTGTTTGATCTGAGCAAGACCACCGAGTACAGCCGCGAGCGCTGGACGACCTACAAGAATACCATTGCGGAATTCAACGCGACCCACTCCGATGTCATTGCCATCCCCGGCTTTGAGATGACATGGTCCGGCGGCCCCGGCCATATCAACACCTTCGTCACCGAGGGTATCGTCTCGCGCAACAACGCCACCCTGAACAGCAAGGCGGGCGACGCAGGCCTGCAGACCTATTATAAGCTGCTGTCCCGCGAGGAAGGCGTCAACTCCATCTCCCAGTTCAACCATCCCGGCAACACCTTCGGTAACTTCGTAGACTTCAGCTACTGGAGCGCGACGGCAGACGAGCGCATCTATCTGGTCGAGGTCGGCAACGGCGAAGGCCAGATCGGCGCCGGCGGCTACTATCCCAGCTATGAGCAGTACACGCTGGCACTGGACAAGGGCTGGCACCTTGCGCCTACCAACAACCAGGACAACCACAAGGGCAAGTGGGGCAATGCAAACGACGCCCGTGACGTCGTGCTGGCAGAGACCTTCACCCAGGAAGGCATTTATGACGCCATCCGCAACTACCGCGTCTATTCCACCGAGGACAAGAACCTGGAGCTGCTCTACACGGTCAATGATCTGCCCATGGGCACCATCATTGAGAGCGTCCCCGCAAAGCTGAAATTCGATGTTTCCGTCATGGATCCCGACAACACCGACTCCATCGCCAAGGTCGAGCTGATCGTCAACTCCGGCAAGATCGCTTATACCTGGGATGATCCTGCGGAGCTTGCCAAGGGCATTCTGACTGTGGAGCTGAGCCCGGAATATACCTATTACTATGTCCGTGTGACCGAGGCTGACGGCGATCTGGCAGTTACCGCCCCTGTATGGGTCGGTCAGAACCTGAAGCTCGGCATTGACAAGATGGAAGCCGACAACGCGGCCCCGCTGACCGGCGAAGCGCTGACCATCACGACGACCCTGCACAACGGCGAGGGCTACGATGCCATCGTGAAGAGCGTTGTCTACACGACCAACGGCTCCGAGGTGCTTGCGGTCGACAACAAGACCTACACCCTGGCTGCTGACAGCAACCTGGATCTGACATGGGTCTATACCCCCAAGGCAGCAAAGCTCACCACCATCACCGCGACAGTCGTCGTCGAGATGGACGGCAAGGAGTACACCTTCACGGCTTCCGTGGAGCTGGATGTGATGGATGCCGCGCGTCTTTCCTATATCGGCATTGATGCCTCCCACAGCAATGAGTATGTGGCAGGCTACAACAAGGAACTCATGAACAACTTCATTGCGGTTGCCAACAGCTGTGGCATTCGCGTGGAGCTGCTGACCACCTCCGAAGCGCTGGTTGCTGCCTGCGCCAACGAGAAGTACGCGGCGATCGTACTCAATGTGCCCTCCCGCCGCCTGTCCGAGGCGAAGGATTACTCTGACGCCGAGCTGACGGCACTGGCCGCCTTCAATGCCAACGGCGGTGCCCTGATCGTCACCGGCGGAGGCGACAGCAACGATAGGGCCGAGCCTCATATGGCTGCGACCCAGAACCGTCTGCTTGCGGCGTTGGGTTCCTCGCTCCGTCTCTCCGATGACGGCACCTATGAGGATACCTCTTTCGCTCTGTCCCTGAACGCCTATGGCGAAAACGACCTTACCAATGGCCTGACCGGCAGCTTCAGCTACTACGGCGGCTCCACCATTTACGCGGTGGACGAAAATGGCAATGCGGTCACCACACTGCCTTCCACCGTATCTGCGGTCTTGTTCACCAACAGCACCACCGTCTCTAAGGACTCCGACAGCGACGGCCTCGGCGGCGATGCAACGCCCAAGTACGCCTATGCACAGGACGACAACCGTTTGCTGGTTATGGCAACCGAAAAGATGGAGAGCAAGGGCCTGATCCTCGTTGCCGGTTCCGCCTTCATGAATGACTATGATCTGAAGATCCCTGCAGAAAACGCCAATAACGATTTCTGCAAGAATCTGCTGAACGCCATCCGTCCCGTGCACATCGACACCGTTGCGGAGATCCGTGCGCAGAAGGAAGAGGGCTTCAAGTTCACAATTGAAGGTGTCGTGACCTCCAATGCCTCCGGCTATGATAAGGAAACAGCATTCTTCGACTGCATCTATGTGCAGGATGCCACCGGCGGCATCAACTGCTTCCCCGTGGCAGGCGAGTTCAAGCTGGGCGATGTGGTGCGCGTTACCGGCACCACGGATTCCTATCAGGGTGAGCCTGAGCTGCAGGTGATCGAAATTGAAAAGGTAGGCGAGACCGAGCCGATCGAGCCTGTCCTCATTACGACTGCCCAGCTCAATGACCGCTCTGCGGAAGGCAAGCTGGTTACGATCAAGGGCAGCGTTACTGCCGTTACCATGTCCAACGATCTTGTGGAATCCATCTATGTGAAGGACGCCTCCGGCGCTGTCGCCCGCGTGTTTATCGACGGTTACATCACCGCCACCAAAACCATCAAGGATCTGAAGGTCGGCTGCATCGTTGAGGCGACGGGTCTTGCCTCTTATGATGACACCTACGCCGTGGAGAATGGCTGCTACGCCCGCCTCCGCGTGCGCGACCGTGCAGAGATCCTCTGCACCGCCGAAGATACTCCGGATCCCGTCGAGAACAAGTTCACCGACGTCAAGGAAGGCGACTGGTTCTATGAGTACGTTATGAAGGTGTATGCGGCGGGCATCGTCAACGGCTACACCGCCACCGAGTACGCGCCTGAGCTGAACCTGACACGTGGCCAGCTGGCCGTGATGCTCTACCGTGCTGCGGGTGAGCCCGAGGTCAATGGCTACTCCACCTTCACCGACGTTCCCACCAACTCCTACTATGCAAAGGCCATCGCCTGGGCACAGAGCGAGGGCGTCATCAACGGCGTCGGCAACAACTGCTTCGCGCCCGAGGAGAACATCACCCGTGAGGATATGGTCACCATGTTCTATCGCCTTGAGGGCGAAGAGAAGGGCACCGGCGACCTGAGCGTCTTCAAGGATTATGAGAAGGTCGACGACTACGCAGTCGAAGCCATGAAGTGGGCGGTCGGCAAGGGCATCATCGGCGGCACGACCTTCGACGGCGACAGTGCGCTTTACCTCGATCCGCAGGGTTTCACCACCCGCGCGCAGGCTGCTAAAGTCTTCTGCGTCTGGATGGAAGTCTGTCTCAACAACAAATAACATTCTCAGCGCCTCTCCCTCTGCTTCGGCAGAGGGAGAAAAAAGAACGCCGCCCTATCCGTTGTGGAGGGGCGGCACTTCATACCAATCACCGATTAAAATGTGCAACGCACATTTTAATCGGTGATTGGTACGAGACGTATTTTCGCGATGCTTATCTTTTCATTGCGAAAATGCAACGCCGGTACAGCGTTGAAAACCGATTGAAATGAATATGTTAATCGGTTTTTAGTATCAAAACGGTTGACAGGGAAAGTATTTGCTGCTATGCTGTTGCCGTATGCAGGGGCGAGGATATGTCCCTTTCCTACATTTGCCGCTTCGGTCCATTGCGGAGCGTGGGCGTACCAAATAATATAAGGAGCGTCTTATGAAACTGTCAGAGAAGAAATTTGTGTTTTGCAAGAAAAAGGTTCTCCCCACAGCAATCATTTTGGTGCTGATCTTAGGAATATTTGCGGCGCTCTTTGTTTACTCTCATGAGGAGAAAGCGACCGGCGTTCACCCTGCAGACTATGCGGAGTATGAGACGGGCACCGTATTGCAGATCCTTACGGACAATTGTGAGGCGGATGAGGTCGCAGAGGGCGCTTATCGCGGCGATCAGACGCTCCTTGTCGAGGTCACCTCCGGGCAATACAAGGGCGAGACCCTGCTCGTCACCAACGCAGTCGGCCCGATGTACGGCGAACCGGCTGCGGAGGGGCAGAGCATCGTTATAATCATCAACACCTATTCCGACGGCAAACACACGGCAAGTGTTTTCGAATATAACCGCATCCCGATCATCTACCTGATTTTGGGCCTGTTTCTGCTGGTCACTGTCTTGGTGGGCGGGAAAACCGGCGCAAAATCCATCCTCGGACTAGCACTGACGGTGGCTATGCTGCTTTTGGTGTTTTTGCCCCTGCTGATGAAGGGCTGGCAGCCGATCCCGACCGCGTTCCTCCTTTGTTCGCTTGTGGCGATTGCTTGCTTTGTCATTCTCGGCGGTTGCAGCCGAAAGATCGCCTGTGCTTGCATGGGTACGGTTGCGGGTATGGCGCTGGCGATGTTGTTCGGTATTCTGGCGCAGAAGCTGCTGCATTTGGATGGGCTGCGTGCCGCGGACGCGGAGGCGCTGCTCCAACTGCGCCAGACGGGAACGCCGGTACATATTCGCGGTCTGCTGGTGGCGGGCGTCATTATTTCCGCCTTGGGCGCCGTGATGGATGTGGCAATGTCCGTCTCCTCGGCAATCGGTGAATTGAAGGCTGTCAACCCGGAGCTGACTTCCCGGGAGCTTTGGCGTTCCGGCATGAATATCGGACGGGATATGGTGGGAACCATGACCAACACCCTGATCCTCGCCATTTTGGGAAGCAGCACGGTTTTGATCCTGTATTTGTACTCGCTGGATCTTTCTTGGCACCAGCTCATGTCCTCAAGCTATATCGGTATTGAGATCATCAGCTCCGTATCCAGCGCGATCGGCGTTATTCTGGCCGTGCCTCTGACGGCACTTGCCTCCGCACTGCTCTACGGCCGAAAGAGCACGCCGCGTTGCTGATACGCAGAAAATAGATTTTGTCGACGCATGAGATCGTCCGGTTCCGAAAAGGAATCGGACGATTTTTATAATTTTATCTTTATTTCGGCTTGCATTTGGTGTATAATCCATATAAGGGATAGCATAGCCTGTTTGCAGGGCAGAAAGGAAGAAAGGCAATGAAAAAAGGAAACGAGGCCCCGAAGGAAAAGCAGGGCGCTCTTTATGATATTTACTCTTTGCTGCACGATTTGGTCTATATTCTCGCTGCCATTACCCTGATCTTTGTGTTTTTTGTGCGTCTTGTCGGCGTCAACGGAGACTCAATGCTACCGACGCTGCACGACGGCGACTATCTTGCGCTGCAAAGCAATGTCCTGATGGGTGATTTGGAGTACGGCGATATTATCGTTGCGCGGAAGCTCTCGTTTGAAAACGGTGAGCCGATTGTGAAACGTGTGATCGCGACCGAGGGACAGACGGTCGATATACGCTTTGACGAGCAGGGAATCGGCACGGTCTATGTAGATGGGATGCCGCTTGATGAGCCATATATCAGGGAGGAAATGGTAGTCTACTACAACGGCAGCAGCGCGACGCAGCTTCCGCTGACCGTTGAGGAGAACTGTATCTTTGTGATGGGCGATAACCGCAATCATTCCTCTGACAGCCGCTTTATCCAAATCGGACAGATTCATCTTGACCAAGTCCTCGGAAAGGTGCTGTACATTGTTTTCCCGGGCGCTGACCCGCTGACGAAGGAGCGCGATTACAGCAGAATCGGGGCGGTGGAATAATGGATGATAAAATGAATATCCAGTGGTATCCCGGGCATATGACCAAAACCCGCCGACAGATGGAGGAGGATATCCGTCTCGTTGATGCGGTGTGTGAGTTGGTCGATGCCCGTATCCCGCTGTCCAGCAGGAACCCCGATATTGACACGCTTTGCGCGAATAAGCCGCGCATGATGATTCTCAACCGTATTGACCTTGCAGATCAAAGCATCACGAACGCGTGGTATGAGTATTTTCGACAGAAGGGCTATGCAGTTCTCAAGACCGACTGCAAGAGCCGAAAGGGAATTGACCGCTTCGTGCCTGCCGTACGGGAGCTTTTGGCGGAGAAATTGCAGCGCTATCAGGAGCGCGGCTTTGTCAACAAGCCGCTGAAGCTGATGATTGTCGGTATTCCGAATGTCGGAAAATCGACATTTATCAATCAGATCGCGGGAAGAAAAGGCGCTAAGGCGGAAAACCGTCCCGGTGTGACACGCGGGAAACAGTGGATCACGGTGGACAGAGGGCTGCTCCTGCTCGATACGCCCGGCATCCTTTGGCCGAAATTTGACGACGCGGAGATCGGCAGACGCCTTGCCTATACCGGTGCGGTTAAGGATGATATTCTTGACACTGAGACGCTTGCATGCCATCTGATTGCAATGCTTTGGCAGCGGTATCCCGACGCACTGCGCGAGCGCTACAAGCTTGACCCGCCCATCGGCGCAACAGGCTATGATTTGCTTTGTGATGCAGGACGCCGACGCGGCTTCCTTCTTGCGCGCGGAGAGATCGATACAGAGCGTATGGCACGCGTCTTGCTGGAGGAATTCAGAAGCTGTAAGATCGGACGCTTTAGCTTGGAGGCACCCTATGACTTATGAAATGATTCGCGAGATTTTTAATCTTTGCAGCAACAACCAAATGCGCGATGTCTTTGTCAGTGAAATCGAGACGGATGACACCGACACGGTAGCACACTCCTTCTGTACCGGCAAGGATTTTACCATAGAAAAAGAAGTGAAGGATGACGGCGTGATCATCTACGAGCTGACGGTGGACGGACTCCGCCAGCGGTTGAGCTTTACGCCGGATTGAGGACAATACGATGAGCAGCTTATGGAACTATGAGCACGCGGCTTTTCAGGAAGGCTGTCGGCTCGTTTGCGGCGTGGACGAAGCAGGCAGAGGACCCTTGGCGGGGCCTGTGTGCGCCGCCGCCGTCATTTTACCGCCCGATTTGGAGATTGAGGGGCTGAACGACTCAAAGAAGCTGACCGATAAGCGCCGCAGAGCGCTGTATGACGTCATTACGGATCAGGCGATTGCCTACGGCATTGCTTTTGCAAGAGAGCAGGAGATTGACGAAATCAACATTTTGCAGGCAACCTTTTTGGCGATGCGCCGCGCTGTGGAACAACTCGCTATAAAGCCCGACCTTTCCCTTGTGGACGGAAACCGCGAGCCGGACTTCGGCGCAATTCCGATAAAAACCATCATTAAGGGTGACAGCCTTAGCGCCAGTATCGCTGCCGCTTCGATCTTGGCGAAGGTCACGCGTGACCGCTATATGGAGGAGCAGGATAAAATCTATCCGCAGTACGGCTTTGCACTGCATAAGGGTTATGGTACGCAGGCGCACTATGCCGCCCTGCGCGAATTTGGTGCTTGCCCGCTCCACCGCCGCACATTTTTGAAAAAATTCTATGGCAACTGATTTGCTTGGCAGGTGGGGCGAGAGCGTCGCGGCGGAATTTCTGCAAAAAAAACGCTATACACTCGTCGCTGCCAACTATCGCTGCCGCCTCGGAGAGATCGACTTGATCGCGGAAAATCGAAAGTATATTGTATTTGTCGAGGTCAAGCTGCGCAAAAGCGCCGCATTTGCACAGGCGAGGGAGTTTGTCGATTACAGAAAGCAAGAGCGGTTGAAGCAGACGGCACTTTTGTACTTATCGCAGCATGAGGAGAACACAAAACAGCCACGCTTTGACGTGATCGAGGTCTATGCCCCTGAAGGAATGCAGACAAAACACCCCGAAATTTTTCATTTGGAGGATGCCTTTGCGTGATTCGACTGTTTGACGGACACTGTGATACAGCCTACGAGCTTTGGAGGCGGGGAGAGCCGCTTTTACAAAACACCTGCCATATCGACCTGAAAAAAGCTTCTGCTTTCGGGGCATACGCGCAGGTGTTTGCTTTTTGCAGCTATGCCGGCATGGCGGACGTCGATTGTGAAGCCATGCTTACAGAGCCGCTTGCCGTCCTGCGCGCACAGGTGCGGGAAAACGCGGCGAAGGTTGCCTTTGCCGATAGCCGCGATACGATCATGAGTACGCTTTCTGCGGGAAAAGCCGCAGCCTTGCTCTCTGTGGAGGGCGCGGAGGTCACCTGTTGCGACCCGAACCGACTTTTTTGGCTGCGTGAGCAGGGCTTTTGCATGACGACGCTGACGTGGAACGCGGACAATGCCCTCGCGGGCTGTCATCTTTCCAATCGCGGCTTAACCGAACAGGGGAGAGCGTTTGTCAGCGAAGCGCAGAGTCTCGGAATACTGATTGATGTGAGCCATTTGGGGGATCACGCATTTTGGGATTTAGTTAACATAACAACAAAACCAATCCTTGCGTCGCACTCCAATGCCCGCGTCCTCTGCGCCCATTCGCGGAACCTGACAGATGATCAGCTCCGCGCAATCGCGCAGACGGGTGGTACGGTGGGCTTAAATCTCTATCCACCGTTTTTGGGTGAAAATGCCGATTTTGAGACACTTCTGCGGCATTTGGAGCATATGCTTGCAATCTGCGGCGAGACACATATTGCACTCGGCGGAGATTTGGACGGTTGCGATGTGCTTGCAGACGGCTTTTCCTCCGTCGCGGACTATGCAAGCTTTTACGAGTATCTTGTAGCACGCGGCTATAAGGAAGACCTGCTTGACCGCTTGTTTTTTACAAATCTGCTTGGACTTTTTTGAAGGGAGGTGCCGCCGTGGCGCTTTATGCGATCGGAGATCTGCATCTGTCTTTTGGCACCGATAAGCCGATGGATGTCTTCGGAGGTGCATGGCACGGCTACGTTGAGAAGCTCCGCGCGGGACTTTCGGTGATCACGCCGCAGGACACAACCGTTCTGCTCGGCGATCTTTCGTGGGCGCTTGATCTGCAGGGTGCGCGGGAGGATTTCGCCTTTATCAATGAAATCCCGGGGCGCAAGATTATCCTCAAGGGCAATCATGACTACTGGTGGACAACGGCGTCGAAATTCTATAAATTCTGCGAGGAAAACGGTTTTTCCGAGATGTATATTCTCAATAATAATGCTTACGAGTACGAGAACTACGCCGTCTGCGGGACGCGCGGCTGGTTTTTTGAGGAGGATGCCGCCGAGGGCAGCCATAATGACAAGATTTTCAAGCGGGAGCTGATCCGTCTGGAGGCGTCACTCAAAGCGGCAGGGGAACGGGAGAAGCTCTGCTTTCTGCACTACCCGCCGCGCTATCGCGGCTATGAGTGCCCCGAGATCCTCAGCCTTTTGAAGCGATATGAGGTCACGCTCTGCTGCTACGGGCATCTGCATAGTGACAGCCACAGGCTCGCTGTGCAGGGGATAATCGATGGTGTGGATTTCCGTCTTTGTGCCGCAGATTTTGTGAATTTTTGCCCGATTCGGCTGAAATAAGCAAAAAACGAAAAAAAGTCTTGTATTTTTCGGAATAATCTGATAAAATAACTCGGCTAATTATATAATATATGCGCCGCACGGCGCAGCCTATAGGAGGAAAACAAAACATGAATGTCAAAAGCGTAGAGAAAGAAGCTGTCCGCGCAAAGATTACCGTCGAAGTTCCCCGTGCGGAAATGGAGCCAGCAATCAATAAGGTCTACCTCAAGGTGCGCAAGGATATTGCTATGCCCGGCTTCCGCAAGGGAAAGGCACCCCGTATGGTCATTGAGGCAGCTTACGGCAAGCACGTTTTTTATGAAGATGCGATCGAAGAACTCTTCCCCGAGATTTATAAGGACTGCGTCCTGACGCAGGATATTAAGCCCGTCGGCAGACCTTCTGTGTCCGCAATGAACATTGAGGAGGACGGCTCCGTCACCTTGACCGTTGATACCGATCTGTATCCCGAGGTTACCTTGGGCGAGTATAAGGGCCTTGAGGTCGAGAAGGCAGAAGCAGCTGTTGCGCAGAGCGAGGTAGACGCAGAAATCGACCGTATGGCACAGAATGTTGCCCGTATCACGACCGTTGAGCGTCCCGCGCAGGACGGCGACACGGCGGTCATCGACTTTGAGGGCTTTAAGGACGGCGTCGCTTTCGAAGGCGGCAAGGGTGAGAGCTATGAGCTGAAGCTTGGCTCGCACAGCTTTATCCCCGGCTTTGAAGAGCAGGTCGTCGGCATGAGCGCAGGTGAGGAGAAGGAGATCAACGTTACCTTCCCCGAGGATTACCACGCTTCCGAGCTGGCAGGCGCGCCCGTCGTATTCAAGGTCAAGGTACACGAGGTCAAGGAAACGGTCGTTCCCGAAAAAGACGATGAGTTCGTGAAGGACGTTTCCGAGTTTGACACTATGGCAGAGCTTCGCGCCGACATCGAAAACCGCATCCTCACCGAAAAGCAGGCGGGTATCGACCGCGCATTTGAAAACGCCGCGATTGCGAAGGCGGTGGAGAATATGACTGTTGAGATCCCCGACAGCATGGTTGACGAGGAGCTCGAGCGCGAGATGGAGCGTATGGACTACGAGCTTCGCGCACAGGGTGCATCCCTGCAGGCCTATGCCAACATGATGGGCGGCAGCTTGGATACAATCAAGAACAGCCTCCGCCCGGGCGCACTCAACACCGTAAAGACCAACGTCATGCTTGATGCGGTTGTTGACGCAGAGAAGATTGAGGTCAGTGATGAGGAGTGCGAGGAGGAGTATAAGAAGCTCGCGGAATCCTATCAGATGGAGATTGAGAAGGTCAAGAGCATTCTCAATCTCAAGGATATGCAGGGTGATCTTCAGGTGCGCAAGGCTGCGAAGCTTATCGCCGACAGTGCTGTTGCCGTTGCGCCAAAAGCCGCCGAGGAATCCAAGGAAGAGGAATAATCTTTCTTTTCATCGGTTAGAATGTTTCGAGAAAGGAGCATTGCTATGAGTTTGGTACCGTATGTTGTTGAACAGACCAGCCGCGGAGAGCGCTCGTATGACATCTTTTCGCGTCTGCTTAACGATCGCATTATTTTCCTGTCCGAAGAGGTCAACGATACAACCGCAAGTCTGATCGTTGCGCAGCTTCTCTATTTGGAGGCGCAGGATCCCGATAAGGACATTCAGTTCTACATCAACAGCCCCGGCGGAAGTGTGACTGCCGGCTTGGCGATTTATGACACGATGCAGTATATCAAGTGTGATGTTTCTACCATCTGCATCGGCATGGCAGCCTCAATGGGTGCGTTTTTGCTCTCCTCCGGCGCAAAGGGCAAGCGCCTTGCCCTCCCGAACGCGGAGATCATGATCCATCAGCCCTCCGGCGGTGCGCAGGGTCAGGTCACGGATATTCAGATTCACGCGCAGCGCATTTTGGATATTAAGCGGAAGCTCAACGAAATCCTTGCCAATAACACCGGCAAGCCCGTCGAGCAGGTCGCTGTCGATTGCGAGCGTGACCATTTTCTCACTGCTGAGGAGGCAAAGGATTACGGCATTGTTGATAAGGTGATCTATCAGAGATAATGAAGGAGATTGGAACTTGACTGACAAATTGATTCGTTGTTCCTTCTGCGGTAAGACGCAGGGACAGGTTGAGCGTATCCTCTCCGGTCCGAACGCCTATATCTGCAACGAATGCGTTGAGCTGTGCAGCACCCTGCTGCATGAGAATATGTATGAGACTGCGGAACACGAGGATTCTCTTGAGGCGCCTGAGCGTCTGCCGACACCGAAGGAGATAAAGGAGTATATGGACGGCTATATTATCGGGCAGGATGCGGCGAAGGTTGCATTGTCCGTGGCGGTCTATAACCATTACAAGCGCATCTATTACGGCGGTGAATCAGACGTAGAGCTGCAAAAGAGCAATATCCTTCTGATCGGGCCGACGGGCTCTGGCAAGACCCTCTTTGCCCAGACCCTTGCAAAAATTCTGAATGTACCGTTTGCAATCGCGGACGCCACGACGCTCACCGAGGCAGGCTATGTCGGTGAGGACGTGGAGAACATCCTCCTGCGTCTGCTGCAAGCGGCGGATTTCGATGTAGAGCTTGCCGAACGCGGCATTATCTACATTGACGAGATGGACAAAATTGCCCGCAAGAGCGAGAATACCTCTATCACGCGCGACGTATCCGGTGAGGGCGTACAGCAGGCGCTGCTCAAGATCCTTGAGGGCACGACGGCAAATGTCCCGCCGCAGGGCGGCAGAAAGCATCCGCAGCAGGAGTTCATCCAAATCGACACGACGAACATTCTGTTTATCTGCGGCGGCGCGTTCGACGGTCTCGATAAGATCATTGAGCGCCGCGTTGACCGCTCAAGCCTCGGCTTCGGTGCGGAGTTGAAATCGCGCAAGGAGCGCGACGTCGGCGATCTGTTTGCACAGGTGCAGCCGCATGATCTGCTGAAATTCGGCATTATTCCCGAGCTGGTCGGCAGACTTCCGATTGTCACAAGCCTCGGCAGTTTAAAAAAGGACGATCTTGTCCGTATCCTGACCGAGCCGAAAAACGCTCTGTGCCGCCAATACCGCAAGCTTTTAGAGCTGGATCATGTAACGCTCGATTTTGAGAAGGGTGCGCTCGAGGCAATTGCGCAGAAGGCGATTAACCGTAAGATCGGCGCGAGAGGTTTACGCGCGGTGTTGGAGGACGTTATGACAAAGGTCATGTATGAGATCCCCTCCGACCCGTCGATTACAAAGGTTTTGATCACACGCGAATGCGTGGAAAACGGCGATGAGCCGGTCGTAACGCGAAAGAAAGTCCGACCGAACGCCGTATGAAAAGGAAAGGGGGAGCAAGAAAATTGCCCTCCCTTTCTTTCAAATTGCGGACAAACGTCCGCAGAAAGGAGACATTCCGATGCAGGAAATTATTTTATCCGAGCGGATGCCGGTATTGGCTCTGCGTGGACTGACGGTGTTCCCGCAGACGACGATGCATTTTGATGTCGGTCGGGAGAAATCCATCCGTGCGCTCGACAACGCAATGTCGAACGATCAGCGCATTTTTCTCGTAACACAGAAGGATATTTTGGACGACGATCCGTCGTTTGACGATCTGTATTCGGTCGGCACGGTCGCACATGTGCGGCAGGTATTGAAAATGCCCGGCGATGCGGTGCGCATCTTAGTGTTCGGCGAGTATCGCGCGAAGCTTGTGAAGGGCACGCAGACCGCACCCTATCTTTGCGCCTGTGTCGAATCGCTGCCCAATGCGGAATACACGGGCGGGACTGCCCGCGTCGAGGCGCTTTTGCGGCAGGCAGCACAGCTTTTTGATGAATTTACCGAGCTTTCTCAGCGCCCCGTGCAGGACGTGATGCTCCGCATCCTTGCCTCGCACGATCCCGGGTATGTGGCGGACATGATAGCGCAAGCCTCCACCTTCGGCTTCCCTGAGAAAATGCGCATTTTACAGCAGCTTCATCCCGTTCACCGCTTAGAGCTGACCAACCGCCTGCTCTCCCGTGAATTGGAGGTTCTGCGTTTGGAGAATCAACTGCAGGACAGGACACAGCAGAGCATTGACAAGGGGCAGCGCGACTATTATCTGCGTGAGCAGATGAAGGTAATCCGCAGTGAACTGGGTGAGAATGATGATGAAGCGGAGCTGGAGGAATACCGCGAGAAAATCGCAAGGTTGAAGCTCCCGAAAGAGATTGATGAGAAGTTCGAAAAGGAATTGCAGCGCCTCTCCAAGCAGGCCTACGGTTCCTCTGAGGCTTCGGTCATCCGCAATTATCTCGATATTGCGCTTGAGCTTCCGTGGAACAAGCGTACGAAAGAACGCGTGGACGTCAACGCCGCAAGAAAAATTTTAGACGAGGATCATTTCGGCCTGGAGAAGGTCAAGGAACGCATTTTGGAGATCCTTGCTGTCAAACAGCTTGCACCCGATCTTCCCGCGCAGATCATCTGCTTGGTTGGCCCTCCGGGTGTCGGTAAAACCTCCATCGCCATGAGCGTTGCACGCGCACTCAACCGCAAGCTTGCGCGTATCTCGCTCGGCGGTATCCATGACGAGGCGGAGATTCGCGGACACCGTAAGACCTATATCGGCGCGATGCCCGGTCGCATTATCAGCGCCGTTTCGCAGGCGGGCTCAAAGAATCCGCTGCTCCTGCTCGATGAGATCGACAAGCTCGGCAGCGACTATCGCGGCGACCCTTCTTCCGCGCTATTGGAGGTGTTGGATTCCGAACAGAATGCAACCTTCCGTGACAATTATCTCGAGGTGCCGTTCGACCTGAGCGAATGTATGTTCATCACAACGGCGAACACGACCGATACGATTCCGCGTCCGCTCCTTGACCGCATGGAGGTTATCGAGCTTGGCTCCTATACCGACGAGGAGAAGCTGATGATTGCAAAGCAGCATCTTCTTCCCAAACAGCTTGTGAAGCACGGGCTGAAAAAGTCGCAGGTACGCGTGTCGGATGACGCGCTCCGCGAGATCATCCGCTGCTATACCCGCGAATCCGGTGTAAGAAATCTTGAACGCGAGCTTGCGACGCTTTGCCGCAAGTGCGCTATGCGCTTTGTGTCGGATAAGGAACTCAAACGTGTCAGCGTGCGTGGAGCAGAGCTTGACGCTTTGCTCGGCCCGAGAAAGATCATGCCTGATAAGCTCGCGCCGGCCGACTCTGTCGGTCTTGTCACCGGCCTTGCCTGGACGGCGGTCGGCGGAGAGACCTTGGAGGTCGAGTGCAATGTAGTTGAGGGCAGCGGCAAGCTGACTCTGACGGGTAATCTCGGCGAAGTGATGAAGGAATCCGTACAGGCAGCGATGAGCTATATCCGCTCCCGTGCCGAGGTGCTGCATATTCCGCAGGACTTCTACAAGACGAAGGATATCCATGTGCATTTTCCGGAAGGCGCTGTGCCGAAGGATGGCCCTTCGGCGGGCATTACGGTCTGCACCGCCATGATCTCCGCACTGACGCTTCGGCCTGTGCGCCGAGATATTGCCATGACGGGAGAAATCTCAATTCGCGGTCGTGTCCTACCGATCGGCGGTCTGAAGGAAAAGACGATGGCAGCTCTGCGACATGGCGTCAAGACCGTCATTTTGCCAAAGGAAAACGAAAAGGATCTGCGCGAGATCGACCCGACCGTCCGCAACGCTCTGAATTTCCTTTTGGTAGACCATGTGGATGCTGTGATTGATGCTGCGCTGATTCCGCCGGTACAGGAATTGCAGAAGGTGCCTGCCTTACAGGAGGCATCTCCCGTTGCTGTGCCGCATGAACCGAAGAAGCCGAACCGCAAGGGGATACGCCAATGAACTTGCAGAAGGTGGAATTTATCAGATCTGCGGCGCGCCCGAATGATTTTATTTCGGACGCACTGCCGCAGATCGCCTTTGCGGGCAAGTCAAACGTCGGAAAATCCTCCGTGCTCAACTGCGTTTTGCAGCGCAAAAACTTTGCCCGTGTCGGGCAGAAGCCCGGAAAAACTATCCATATCAATTATTTTAGAGTGGATGATCGCGCTTATTTTGTCGATCTTCCCGGCTACGGCTACGCACAGGTTGCAGCCTCGGAGAAGGAGCGCTGGGGACGGCTTATGGAGTCTTACTTTGCGCGTACGGAGGATATCACACTCGGTGTGATGATCGTCGATGCGCGTCATGAACCGACCAAACTCGACTGTGTGATGGCGGAGCTTTTTCAAAATACGGGATGTCCCTTTTTGGTTGTTGCCAATAAGCTCGACAAGCTTAAAAAAAGTGAGATCGAGCCGAATATGCATCGCATCCGCGAGACACTTCAACTTTCAGCGGACACCGTGCTGCTCCCGTTTTCCGCAGAAAAGGGAACAGGACGCGGCGAACTGGTCGGCGCGATCCTTGCCGCAGTGGAGTCCTGCAAAAAATGAGCGTTCGATACGCTCATTTTTGTATTGCGTAACTTCGCACGAAATGGTATAATAATTCTGATTTTAGTTTATGAGGAAGTCTATGGAAGAGCCGAGATACCATTTGACGGGCGTGGTACGCTCGAACGATGCGCTGCCTGCGGATTTCGACGGTCCGCTTGACGTTATTTTACAGCTTTTAGGTAAAAATAAAATAGAGATTCAGGATGTCAGCATCACGTCGATACTGGAACAGTATCTTGCGTATTTGGATGAGATGAAGCGGTTGGATATGGAGATTGCCAGTGAGTTTATCGCGATGGCGTCCCATCTGATGCTGATTAAGACAAAAATGCTTCTCTCCGCAGCCGAGCGTGAGGAGGCAATGTCGGAGATGGAGCTGCTGATCCGTTCTCTCGAAGAGCGTCAGTGCGCCGAGGCACACGAGCAGATCGGTAAGGCGATGGCTTTCCTGCAGCCCCGCAATGAGATCGGCTGTAACCTATTCACAAAGCTGCCAGAGCCGTTTCAAGTTGACACCACCTATCGCTATCAGCATGACAAGGCCGATCTTGTGCGTGCCTTTGCGACGCTTGTGGAGCGCAGTGAACGCAAGCTCCCGCCGCCCGTATCAAATTTTAAGGGCATTGTCGGCGCAGAGCCGTATCCTGTGACAAAAAAGGCGGCACAGGTGTTGAAACGCCTGCTGATGCGCGGCGTGGCGAAATTCCGCAGCCTGTTTCGCGGCAGCCGCTCGCGCAGCGAGATTGTGGCAACCTTTTTGGCGGTACTGGAGCTTTGCCGTCTTCACTCGATCACGATCGAGGACGACGAAGACGATGTTGCCGTTCGGTTCTGCAAGATGCCGGATGGAGAAATGGAGAGCTTAGATGGAAGCAACGGAACTTGAACGCGTAATCGAGGCGATTCTGTTTGCCGCAGGCGAGCCTGTAGAGACGGAGCGCATCGCGCTTGCCGCAGAATGTGACCTCGACGAGGTGGAGGCTGCGGCAAAGAGACTGATGGATCGGTTGTCGTATGAGCGCCGCGGCGTGCGCATCGTCAGATTGGAAAGGGCATACCAAATGTGTTCTTCCACGGAGATGTCCGCATATATTACGAAAGCGCTTGAAACACGCAAACCACCGAAGCTGTCGGCTTCACAGCTTGAAACACTGACGATCGTTGCTTATTATCAGCCTGCGACAAAAGCGTATATTGAGCAGATTCGCGGTGTGGACAGTTCCTACTCTGTCAGTGCGCTGCTGAATAAACACCTGATCGAGGAAAGCGGACGCTTGAATGTCCCCGGCCGCCCGATCCTTTACCGTACAACTCCTGATTTTTTAAGGACCTTTGGCTTGGAGTCCTTGGACGACCTGCCGGAGATTGAAAAGATGCAGTTCGGCAAGCACGACCTGCCCGAGAGCGAATTGGAGGAGACAGCACATGAGTAAAAATGTATCCGATGTTTTGAGCGCTTCGATGTCGAAAGTGCGTGAAATGGTAGATGCCAACACCGTTGTCGGCTCGCCCATTACCGTCAGCGAGGGAACAACCCTGATTCCGATCTCTAAGATCAATTTTGCGCTTGCCTCGGGCGGCGCGGATATGGCTGCGAAGCTTGCGGGTCAGTCGGGAACTTTCGGCGGCGGCGCAGGCTGCGGCGTGAAGATCACACCGGTGGCGTTCGTCCTTGTGCAGGGCGAGCGTGTGCGGGTTCTGCCGATCGATGAGCCTGCCAATACCGCCATCGAACGCATGGTGGAGCAGCTGCCCATGCTGGTAGATAAGATCTCCGAGCTGATTACCGGCGGAAAAACAGACATTTCCGATATTTAACAGGCGTATTTTCCGCACCGCGAGACATCCTAAATTCCGGTGATGGAGAATGAAGCAACGCATTTTCAGGACGGCAGCCGCAATTCTTGCTACCGTCCTTTTCACATTTTCGGCGTTTGCCGCCCCGCGTGTATCCGCGCAGTGCGCAATTCTTATAGACGCCGACAGCGGAGCCGTCCTGCTTTCGCAGAACGCGGACAAGCGTTCATTGATTGCGAGCACAACAAAGATTATGACGGCGGTCGTCGTGCTGGAGCATTGCCCGCTTGACATGGAATATACCGTCCCTGCGCAGGCAACGCAGATCGAGGGCTCGTCTATCTACCTCAAGGCAGGGGAGACAATAACTGTGCGTGATCTGCTTTACGGGATGATGCTGCATTCGGGCAACGACGCGGCAGTCGCGCTTGCGCTTGCCTGTTCGGACAGTGTGCCGGAGTTTGTCGCACTGATGAATCTGAAAGCGCAGCAGCTCGGACTTAAAAACACGCACTTTGAGAATCCGAACGGTTTGGACGGGGAAAACCACTATTCAACGGCAGCAGATCTCGCACTGCTCACCCGATATGCGTTGAATATCGATGCGTTTCGGCAGATTGTTTCGACCAAAAGCATCTGTATTGGGCAACGTGCGCTGAAAAATCACAATCGACTTCTTTGGTCGGTTGAGGGTGCGATCGGCGTAAAGACGGGCTATACCAAAGCGGCCGGCAGAGTTTTGGTCAGCGCTGCGGAGCGGAACGGACGCCGATTAATCGCTGTGACGATCAACGACGGAAACGACTGGCAGGATCATGCGTCGCTGTATGATTACGGCTTTTCCCGATACAATGAAAAAAAGGCGATCCATGCGGGGGAATGCGTTTTGCGACTGCCGCTGATGGACGGAAAGACCGCCCTGCTCGCGTCTGCACAGCCATTTTCCTGCTACCTTGCGGATGAGGAATCCGTGCGCGTGGAGCTGCTGTATCCCCGCGCGGCATTTTCCGCAGGGGAGCGCGGTAGGTTCGCAGGCTTCGGCGCAGTCTGTCTGGGGGAAAAACAACTCGGTGTGATCCGCCTCGTATGGGGCGGTTTGGAGGATGAATATGGCGGAGCGCTTACAGAAGATTCTATCGGCACACGGCATTGCGTCCCGTCGTGCGGCTGAGACTCTGATTTTGCAGGGACGTGTTACGGTTAACGGCAGGATTGCCGTGCTCGGGCAGACCGCCGATGCAGAGCAAGATCGCATCTGTGTTGACGGCGCGCCTTTGCCCGAGCGTGCAGAGACGGTCTGCCTGATGCTGTATAAGCCGCGCGGCTATGTGACAACACTTTCGGATGAACGCGGGCGCAGAACAGCCGCTTCACTCGTTGATTGCGGCTGCCGCGTTTATCCCGTGGGGCGTTTAGACAGTCAATCCGAGGGCTTACTGCTTTTTACAAACGACGGTGCCCTTGCCGAACGCCTGATGCACCCGCGCGGAAAGATTGAAAAGGTCTATGAGGTCACGGTACGAGGGAAGCTTGATACGGCACAGGAGCTGCTTTCGCGCCCGATTGTCCTTGACGGAAGACCGATTGCGCCGCCGCTGGTCAAGAAGCTCCGCGAGAGCGGGGATAAGGCGACCTTTGAAATTACGATTCATGAGGGTCGCAATCGCCAGATTCGCAGGATGTGCGAGGCGGCAGGGCTGACGGTCGCGCGCCTTTGCAGAGTGCAGGAGGGAAGCCTTCGCCTCGGAGCGCTTGCGGTCGGTAAGTGGCGGCATCTGACAGTGCAGGAGCTTAATGCCCTGCGTGAGGAGGTCGGCTTATGACGCAGGACATTCTTTCCGTCATACATAGTAAAATGAATACCTTCTCCAAGAGTCAGCGGCGCATTGCTTCGTATATCTTGGAGTCATATGATAAGGCAGCGTTTCAGACGGCGAGCGTTCTCGGGAAGACTGTACAGGCGTCGGAATCTACCGTGGTTCGCTTTGCGGCGCAGCTCGGCTATGATGGCTATCCCGAGATGCAGAAAGCGCTGCAGGAGATTGTCCTCAACCGCCTGACGGCACCGCAGCGTCTTGAAGCGGGCGAGAACCGTATGTCGCAGGAAAACGTGCTTTCCGCCGTTTTGCGTGCGGATGCCGAACACATTCGCGCGACCTTGCACACGATTGACGAAGCGCAATTCGCGTCTGCGGTCGAAATGCTGCTTGCCGCAAGAAGCGTCTACGTCATCGGTGCGCGAGCATCTGCGCCGCTCGCGACCTTTCTATTCTATTATCTTCGCTATATGCTGGAGGATGTTCGGTTGATTGGAGAAACCTCTGCGAGCGAAGCGTTGGAGCAGGCGGCGCGTATCTCACCGCAGGATGTATTGGTCGGCATCAGCTTTCCGCGTTACTGCACCGCAACGGTTGAGGCTGTGCGCCTTGCATCGGCGGCAGGCGCACATACGATTGCGCTGACGGACGGTGTCGGCTCACCGATCGCAATAAACGCGGATTGTCTGCTGCTTGCGGGCAGTAATGCGATCTCGCTGATCGATTCGATGACCGCGCCCATGAGTGTGATCAACGCTCTGTTGGTTGCCGTTGCCTCCCGTCGTAAAACGGAAACGAAGCAGACCTTTGAAAAATTGGAAGAAATCTGGGATACATATCATGTCTATGAAAAAAACAGCAAATGATGTTGTGATTGTCGGCGGAGGAGCAGCCGGAATGTTTGCTGCGGTGACTGCTGCCTCGCGTGGACTGCGCGTCCTGCTGCTGGAAAAAAACGACCGTTTGGGCAAGAAGCTTGCCATTACCGGCAAGGGTCGCTGTAATGTTACGAACGCTTGCTCCGCCGAGGAGGTCATTAAGAACATTCCGCGCAACGCACGGTTTTTATTCAGCAGCATTTCCGCCTTTCCTCCCGAACGGACGATGGCTTTTTTTGAAGAAAACGGCTGCCCGCTCAAGGTTGAACGCGGCAACCGCGTATTTCCGTGCTCCGATCGCTCGGCAGATATTATCTCTGTTTTGGAAAGGCAAATGCACACCCTCGGCGTGCAGCGCAGGCAGGAGACGGTTACCGCGCTTCTGACACAGGAGGGGAGAATTGCCGCAGTCAAAACAACAAGCGGATTGATTTCCTGCAAGCAGGTAGTTTTGTGCACAGGCGGCGCGTCCTATCCCCTGACAGGCTCGACGGGTGACGGTTACCGTTTTGCGCAATCGCTCGGGCATACCGTCGTGCCGCCGGTCGGTTCTCTTGTACCTCTGTCTGCGGAGGAGGACTGCGCAAAAATGCAGGGCCTTTCCCTCAGAAATACCGAACTGAAGCTGTTGGACAGAAAGGGGAAAACGGTTTTCAAAGATTTCGGAGAGCTTTTATTCACCCATTTTGGCATCTCGGGACCGATGGCGCTGTCTGCTTCTGCACACCTAAAGGACGATGAAAGCTATACCGTCCTGTTAGACCTTAAACCTGCCCTTGACGAAGGAAAGCTTGATGCCCGTTTTTTGCGCGATTTTGAAAAGTATGCAAATCGCAGTATGGAAAATGCTCTTGCGGACCTCTTCCCGCATTCCATGATTCCCGTTCTGCTTGCGCGTGCGGGCATTGACCCGATGCAGCGCGCCAACACCCTGACGAAAACACAGCGCCGCACGCTTTTGGAGCAGACAAAACGCTTTTCGATCCGTATCCTCGGAAAACGCCCCGTCGAGGAAGCGATCATTACACGCGGCGGTATCAGCACCCGTGAGATTGACCCGAAAACAATGCAATCCAAACTGATCGACGGGCTCTTTTTCGCGGGCGAGATCATTGATTGTGATGCCTACACAGGAGGCTTTAATCTGCAAATCGCGTGGTCTACGGCATACGCGGCGGCAAATGCTTTGGAATAAGACGTGAGGGGAAAATGGCAAAAGTCGTATTGATTACCGGTGGAAGCTCCGGCATCGGTTTTGCGGCTGCGCAGGCTTTTCAAAAGGCCGGCTGCCGCGTTTACACCATGAGCCGAAGAAGCGCGGAAACACCATCTGTTCTGCATCTGCGCGCAGATGTAACGAAAGAAGCTGATGTCAAAAAAGCTGTTGCGGAGCTATACGCACACGAAGGGCGGGTCGATATTCTCGTCAACTGTGCAGGCTTTGGAATTTCCGGTGCAACGGAATTCACCGCTTCAGAGGACGCAAAAAAGCAATTTGATGTGAATTTTTTTGGTATGGTCAACGTCTGCAAGGCGGTTTTGCCGCTTATGCGTGCGCAGGGGAGCGGAAGAATTGTGAATGTCAGTTCTGTTGCCGCGCCGGTTGCAATTCCGTTTCAGACCTTTTATTCTGCTTCGAAAGCGGCAATTAATTCCTATACCTTTGCGCTTGCAAACGAGGTGCGCCCCTTTAGAATCAGCGTCACGGCGGTACAGCCGGGTGATATTCATACTGCATTCACCGCCGCGCGGAAAAAGACATTCTGCGGTGATGATGTATATGAGGGTAGAATCGCGCGCAGTGTTGCGCGGATGGAGCGCGATGAAAAAAACGGAATGCCTCCCGCGCGCGTGGGAGATTTTATATGTAAAATTGCGCTTAAGCAGCGCGTGAAGCCGCTTTATACCGTCGGATTTTCTTATCGTTGTGTGTGCTTGCTGTGCAAGGTGCTCCCGTGTGGAGTGCTTAACCGTCTCGTCGGGCGGCTCTATGCAAAATGAAGGTTGACAAAAGCGGCAAAATCGTATAAAATTTTTGCATTAATTGTTTCGCGGGGCAGCCTGCTTTCGGCACGCACGGACAGCGAAGCGGTGAATCATGTTTTTTGGAGCTTCTTATGAAGAATCGTTTTTTTAATGTCGCGATTGACGGACCTGCGGGCGCGGGAAAGAGCACGGTTGCACGCCGCACCGCCGAAGCTCTCGGGTTCGTTTACGTCGATACCGGCTCGATATATCGCACGGTAGCGCTTGCCGTTTCTGAGCGCGGTCTTTCCTGCGCGGACGAAGCGGCGATCGGTGTGCTGCTGAAGGAAACACGGGTCGAGCTTCAATGGCAGGACGGCGTACAGCATAATTATCTGAATGGGGATGACGTTACCGATCGAATTCGGACGCCGGAGATATCCGAGGCGGCTTCCCGCGTTTCCGCATTGCCCGCCGTGCGCGAGTTTCTATTGGAAACACAACGCGCGGTTGCGCGCAGCAACAGCGTGATTATGGATGGGCGCGATATCGGCACGGTCGTGCTGCCGGAGGCTGACGTAAAGATCTATCTGACCGCGTCAGCCGAAACCCGTGCTGCAAGACGTTGCAAAGAGCTTCGCGAGAAGGGAATTGACACACGGCTTGATGATGTCCTGCGGGAAATTGAGGAACGCGATTACCGCGATATGCACCGAAAAATCGCGCCGCTGCGCCGCGCGGAGGATGCCGTATTGTTGGACACCTCCTCGCTCACACTTGTGCAAAGCGTTGATGAGACTACAAAGATTATTCGGGAGAAGCTTGGATTATGAAGCCTGTAGAGGGTTGGAGTTATCGCTTTATTTGTGCGTTTCTGCGTTGCTGTCTTCGATTTATGCATCCGATCGTGCATATCCGAGGACGCGAAAATCTGCCAAAGGGTGCGGCAATGCTCTGCTGCAATCACAGCGCCTTTTCCGATCCGATTTGGGTCATCGTGTTCGGAAAATGCCAGAGGCTTCCGCGCTCTATGGCGAAGATGGAACTGCTGGAAAAGCCTCTGCTCGGTTGTCTTTACAAGAAGCTCGGCGCTTTCCCCGTTGATCGCGGGCATGCCGATATCGGCGCAATCAAGACTGCGATGCAAACGCTGAAAAATAACGATAAGGTTTTGATTTTCCCCGAGGGAACACGCATTAAGAAGGGAAAAACCTCCGAGCCGCACAGCGGCGCGATCATGATCGCAACACGCATGAAAGTGCCCGTTGTGCCGATCTATCTTTCCACCAAAAAGCATTTTTGGCAGCCTGTAAAGCTGATCTACGGTGAACCGTATCTTCCGACGTATGAGGGCGCAAAACCGACACCGGAGGAGTTGGAGCAGCTTACAGCAGAACTGATGCAGAAAATCTACGCACTGGGGGAGAAAGCATGAAGCTGACGGTTGCCGACACTGCGGGCTTTTGTTACGGCGTAAAGCGTGCCGTCGAGCTTGTTGAGCAGGCGATTCGCGACGGAAAGCATGCCGTCACCCTTGGACCGATCGCTCATAATCGGCATTTGGTCAGCCATTTTGAGGAACTCGGCGTTAAGGAAATCTCTCGTGTGGAGGAAATCCCCGACGGCTGCACCGTGATTATCCGCTCCCACGGAATTCCAAGGGCGACCTATGAGGCCTTGAACGCAAAAAACGTCGAGATCGTAGACGCAACCTGCCCTTCGGTCAAGCGCATTCATGGCATCGTCTCCAAAGCAGAGGAGCAGGGCAGACAGCCTGTGATCATCGGCACACCGACACATCCGGAGGTGCGGGCAATTGCGGGCTGGTGCGAGCATCCGTTAGTGTTTCCAAGCGCGGAAGCGCTCGAAAAATGGCTGACGGAGTCGCCGGAAAATGTAAATATTCCCGTGACGGTCGTCTCACAAACGACCAGTACGCAATTTTTGTGGGATTCCTGCAAGAAAATCATAAAAAAAGTGTGTACAAATCACGAAATCTTTGATACAATATGCAAGGCAACCGAAAATCGACAGCGCGAGGCGGCGACACTTGCCGCCGAATGCGATGCGGTAATCGTCGTTGGTGACCGCAACAGCTCCAACACGGGGCGCTTGGCGCATATCTGCGCAGAACATTGCGCAAAGGTTGAGCTTGTCGATTGCGCGGACGAGCTTAAGCTTGACGCATATCGGGGCCTGAACCACATTGGCATCACAGCGGGTGCTTCGACACCTGCGTGGATTATAAAGGAGGTCAATCAGACTATGAGCGAAATTACCAATGTTGATGCAGTTGCAGAGGAGAGCTTTGAGGAGCTGCTCGAAAACTCCATCAAGACTTTAAATACAGGAGATAAGGTTCTTGGCACCGTTACCGCAATCGGAACAACCGAAGTTCAAGTAGACCTCGGCACCAAACATGCCGGTTACATCCCGTATGACGAAGTCAGCGCAGATCCCACTGTTAAGCCCGAGGACGTTTTGAAGGTCGGCGACGAGATCGAAGTTTTTGTCGTCCGTGTCAACGATCAAGAGGGCACTGTCCAGCTCAGCAAGAAGAAGCTTGAGGGTATGAAGGTTTGGGATGACGTTGAGGCCGCTTGTGAGAACAAGACAGTCGTTGAAGGCGTCATCACCGAGGAGAACAAGGGTGGCGTCGTTGCAAATGTCAAGGGCGTCCGCGTCTTCATTCCCGCTTCCCGCACTGGTGTTCCGAAGGGTGGCGACCTGTCTGCTCTGAAGGGTCAGACCGTTAAGATGAAGATCACCGAGTTCAACCGTGCACGCCGCAGAGTCGTTGGCTCCATCAGCGACGTTGCCCGCGAGGAGCGCAAGGCTGCTGTGGAGAAGCTTTGGAGCGAGATCGAGGTTGGTAAGAAGTATACCGGCACGGTCAAGTCCATGACCAGCTACGGTGCGTTCGTCGATATCGGCGGCGTGGACGGCATGGTGCATATCTCTGAGCTGTCCTGGGGTCACATCAAGTCTCCGGAAGAGGTCGTTAAGGTCGGCGATACCATTGAGGTCTTTGTGATCAAGTTTGACCCCGAAAAGAGAAAGATCTCTCTCGGCTATAAGACGCCGGAGATGAATCCGTGGAATCAGTTCTGTGCGAAATTCTCAGTCGGCGATGTCGCCACGGTCAAGATCGTTAAGATTGTTGACTTTGGCGCATTTGCCGAGATCCTGCCCGGTGTGGACGGCCTGATTCACATTTCTCAGGTTGCGGATCACCGTGTGGACAAGGTCTCCGATGTTCTGTCCGAAGGACAGGAGGTCGAGGCTAAGATCATCGACATCGACACCGACCGTAAGCGCATTTCTCTCTCCATCCGCGCTCTGCTTGAGCCGGCTGCCGAGAAGGAAGCTGAGGAAGAATCCGCTGAATAAAGCAGACAAAGGGACGCGTCAACCGACGCGTCCCTTACTTTTTTGATCGGAAATGCGCAGGAAAAGTCAGGTTGTCTCCTGCTTCGTCTGCGCGCGGAACTCGAGATAATCGTCATAGGTGCCCAAGCGATCGCAGATAGAACCGTCCGGACGGAATTCAATAATGCGATTTGCAACGGATTGCAGCAGCTCATGGTCATGGCTGGCAAAGAGGATATTGCCCGGGAAAGCGATCATGCCCTTGTTCACGGCTTGAATGGATTCCATATCCAAATGGTTCGTCGGCTGATCGAGCAGGAGAACATTCGCACCCGAGAGCATCATTTTAGAGAGCATACAGCGCACCTTCTCGCCGCCGGATAGGACATTCACGGGCTTGAACACATCATCACCCGAAAAGAGCATCCTCCCGAGGAAGCCGCGCAGATATACATCGTCCTTTTTTGCGGAGAATTGCCGCAGCCAGTCGATCAGAGAATCCGTGCAGCCCTCAAAATACGCGGAATTGTCTTTTGGGAAATAGCTCTGCGAGGTTGAAACGCCCCACTTGATCGTACCTTCGTCCGGCTCGATCTCGCCCATGAGTATTTTGAACATGGTGGTCTGTGCGACCTCATTTTCACCCACGAAAGCAATTTTATCGTTTTTATTGACGATAAAGGAAACCTTGTCGAGCAGTTTTACGCCGTCCACGGTTTTAGAGATTTCCGTGACGAACAAAATATCCTTGCCCACCTCGCGCTCGCGGGTAAAGCCGACAAAGGGGTAACGGCGGGAGGAGGCGGGCATCTCCTCAACAGTCAGCTTATCAAGCAAGCGGCGGCGTGCGGTTGCCTGCTTGCTTTTTGCTTTATTTGCGGCAAAACGTGAGATAAAGGTCTGCAGTTCAGCAATTTTCTCCTCATTCCGCTTGTTCTTATTGCGAATCAGTGCCTGCACGAGCTGACTCGATTCATACCAGAAATCATAGTTGCCGACGTACATTTTGATCTTGCCGTAGTCTATATCGACAATATGCGTACAAACGGTGTTGAGAAAATGTCGGTCATGGCTGACAACAATGACCATCCCTTTGTCCTCGTAGTCGAGGATGAAGTTCTCCAGCCAGTTAATCGACTCAATATCAAGGTTGTTGGTCGGCTCGTCGAGCAGAATAATGTCGGGATTGCCGAAGAGCGCCTGCGCCAACAGAACCTTGACCTTTAATCTGCCGTCGGTATCCGCCATTTTATCTCCGTGCAGTTCCACGGGAATGTCCAAGCCCTGCAAAATGCGGCTTGCGTCAGACTCTGCTTCCCAACCGTTCAGTTCGGCAAACTCAATCTCCAGCTCCGAGGCGAGCATCCCATCCTCGTCGGAAAAATCAGGCTTGGCATAAAGCGCGTCCTTCTGCTTCATCACGTCATAAAGGCGCTTATTACCCATAATAACGGTGTCCAAAACGGTATATTCATCGTAAGCAAATTGATTCTGCTTTAAGACCGACATCCGAAGCCCCGGCTTGATGGAGATTTCGCCTTTTGTCGATTCCAACTCGCCCGACAGGAGTTTCAAAAAGGTCGATTTTCCCGCGCCGTTTGCGCCGATAACGCCGTAGCAGTTACCCGCCGTGAATTGCAGGTCAACGTGCTGAAACAGAAATGTTCCGCCGAATTGCAGCGCAAGATTGCTGACTGTAATCATTCATTTCACCTCATTTTTCGTCTTTTTATTAGTTTACCATAGAAGCTCAAAGAAATAAAGTGTGAAATCTATTCTGCGGTGGGTTGTAACTGCTTATGTCGCTGCATTAATACTTTCACACTGTGGAAATACGCCGGTACGAGGAAAATATCCGCAAGGATCCACGCGGCCGGATTTGCAAAGCAGATTGCGGTATAGCCCCAAAGCTCCGCCAACCAAAAGCCGCAGATGCAGCGTGCGATCATTTCGAAGATTCCCGCAAAAATTGCCTGTTTCGTAAAGGAAAGACCCTGAATCATAAAACGAAGGATATTGACGAACGCAAGCGCAATATAGAACGCGCTGTTACAGATTAAAAACTCTTTTGCGTATTTTGCAATTTCCAGCCGTGTCGCAAGCGGCTCCGTCGAATCAATAAAGAGCATGGAAAGCTCTGCGCCGAAGAAGACCAAGATCGGCAGAACGATCAAAGCGTATAGCACGGCAAGCAAGCCGCAGGAGGCGACACCCTTATGCAGACGCTCCAGCTTCATTGCGCCGTAGTTCTGCGCGCCGTAGACCGCCATTGTTGTCCCCATCGCGTCAAAGGTACAGGCGAAAAGCTGACTGATCTTATTGCCGACCGTGACCGCCGCAATGTAAGCAGGTGCAAGACCGTTGACGGCAGCCTGCACAACAATTGTGCCGATTGCAGTGATCGAGTATTGCAGTCCCATCGGGACACCGATCGAGAACAGGCGGAGCAGAAGCGCCTTGCGCGGCCGCAGATCCTCGCGCGACAGGCGGAGTATCGGATAGCGTTTGAACATGATAAGCAGGCAAAGAATGCCCGAGATCGCCTGCGACACCACTGTTGCCCACGCCGGTCCCGCAACACCCATATGCAGTACCGTTACGGAAATAATATCGAACAGAACATTCAACAAGGAGGATAGAATCAGGAAGCAGATCGGTGTTTTGGAATCTCCAAGCGAGCGGATGATGCCGGAGAGGAGATTATATAGGATGGTTACGGGAATTCCGAGGAAAATCACAAAAATATAATTGCGTGCCTCGTCGAAAATTGCAACAGGCGTGTCCATCCAATGCAGGATTGTCGAACAGAGCAGGCAGACGCAGACTGTGATGACAACAGCGAAGGCTGCGGAGAGCCAAAAGCTGTTGGCAACAAATCTGCGCAGACCGTCCTCGTCGCCCTCTCCGAATTTCTGCGCCACGGGAATGACAAAACCGTTGCAGATGCCGATACAGAAACCGAGAACAAGAAAATTGATTGAGCCGGTCGAACCGACGCCCGCCAGCGCATCCACGCCGAGATAACGCCCGACGACGAGGGTATCTACCATATTATATAGCTGCTGAAAGAGCAGACCGCCGAGCAGAGGGATTAAAAAACCGAGAATCAGTTTCATCGGCGAGCCGATCGTCAGGTTTTTTACAGAGCTTTTTCTCATAGAGCCTTCCTCCTTTTAACCGCGCATAAGTTTACAGCGGAAAAAGGAAAGTTGCAAGATGGTAAACTTCCGTTTTTTATCACACACACGAAAGGAATACTCGTCAAAGTATACAAAATTTCATTATGATTTTGTGTAATGTGTATGTTTTTGGAGCTGAAGAATTGAAATGTACAGAAATATGAGAGGTGTTTGCGCAAAATGTGTAAACAATTTGTGACGAGGGCTTGCAAAAATCGAAAACTGCGCTATAATTGGATTTAGCACTCAGGCACGAAGAGTGCCAATTTTACAAAGGAAGCTGAGAAGTATGGCAAAGAAACAATTTAAGGCGGAATCCAAGCGACTGTTGGATTTAATGATTAATTCGATTTATACGCATAAGGAGATCTTTCTGCGAGAGCTGATCTCCAATGCCTCCGACGCCATCGATAAGCTGGCGTATCTTTCTCTGACGGACGAAAACGTGGGTCTGAACCGCAGTGATTTTGTGATCCGTCTTGCCGCCGACAAAGAGGCGCGCACTTTGACCGTCTCCGATAACGGCATCGGCATGAGCAAGGAGGAAATGGAAGAGAATCTCGGCACGATTGCGCACAGCGGCTCACTGCAATTCAAGACCGAGATGGAAAAGCAGGACGATATTGATATTATCGGTCAGTTTGGCGTCGGCTTCTATTCCGCGTTTATGGTAGCGGAGAAGGTTACGGTTGTCTCCAAGAAGTACGGCTCGGACGAGGCGTGGAAGTGGGAGTCCACCGGTGCTGACGGCTACACGATTACGCCTTGCGAGAGGGAAAGTGTCGGCACCGAGATTACGCTCTATCTGAAGGCGGATACCGACGACGAACGCTACAGCGATTATCTGTCCGACTATCGTCTGCGCAGCTTGGTCAAGAAATACTCCGATTACATCCGCTACCCGATCAAGATGGAGGTCGAGGAGCAGCGCCCTGTGGAAGATCCGGAAGAAGAGAAGGCAGAAAAAGACGGGCAGAAGGAACCGAAGTATGAGACTGTCGTAGAGGATCAGACCTTCAACTCAATGGTTCCGCTTTGGCAGAAGAACAAGAAGGATGTCACCGAGGAAGAGTATCAGAGCTTCTACCGCGAGAAGTTTTTCGACTATGAGGCGCCTGCGGGTGTCATTCACATCAGCGTTGAGGGCGCCGTAACCTATAAGGCGCTGCTTTATATCCCGAGCAAGGCGCCCTATGATTTCTACACCAAGGATTTCAAGCACGGCTTGCAGCTTTATTCCTCGGGCGTGCTGATTATGGAGAATTGTGCCGATCTGCTGCCGGAGCATTTCCGCTTCGTGCGCGGCGTTGTCGATACGCAGGATCTCTGTCTCAATATCAGCCGTGAGCTTTTACAGCATACGCGTGAACTGAAAACGATCGCTGCCAATTTGGAAAAGAAAATCAAGGCGGAGCTGTTGCGCTTGCTCGAAAACGAGCGCGAGAAGTATGAGAAGTTCTATGCCGCTTTCGGCAGACAGCTCAAATACGGCTTGGTTTCCGACTACGGAATGCACAAGGAGCTGTTGCAGGATCTTGTCGAGTTCCGCTCGGACAAGGAGGGCAAGCTCGTCACGCTTAAGGAATACTGCGGGGCGATGCCCGAGTCGCAGAAGCATATCTATTTTGCAACGGGCAACAGCGCAGAACAGCTTTCCAAGCTCCCGCAGACGAAGATGCTGCGTGACCGCGGCTTTGATGTCCTGCTTCTGACGGAGCAGGTTGATGAGTTTATTCCGCAGACCCTGCATACCTTTGAGAAGCATGAGTTCCGCAACATTCTGACGGACGATCTTGATCTCGCTACCGATGAAGAAAAGAAGGCTGCAGAGGAGAAAGCGGAGGAGTTTAAGCCCTGCCTCGACTTTATCAAGGAGACGCTTGGCGAAAAGGTCACACAGGTGCGTGTCTCGTCCGACCTCGGCGAGCATCCCGTCACGATGGTGCCCGACGGCGGCATGAGCTTTGAAATGGAGAAGTATTTCCGCTCGCTCGACCCGAATTCCGATTATCATTGCGGCAGAATTCTGGAAGTCAATCCTGCGCATCCCGCTTTGCTTGCACTGAAGGCGAGCATGGAGGACGATGCGGAGAAAGCAAAGAAATACGCGGAGCTGTTGTACTGTCAAGGACTTCTGATGGCAAACCTTCCGCTCGAGGACCCGACCGCTTATACGGATCTCGTCTGTGAACTGATGAAATAAGCAGCTCCTGTTGAAATAAAGGATGCCGCTGTCCCGCCTTAATCGGAGGGACAGCGGCATTTCTATTGTTTATTGATACAGCGCCGTGACATAAATCTGATAACGAAATCCGTTTTGAGAACGTGAAGCAAATATTCAGCGTTGTAACAGCGCTGCACAGCGGTGCGAAGCATCAGAATTCTATGGAACCTCTGAACAAATCAGCGGCGGCGGACAGCAGGTCTTTTGTCCCAACTTTTCGGTTTGAAAATCTTGAAAATCTTGAAATACACAAAGTATTCCTGCGATTCTCAAACCTCAATTCGGAACAAAATCCCTCGCTGACCGCTCTTGCGGATTTATTCAGAGCTTCCCTATTTCTGCGTTGCTTCGATCAAAGCCGTTGCGAGCTGGTCAGGGCAGGAGGTGGACTTCATGCCGCATTTGACACCCTTCAGGCGGGCAATCACTTCGTCAACAGGCATACCTTCCGCTAACCGAGAGATGCCCTGCCCATTGCCGTTACAGCCACCGATAAAGCGGACATTCGAGACGATATTATCCTCGACATCAAAAAGAATCTTGCTCGAGCAGACGCCGCGCGTTTTGTATTCATAGTGCATTGTGAATTGCTCCTTCTGTTTTTTCTTTATTATATCAAAAATAACGGGATTTGCAACCCCCGCCTTGTTTGAGAAAGCCGAAAACGGGAATAGTATCAAGAAAAACGATCCCGTTTGCACGCGGGACACGCACAGGAGGAAGCAATGGAGGAGCAGAAAAATACCGCGAATGAACGCATTGAAGATTTGGGCGCGGGCCTGACAAGGACGGACCGGGGCAGCATTTACACGCTGACCATTATCGGTCAGATCGAGGGACATCAGGTCGCACCCGAAACAGTGAAAACGACAAAATACGAGCACGTTCTGCCGCTTTTAGCAACGATTGAGGAGAGTGAGGAGATTGACGGGCTTTTGCTGCTTTTGAATACTGTCGGCGGCGATATTGAAGCAGGACTTGCCATTTCCGAACTGATTGCCGGCATGAAGAAGCCGACTGTCTCGCTCGTTCTCGGCGGCGGACATTCCATCGGCATTCCATTGGCGGTTTCCGCAAAAAAGAGCATGATCGCGCCCACGGCGAGCATGATGATCCATCCCGTGCGCATGAGCGGCGTCGTTGTCGGCGCGCCGGCGACGTATCACTATTTTCAGCGCATCCAGGAGCAGATCACGGATTTTGTGACGGCGAATTCGAAAATCAGCCGTGAAAAGTTTTTGCAGTATATGATGGCAACGGGACAAATTGCGACGGATGTCGGCACAATCGTCTATGGCAGGGAAGCAGTCGAGAGTGGCTTGATCGACCGTCTCGGCAGCCTGCACGACGCGTTGGACGCTCTGCATCGGATGATCAGTGCCTCAAAAAATACAAAGCGCAGAAATGTACAAAAGGGATAGAAATTTCCGAATACTTGTGCTATAATAACCCATACGGGATTTGCAAGTCCCAAAAAAGACAGAGGAGACTGCAATTTGAAGATTTGGGAAGCAATCATTTACGGTATCTTCGGCGGTGCGGCTGAGCTTTTGCCGATCTCCTTCGGCGGACACAGTGCGGTGCTGCGCGGGGTTTTTAATCTGTCATCCCTGACAGAGGGCGGCGGTTACTATGTCCGCGCTGCGATCTGTCTCGGCGTAATGGCTGCGATTGTGCTTTCCTTCTCCTCGGAGACGGTCTGCTTTGGCAGAGAGCTGCTCAGGATGACCGGACTAAAACGTCCGCGCCGCAGAGAGCGTCCGAATCAGTCGCTCCGCAGAAGCATCCTGCTTGGCTTTTTCGCACTTGTACCGATGCTATGCTCGCTGTTTTTTACGGCAGCCGCAGAGCGCATTTCAAGTCTGCTCATTGTTGCATTGCTGTTTTTACTGAACGGTTTTATCATTTTTTTATGCTGCCGCAGACGGGTCGGAAAAAAGAACGAAAAAACTGTCCTGCTTTCCGACGCCCTGCTCATCGGCTTTGCACGGATGCTCTCAGTTTTCCCCGGACTTTCCTCCGTCGGAAGCTCAATGGCGGTTGCGCGGGCACGCGGACTCTCAACCGCCTACAGTCTGAAGCTGACATATCTTCTGACGCTGTGCTATGAGATCGCCGCGTTCCTGTTTTATTTCATCCGCGCCCTTTGCTTCGGCAGCTTCTCGGCAGGTATTCTGCTGCCCATGCTCTGTGCAATGCTCTTTTCCGGCGTCGCGGGCTATCTCGCCATACAGTATTTCCGCTATTTGCTCAATCGCGGCAAGCTCAATGTGTTTGCCTACTATTGCTGGGACGCTGCCGCGATTGCACTGATTCTGTCTCTTATCAACGCGTAAAGGAGGAAACAACGTGCCTTCCAAACCGACAAACCAAAAAAAGCGCACTTCGCAGGCGTCCAAAATGTCTTCCGCGCAGAAAAAGCAGATGCAGAACCGCCGCGAGATTATGGGAATCATCTGTATCATTCTCGCACTTTTTGCGCTGCTGTGCTATGTCAATACCGATGCGTTCCTGATCTCCTCGTGTGCTGCGTTGATCGGCGGCCTTTTTGGGCAGGTCGGGCGGTACATATTGCCGTTTTTGCTGGTCTATACGGCGATTCTTTTATTCACGAGCAGGGGTAAGCCCGTAAAACTGCGCGTTTTTACCGCGTTGACGCTCGTTTTGACAGTTTCTGCAATTGTTCATGTGTTTTACGAGCTTCTTTCGGGCAATGACGTTCCGTTTAAGCTCGGCGCGCTTTACAAGGGCGGCAAAAACTGGACGAGCGGCGGTCTGATTCCCGGCATGATCGCGGAAATCCTCGAGGCCGCAATTATGAAAGTCGGCGCGCTGATTGCACTGTTCCTTGTTTTAATCCTGCAGATTTTGAGCTGTATGCGTATCACGCTCAGCAGCTTGATTACCGCAATTAAAAACCGTCCGCGCGTTCCGGGGAAGGAAATGCCCGAGGATGTGCCGGAGGAGGATCCTGCCGAGCGCTTGGTAAACCGCGTTGCCAATAAGCGCATTGAGCGCTACGAGAAAAAGCATTCCGTTTCGGATATTGATATACCCGTCGATGACCCGCCTGATTTGCAGGAAAAGAAGGAGCCGAAGCGCAGAAGCCGCGTGCAGTCGCCGGATGAATTTTTGGAGCAGAAGCGTGCGGAGAAGGAGCTTCCGATGATCGACGCTGCCGCAAAGCAGGTGACGATCGATGAGATCGAGCTGCATGACCCCGAGCCTTTGCCGGAGAAGAAGCCCGCGCCCGTTGTGCCTGTTTCTGTTATGCCCGACGAGAAGCCTGAGCCGGAGCCGGAAAAACTCAAGAAGGGCGAGGCTGCTGCCTCTGCTGCGGAAATCTCGCAGGAGATCGAAAAGAACACGGAAACGCCCGTGCAGGAATATATCTATCCGTCTATCTCGCTTCTGACCCTCAGAAAGCAGGGGATGATCGACGCGACCGCCGAGATGCGCGAAAATACGACCCGCCTTGCCGATACGCTCAAGAGCTTTGGCATCGAGCCGCACATTGTCAATGTTATTCGCGGGCCATCCGTCACGCGCTACGAGATTGAGCTTGACCGCGGTGTGAAGCTGTCAAAAATCACGAATCTTGCAGATGATATTGCTCTGTCTCTGGGCGCAACAGGTGTTCGCATCTCTGCGATCCCCGATAAAATCTCCGTTGTCGGCATCGAGGTACCGAATAAGACTGTCAATACCGTCTATGCCCGTGAGGTGATTGATTCGGCCGCATTCAAAAACAGTAAGTCAAAGATCTCCTTTGCCGTCGGCAAGGACATCAGCGGCAACTGCATTGTCGGCGACATTGCCAAGCTGCCGCATATGCTTATTGCCGGTACGACCGGCTCGGGTAAATCGGTATGTATGAACACCTTGATTCTCTCGCTTTTGTATAAGGCGAAGCCCGATGAGGTCAAGCTCATTATGGTTGATCCCAAGATGGTTGAGTTGGGGGTTTACAACGGCATTCCGCACCTGCTGATTCCCGTTGTGACTGATCCGAAAAAGGCTGCCGGCGCGCTGCAATGGACGGTTACGGAGATGATGCGCCGTTACCGCCTCATGTCCGAGGAGGGCGTGCGTGATCTCGAGTCCTATAATAAGGCGATTCACAATGATCCCGATCAGGATCCGATGCCGCAGATTGTGGTGGTGATCGACGAGCTTGCCGACCTCATGCTTGTGGCGGCAAAGGAGGTCGAAGAGTCCATCTGCCGCATCGCGCAAATGGGTCGCGCCTCGGGCATTCATCTTGTCATTGCCACGCAGCGTCCGTCTGCGGATGTGATCACGGGCCTGATGAAAGCGAACATTCCGTCGAGAATCGCATTTGCAGTCTCTTCCTCGATGGAATCGCGCATCATTCTTGATACGCAGGGCGCAGAGAAGCTCGTCGGCAAGGGTGATATGCTCTTTGCACCGCTCGGGCAGGGTAAGCCAAAACGTGTGCAGGGCTGCTTTATCTCGGATGATGAGGTGCAGGCGGTTGTCAACGCAATCAAGTCTCAGTCGGAAAGCGACTACTCCGAAGAAATTATGGAGCAGATCGAAAAACGCGCTGAGCAGAGCGGCAAAGGCGGTGCTCCTGCTGACGCCGGACGAACGCCCTCCGATTCCGACGGGGACGAGCTGCTTCCCGCCGCCGTTGAGGTCATTTTGGAGACGGGACAGGCATCTGTTTCCATGCTCCAGCGCCGTCTGAAGCTGGGCTATGCCCGCGCCGCACGCATTGTGGACGAAATGGAGGAGCGCGGCATTGTCGGCCCCTTCGAGGGTGCGAAGCCGCGCCAGCTCCTGATTACCCGCGAGCAGTGGCAGCAGATGCAGGACGGCACCTTTGACCCGAATCCTCCCGTGGAGGAGGAGATCCCTTAAGTGCGAAAGAAAGGCGCGGAGGCAAGGAGTCCGCGCTTTTCTTCCGATAAATTTGCGTTGCATCCGAAGCTTCGGAGCGACAGCAGGAGGTAATTCTTTTGAAGCATGAAAAAATCAACCGCATGGTCAGCATTGCGCTCCTTGCGTCAGTTGTGGTCGTCCTGCAATTACTCGCGGGAATGATCAAAATCGGTACATTTTCCATTACGCTGACGCTGATTCCCATTATTGTCGGCGCGGCGTTCTACGGACCCTCGGCGGGTGCAATTCTTGGCGCGGTCTTCGGCGCGGTCGTCTTCATCGGCTGCGTGACCGGCTCCGATGCGGGCGGACATATGGTGTTCGCAGCGAACCCCTTCCTATGCTTCCTTGTCGTTATGGCAAAGGGCGCGCTTGCCGGCTTCTGCGCAGGCTTGGTTTACCGTCTCGTAATGAAAGGGCATGATTCTGTCGAGCGCGGTATTGTTGCGGTGCTCCTTGCGGGCATCACGGCGCCTGTTGTGAATACCGGCGTGTTCTGCATCGGCATGCTGCTGTTTTTCCGAGGAACCTTACAGGCGTGGGCAGCAGGTTCCGACCTGTTTAACTACATCATTTTCGGTCTGACCGGCGTGAATTTCCTGATCGAGCTGGGTATCAATATGGTCTTCAGTCCGGCGATCGTCACGATCATCCGCGCGGTCAGGAAAAGCAGAGCCTAAGGAAGTTCCGAATCCGCGAGAGCGGTCAGCAAGAGATTTTGACGCAAATTGGAGTTTGAAAACCGCAGGAATACTTTGAGTTTTCGAACCGATAAGTTGCGGCAAAAGATCCGCTGTGCGCCGCAGCTGATTTGCTCAGAGCCTCCCAAAATAACGGCACCCGCCTTCCTTGCAGGCATTCAAACACCGTCGCTTTTTGCGGCGGTGTTTTTGCATATTGCAGGCATGGACACGCATAGATTGAAGCGGGAGTGAATGCAAATGACAGACGAGGTAAGACAGGCCTTGCGCATCTGCCCGCTTGCTGTGCGTGAGGCGATCGAGAGAACACCGCTCTGTGGCAGCTTGGAGGAGGTACGCTTTCGGTGCGGGACGTCAATTCGGCTTTATGCAAACAGAAAAGAAACGGAGCTTCCGCATTCGACGGTGACAAAAGAGCTTCTGCAGGATATTTTGAGTGCGGCGACAGAGCATTCCGTCTATGCCGCGCAGAGTACGATACGGCAGGGGTTTATCACGCTTGCGGGCGGGCACCGTCTCGGGCTTTGCGGCATGGCGGTTGAAAAGGACGGAGAGGTGACGACCCTGCGGGACATCTCCTCAATGAATCTTCGCATCGCACGGCAGCATCTCGGCTGTGCGGACAGTGCGGCGGATTATCTTTGGACGCATCCGCGCTCTGCGCTCATTATCGGCGCGCCTGCGAGCGGCAAGACAACTCTTCTGCGCGATCTCATCCGTATAATCTCCGACCGCTTTCTGTGGCGCGTCAGCGTGGTGGACGAGCGTATGGAGCTTGCGTGCTGTCTGGATGGGATGCCGCAGTTGAGGCTCGGCGCGCATACCGATGTGCTGAGCGGTATCTGCAAGCAGCGCGGCATAGAAATGCTCCTGCGCACGATGAATCCGCAGTGGATCGCCCTCGATGAGATCACGGCGGAGGCGGATGTCGAGGCGATTGTGCGGGCGTCCTACTGCGGGATTCGCTTTCTTGTAACGGCGCACGCAGTCGGCCGTGAGGATCTGCACCACCGACCTGTCTATCAAAAGCTGATGCAAGCGCAAATCTTTGAAAACCTGATCACGATTCTGCCGAATCGGCAAGTACGAACAGAAGGGATGTAGACCATGCTTAGGATGATCGGTGCGATTCTGATCCTTTGCGGCGCAGGCGGCTTCGGAATCGGAAAGGCAGTGCAGTTTTACAGGCAGCTTCACACACTTCGGGAATGCTGCAACGCACTTGAAATTCTTAAATGTGAGCTGAATTATACGCTTATGCCGCTGCCGCGTATCTGCCGCACGACGGCGTCGCGTGTCAAAGGACCAGCCGCGCAGTTTTTACTGCTCTATGCCGACAAGCTGGACAACGGGCTGCCCCGCACAAAAGCGGCGGCACAGAGCTTAGAGGAAGCACGCGGTCTGACGCTGCCGAATGACGCGCAAATGGCGCTGTTGGAGCTGTTTGAAGGCTTAGGGCGCTATGATCTCGACGGAGAAAACCGTCTGCTGCAAATGACCATGCTCCGTTTGAATGCTGCTGTCGAGCGCTGTGAGACAGATAAAAAGCCGCTGGCGAAAAGCTATGCAGCGCTCGGAATCTGTACGGGACTTGCCCTTGTCATTTTAATGGTGTGAGCCGATGGAGATTGATCTGATCTTTAAAATTGCGGCGGTCGGCATTATTGTCTCAATTCTGAATCAGGTTTTGGTGCGTTCGGGCAGAGAGGAACAGGCGACGATGACAACCCTCGCAGGTCTGGTTGTGGTGCTGCTGATCGTGGTACAGAAGATCGCGCAGCTTTTTGACCTTGTCAAGAACCTGTTTAATTTCTGATGGAACTGTTTTTACAGGCTGCCGCAATTGCAGTCATCACAGTCGTTCTGACCTCGCTGCTTAAAAAAACGAATCGGGAACTTGCACTGCTTCTGACGCTTGCGGCGTGTATTTTGATCGGCGTGTTTTTCATGCGTCTTGCGGAGCCAATCGTTGATTTTTTGTCTAAGCTTCGGAATTTGGCGGGTTTGGACAAGACATTGATGACACCGATGCTTAAGACGATCGGTATCGGCTTTTTAACGCAGATCAGCGCGACCGTCTGCGCTGACGCGGGCGAGAACGCGATTGCCAAGCTCGTCGAAATCTGCGGCGGTGTGCTGGCGCTGTATGTCGCTCTGCCGCTGCTTGAGGCGGTGCTTGATATGGTGGAACAAATGAGCGGAGGCTGAGATGAAGCGGCTGCTAATGATTCTTTTGCTCGCGCTGCTGCTGACTGCGAGCGTATCTGCGACCGAAGATATCGGCATTGACACCGATATTTTGGAGGACGGGCTTTCCGAGGAGGCGGGAGAGCTTATGCCCGATATCGCGCCCACGGAACAGGGAAGCTTTTGGGAGAGTGCGAAGCGTGTCTTTTTCAGTGCCTTTTCGAAGACGGGACAGACGCTCAAAAGCGGTCTGCGGCTCTGCGCGATGCTGATAGCGATTTCCGCGCTGTGCGCGATTGCCGAGCTGACTCCTGCCGGAAAGCGCGGCGGTGCCATCACGGTTGCGGGCGCATTGGGCATTTCCGCCGCCGTCGTCGGGACGTTTCAGGCTATGATCTCGCTCGCTGTCGGTACGGTTGAAGAAATCGCGAACTACAGCGGGTGTCTGCTGCCCGTTATGGCATCGGCAACGGCAATGAGCGGCGGCTTTACCGCCTCAACCGCACTGTATGCCGGAACGGTGCTTTTTGTTGAACTGCTTTTACAGCTCATTTCCAAGCTTCTTGTCCCCGCAGTATATGTTTTTCTTGCTGTTTCTGCGGCAGAGGCGTCACTTTCGAGCGACACGCTCTCGGAGGTGCGCGCTTTTATCGGCTGGCTGATTTCCAAGAGCCTGCGCATCCTGCTTTATCTTTTCCTCGCCTATATGTCTGTCACAGGCGTCATATCAGGCGCTGCGGATGCGGCGGCAGTAAAGGCGACAAAAGCAGCGGTCTCGGGTATGATTCCCGTTGTCGGAAGCATCATTTCCGACGCCTCGGAGACACTTCTCGCAAGCGCCTCCCTTTTGAAAAGCTCAGCAGGCGTTTTCGGCATGATCGCTGTGCTTGCAATCTGTCTTCTGCCGTTTCTGCGCGTCGGAATTCAATATCTGCTTTTGAAGGTGACGGCCGCAGTCAGTGGGACGGTTGCCCACAAAAGTCATGTACGGCTGCTCAAGAACTGCTCGACGGCAATGGGATATCTGCTTGCCATGTGCGGCACAAGCGGCTTGCTGCTGCTGATTTCTTCTGTCTGCTTTATGAAGGTGGTGGCATAGTGGACGCGCTGCGTAGTTATCTGTTTTCCCTCGTGGCGGCGTGTATGATCGCGGCGCTCGCCTCGGTGATGGTTAAGGGGGAACTGCCGAGCAAGATTGTGCGGCTGGTCGGCGGCGTGCTCGTTCTGCTTGTTGCCCTCTCGCCGCTGCTCACCATCGACACTGAGAAGCTCGCGCAGGCGTTGGAACGAATCTGTCAAGCGTCCTCCTTCGACACGGGCGCAGTCGCAGAAAATTCTCATACTGCGCTTGCCGCGCACATAAAGCGGACAACTGAGACATACATTGAAAACAAAGCCGCAGAGCTGGGGGCAGCGATCCAAGCAGAGGTTACACTCGACGACGGAGAATATCCCGTCCCGAACGGCGTCACGATCATCGGCACGCTCACCTCGGAACAGATCATCGCCCTGCGGGCGTATCTGACGGATTCGCTTGCAATTGCACCGGAAAATCAGGAGTGGAGGCTGTATGGCACATCTGAATGATTTGGGCGGAAAGCTCGCAAAAATGCTCAAAAAGTACAAATATGCCGCGCTGGTGCTGTTTCTCGGCATTGCGCTTCTGCTGCTTCCGAGCGGAAAAAACAAAAAGGAGGTGCAGGAGAGCAAAACTGTCAGCGCCGAGCTTGACGACGACGGCTATGCGGCACTTACGGAGCAGCGGCTGACGCAGATGCTCTCCCAAATCGATGGCGCAGGGAGAGTCGAGGTGATGCTCACCCTCCGCACAGGCAGCCGCACCCGCTATCAGACGGACACGCAGCTTTCCGAAAGCACCGCCGAGGACGGAACACAAAAATCTGAGGAACGAAAAACGGTGATTTTGTCCGAGGGAAGCGCATACGATAAAGCGGCGGTAGCCGCCGTGGACTATCCGCTCTTTCAGGGAGCGCTCATTCTCAGCGAGGGTGCGGACAGCGCCTCGGTCAAGCTTGCGCTGATACAGGCGGTCAGTGCTCTGACAGGTCTGAGCAGCGACCAGATCACAGTTGTCAAAATGAAATAATGGAGGAATCGCAATGAAAACATGGAAACGCAACGCAGTGATTGCCGGAGTGCTTGTCTTGGTATGTGCGGGCATTTACCTCAACTGGCTCTACGGCGGACACACCCCTGACCTGACGCAGACACTTGACGCAAATAAGGTGCTCGGCGAGGCGACGCTTGTGCTGAATGACACGACGGAACAGAACTTCTCCCTGCCTGTCAGCGATAAGCAGAGCAGCACGGAGTATTTTGCACAGATGCGCCTGTCCCGTCAAAACGCGCGCGACGAGGCAGTTACGCTCCTGCAAGAGACGATTGCATATGCCGAAGGGAACGACACCGCCGAGACGAGCCGTAAGTTAGAAGGTATCGTTGCCGACGCACTGACGGAGTCGCAAATCGAAAGCCTTGTTGTCGCGAAGGGCTATGCCGACTGCGTCGCCTATATCAGCGAGGAGGGAATCTCTCTTGCGGTTGCCGCTCCCGAGGAGGGCTTGACGCAGAACGATGTCTCTCTGCTTGCCGACATTGTTATGTCACAGACCGATTATAAACTTTCCGATATTCATATTGTCGGTGTGTAATAAAGGTATTGTTTTTTGTGAAAAATGTGATAAAATAGAGGGGAACAAATACAGAAGGGAAGGTCCATAATTATGGCAGAAAATAAAGAATACCTTGTGCAGGAGCAGGAAAACGGCAGCATCCTCATTTCCGAGGAGGTCATCGCTTCCATCGCGTCGCTTGCCGTGCGTGAGGTCGAGGGTGTGTTTGGCCTGAGCATAACGCAGACGCTTGACCTTTCCAATATCCTTGGAAAGAAGAATCTCCGTAAGGGCATCCGTGTCACGATTGCGGAGGAGGGTGTTGAAATTTCCTGCAACCTCATTGTCAAGATGGGTGCGGCGGTGATGACCGTCGCGAGGAATGTGCAGGAAGCGATCGCGGACGAGGTCACGGCTATGACGGGCGTGCGTCCGCTTCGAGTGAATGTCAATGTCTGCGGTGTTGCCGTTCCGAAGCCTGCCGCGAAGTAAAAATCGCTTTTCTCGGGGTGCTGATGTATCGGCACCCCTAATCCTCTGATACATAAAGGAGAAGCCTATGACACGCTCAAACGCCAGAGAACTCGCCGCACACCTGATCTACGAACTGGACTATACCGACCTGACGCCTGCGCAGGCAATTGAATCGCGTATGGAGCGCGGTTATTATGACGCGCTTGCAGCGGAAAACGAGGTCTATGCCGACCGTCCGAGCAAAAAGCAAATGAACTATATCACCGCCTGCGTAACCGGCGTTGCAGAGCACGCCGAAGAACTGGACGCACTGATTGCCAAGTATTCCATCGGCTGGAATCTGCACCGCATCTCCCGCTTTACCAAGGCAGCGCTCCGCCTTGCCATCTTCGAGATCCTCTATGTTGAGGATGTCCCGACGGGCGTTGCCATCAATGAATGCGTAGAGCTGACGCGCAAGTATGAGGATGCGGAGGTTGTTTCTTTTGTCAACGGCATCCTCGGCTCGTTCGCCCGTTCGTTGAAGGAGAATCCGCAATGACCGTTTTGGCGTTTGACACCAGCAACTATACGACCTCAGTCGCCGTCTTTGACGGGGAAAAGGGACACAATGTCTCCCGTCTCTTGGATGTGGAGCAGGGTAGTCTCGGGCTGCGCCAAAGCGACGCGCTTTTTGCCCATGTAAAACGCCTGCCGGAATTGACCGACAGGCTGTTTTCGGATATTGGCAGGGTGCAGTTGGACGCTATCGGAGTCAGCACGCGGCCGCGTGCTGTCGAAGGCTCGTATATGCCCTGCTTTTTGGCGGGCGAGTCGCAGGCGCGGGTCTTGGGCGCGGCGTTGGGCATTCCGGTGTATGCGTTCTCCCATCAGCAGGGGCATATCGCCGCGTCACTGTACTCGTCCGGACGGATGGAATTGATGCAGCAGCCGCACCTTGCGTGGCATCTTTCCGGCGGGACAACGGAGCTTTTGTATGTCACGCCGGAGGGCGTGAGCGTCCACGCCGAGCGAATCGGCGGGACGACGGATATTTCCGCAGGACAGCTCATTGACCGCACGGGGAAACTCCTCGGTTTGGATTTCCCCTCGGGCAAGCAGATAGATGCCTTGAGCAAGGGCGCAACGGACAAGCAAACCTTCCGTGTGAAGGTACACGGCGCGGAATTCTCCCTTTCGGGCGTGCAAAACAAGGTCGAGGCGTATCACAAAGGAAACGACGCCGAAACTGCCGCCTACGCGCTGCGCTGCCTGATCGGGGCGATCGTCGAGGCGACGAAGAACGCCCTGCGCGAATATCCCGTGAACGCCGTCGTCTTTGCCGGCGGCGTCGCGTCGAACAGTATGCTGCGCGACGCGTGCGAAAAGCTTCCCGCAGTCTTTTGTCCGCCGCAGTATGCGACCGATAATGCACTTGGCACTGCGGTTTTGACATGGAGGGCGCATCATGCAGCAGCCTATCTATGAAGTTTCTCAAATTAACGAGTATCTGAGGCTCCGCTTTGAAGAGGACGAATTTCTGTCAAATCTTCTGATTCGCGGAGAGATCAGCAACTATAAGCTCTACCCTTCGGGACATCATTATTTCTCGCTCAAGGACGCAAACGGGGCAATCCGCTGCGTCATGTTCAAGGGAAACGCCTTTCGTCTGCGCTTCCGTCCCGAAAACGGCATGAAGGTCATCGCTTGCGGGCGTGTCTCCGTTTTTCCGCGCGACGGCGCTTATCAGCTCTATTGCACCGATTTGACGCCTGATGGAATCGGTGATCTCCATGTTGCGTTTGAACAGCTCAAGGCACGCCTGCAGGCGGAGGGGCTGTTCTCCGCTGCGCGGAAAAAGCCGCTGCCGCGCTTTCCGCACCGTATCGCCGTCATTACCTCGTCGGCTGGCGCGGCGCTGCGGGATATGCTGCGCATTTTGCGCAAACGCTATCCGTTGACAGAGGTCAAGCTGCTTGCCGTGCGTGTGCAGGGCGAGGAGGCACCTGCGGAGATCGCGGGCGCGATTCGCTATGCCAACCGCTATCGTGTCGCGGATTTGATTATTACGGGGCGCGGCGGCGGTTCAATCGAGGACCTGTGGGCGTTTAACGATGAGCGTGTCGCTTATGCTATTGCGCAGTCCGAAATTCCCGTCATATCCGCCGTTGGGCACGAGCCGGATGTGACGATCTCCGACTTTGTCGCAGATCTGCGCGCAGCGACGCCGTCCAACGCGGCGGAGCTTGCCGTGCCTGACCAAATGGAGCTTCGGCAAGCGCTCGCGGCAAAGCAGGCGTTGCTTCTGACACTGATGAATAAGCGGCTCAAACAGGAGCGACAGCGTGTCGATGCGCTTGCACAGACGAGGAGCCTAAAAAGTCCGACGAACTATCTCAATGACCGCCGCATGGCGCTCGACTATACGCACCGCAGGCTTTGCGCCGCCTCTGCGGCTTTGCTCAACCGCAATCGGGAGCGCTTTGTGCGCCTTGCGGCGAAGCTTGACGCAATGAGTCCGCTCAAGGTGTTGGGACGCGGCTACTCAATGACTCTAAATGAAAAAGGAGAGCTTATCAAAACCATTCATGCCGTCTCTGTCGGCGAAAAATTGACAGTCAGTCTTGCCGACGGCAAGGCGGTCACGGAAGTAAGGGAGATAATCGAATGAAACAGGAATCTCAGACCTTTGAACAGTCTTTGGCGCGGTTGGAGGAGATCGTAAAACAAATGGAACGCGGCGATGTGCCTCTGGAGCAGGCCCTGTCCCTCTTTGAAGAGGGAACGGGATTGGTCGGCTCCTGCACGAAGCTGCTCGATGAGGCGGAGCTGAAGGTTGTTCAGCTCACCAAGGGTGCGGACGGCACACCGCAGGAAACGGAGTTTGCGGATGGAGAGTGAACTGAACTGTTACGCCGCGCGCATTGAGGCGTATTTGCAAAAATGTTTCACCGACGATGCGCCGCAAAAGGAGCTGTTTGAAGCTATGCGCTACAGCCTTCTCGCAGGAGGGAAGCGCCTCCGCCCCGTACTCACGCAGGCGTTCTGCGAGCTTTGCGGCGGAAACGCTGAAGAAGCGCTGCCGTTTGGCGCGGCGATCGAAATGGTGCATACCTATAGTCTCATTCATGACGACCTACCCTGCATGGACAATGACGATTACCGCAGAGGCAAGCCGACCAATCACCGCGTTTACGGAGAGGCAACGGCGGTCTTAGCAGGTGACGCCTTGCTCACGGCGGCGTTTTCTCAGCTTGCAAGGGCAAAGCTCCCGGCGGAGCGCGTTGTCGAGGCAGTACGTGTGCTGTCGCTCTGCGCGGGTGAACTGGGCATGGTCGGCGGTCAGGTGCTTGACATGGACGCGGAGAAACGCGAATGCACTGAGCATGAGGTCTACGACATCCAGTCGAGAAAAACCGGTGCGCTCATCAGTGCCGCCTGTCAGCTCGGCGTGATTGCGGCAGGCGGAAACGAGACGCAGCAGAGGGCTGCAAGCGCCTACGCAGATTCGCTCGGACTGGCGTTTCAAATCGAGGACGATATTTTGGACGTTGTCGGCGACGCGCAGAAGCTTGGCAAAGCGGTCGGCGTAGACGATAAGAAAAACACCTTTGTCCGTCTCTACGGCGTTGAAAAATGCCGCGAGATGATCAACGCGGAGACAGAAAAGGCGGTTTCTGCACTTTCTGTCTTTGAAAAGCCGCAGTTCTTGACGGAGCTTGCTTATTCGCTCGTTTCACGCGAATGCTGAAATTCTTTTGACATAAGGACTTGCCGCCTCTGAATAGGCTGTTTCGGAGGTGGTTTGATGCTGGGCGCCGCCGTATGGCTGACCATCAGCAGCATTCTTTATTCCCTCCGCCTGTCCAACGGGAGCGGCTCGTTTCCGAAGCCCTTGAGCGCAAAGGAGGAGCAGCACTATCTTGAGCTGGCGGCGCAGGGAGATCTGAATGCGCGAAACATACTCATCGAGCGAAATTTACGTCTTGTGGCGCACATCATGAAAAAATATTACACACAGACCGCCGATCAGGAGGATCTGATCTCCATCGGCACGATCGGACTCATCAAAGGCATTTCCACTTTTGACGCGTCGAAAGGTGCACGACTGGCAACCTATGCCGCCCGATGCGTGGAAAACGAGATTTTGATGTACTTCCGTGGTCAGAGAAAGAGCGCGTCGGATGTATCTCTTTCGGACTACATCGAAACGGGGAAGGACGGCACGGCGCTTTCTCTGATGGATGTGATCTGTTCGGACGAGGATCTGTTTGAACAGATGTCCGACAAGGAGGTCTATGCGAAGCTCTATGAGAAGATCGAGGAATGTCTGACGCCGCGTGAGAAAAAAATCATTACGCTGCGCTACGGCATCGGCAACCGCAAACCGCTGACACAGCGCGAGATCGCCGATTTGTGCGGTATCAGTCGGAGCTATGTCAGCCGTATTGAAAAAAAGGCGCTGCAAAAGCTGGAAAAGGCACTTTCAGAATAGGAGAGAAACACCATGCACGCATGGAAGCACTTTTGTACAATCACAAAGCACCGTTGGGCGGTGAGGCAGGGCTGCTTTCGCGTCGGACTTTACTGGCGCGGGCTTGTCCACGACCTTTCCAAGTATTCGCCGAGCGAGTTTATCACCGGTGCAAAATACTATCAAGGTACGCGCAGCCCCAATTCCCGCGAAAGAGAGCTTGTCGGCTACTCGACCGCGTGGATGCACCATAAGGGAAGAAACAAGCATCATTATGAATATTGGACCGACCTTGATCTCAAGACGCGTACCTATAAGCCTGTTGAAATGCCGCGCAAGTATTTTATCGAGATGATTGCGGATCGCATCGCCGCTTGCAAGACATACCATGGGAAAAAGTACCGCGACGGGGACCCACTGGAATATTTCGTCAACTCCGCCGAAGGGCGTGACAGTGAGATGATGCACCCGCAAACAAAGAGCGATTTGATGTTTGTCTTGACGATGCTCCGCGACAAGGGAGAGAAGGAGACATTCCGCTTTTTGCGGACGGTTCGAAAGTCGGAGCAACCCATCTGCCCGCCGGATACGGATGAGGCGGGTTAAAATGCCTTGCTGCTGCGATATCTACGCAGAGCGCGACAGCCTCAATGCCATGCAGAACGATGGACGAAGCACTAACCGGCTCGCCTGCGCTGTTTGCTGTTCAACGTTAAGCTTTCTGACTGAAGATATCATGAAAGAGGTAAGCTATGGTGGAATATGATAACATCCTCGCAACGCAATTTGCAAGGGACTATCATTGCAATGCGGAGGATTTCTTAAACACGGATACACTGGTTACGGAGTATGCTTTTCATCCTGATGCGCGAAAACAAGCTGCGCGCGGGATCCTTTCTATCCTTTCTTACCGCGAAAAATTGGTAATAACCGCAGCGCCGGAGCTGAAAACATGGTGTGAGGAGACGCTGGCAAAGCATCTTTCCGCGCAGTGGGGCTTTGAGGCAGGCAGCCTGATCAGCATTGACCGGAAGCTTGCGGAATATGGCTACGGAATTGATCAGGCACATATCTTCTTTGTACCACGCTTTTCGACGCCCCGTGAGGAATACCCGGTAAAAATCCTCGGCAAAGCGGAAATCGCCGCGCTGAAAGCGGATGAACGGATTGACGAAGCGTTCCTTTTCGAGGATTACATTGAGGATGTTCTCGGCGCCGCTTGCTACGACGAAAAGGAAGCCTTGCTTGCTGTCGCAGGCGCAACTGCGAACAGCAATTTGATGTGGGAAATGGGCGTCAACTCTTTTGCAGAGGGAAAGGGCTATGCAAAAGCTGCGCTTGCGGCGCTGACGAAGGCGATCTGCGAGCGGGGGAAGGTGCCCTTCTACGGCACCGCGCTGTCACATATTGCCTCTCAGAATTTGGCGCTGCGCGTTGGACTCGTACCCGCTTTTGCCGAATTGACTACACACAAATTAGCATAGAGACTCGTGCCACCGATGAAAAGGGATCTTTTATCTGCGCTAAGCATAAGATAAACGAAAAGATAAGCATCCGTATGATCATCACCATACGGATGCTTTAATGCATTTCATACTCCGCCCCAAGCCGGTGCGGTTTTTCCTATTCAGAATGTCGCGACCTCATCGGCAGCAGGCTTGGCCGGTTCGACGGAAACTGCCGTCAGGATCGGACCGGTGCCGCGATAGAGGGCGTGGAAGCGCGTTTCTACCGTTGCCGTCACCATGACCCAGTCGCGGGTGCGGAGCGCGGCGGCCTTTTCGTATTTACACGGCATACCCATGAACTGAATATCCTCGACACAGCAGGTCATCACAAAGCGCCCGGGCGCAAAATAGCCTTCACGGTCTTTTTTCAGTCTGGCGACCTGCGCCTTAAAGCGGACGGTTTTGCCGTTATATTTCTTCGGCTCCTCGTTGATGTCGCGGAACCAAAGGGCATAATCCTCGTCCGCGATTTCAATCACCGGTGCGTTAATGTCAAAGGGGAGCGGATCCTCGATCTCATCAAACTCCGTCTTGCCGTCGGTGTATTCATAGAGAATACCGACTCTGCGGTTGAGTGCGCGGGCGAGCTTATGCAGCGGCATGATATCCGTTCCTGTGGGCAGACGGTTAAAAACGACCATCTCGCAGCCCGTCAGCTTGTCCACGACCAGTGAGCGGAGGTTGGAATTATAACTCATTATGGTGGTCCCGTCGGCGAACATGACCTCCTGCGCGATCTGCCAGTCCTGCGGCATTTTCTGATAGAAGTCACCGACAAGCTGCATGCCGTTCAGCTCAACAACCACACGTTCGGCGCGGTGTTTTTGCAAAAGCGCGGCAAGCTCCTGCGTTGTGATCTCGTCCTGTTCAATGACCTCGGGATAGACCTTCTGATAGGGATAGGCGGAAATGTCATATTCCTCCTCGCCCTCCTCGCAGATGAGCAGAAGCGTACGTTCTCCTGCGTTAAAACGGGTGTCGCACAGCGTCTCCTGAATGAATTTCGTTTTGCCGGCGTCTAAAAAGCCGGTAAACGCATAGACCGGAATCGGCATCGCTTCTCCTCCTTACACGCCGAACAGGGCGGCAACGGCGGCTTCGTTCAGCTTTGAGCCGATTACGCACAGTCTGCCTGTCACCTCTGCGCTGCCGCTCCTCACGTCGATCTCGCCCGGCACATGGTCAAAGTGCAGCCATGTGCCGTCCGTCGCCTGCACAATGCCCTTAGCACGCAGGACAATGCCGTAAGCTTCCTCGTTATCCAATGCGGACAGAGCAGCCTTGATCTCCTCGTCAGAGAACTTCTTGTGCGTTTCTACGCCCCAGCTTTGGAATATCTCATCTGCATCATGGCCATGATGATGGTGATGATGCTCATGCTCCTCGTCGTGTTCATGGTGGCAATGCTCGTCGTGATCGTGATGATGCTCATGCTCCTCATCGTGGTCATGGTGGTGATGATGCTCGTGCTCGTGATGGCAGGCGCATTCATCCTCTTCTTCCTCGTGCGCACGAGCGTGCTCGATCATTTCGGAAAGCTCGTCCGTCAGAGAATGCTGATGCTGCATTGCCTCCAAAATCTGTTTGCCGTCGAGCTGTTCCCACGGCGTTGTAATGATGACCGCTTTCTCGTTATGCTCGCGCAGAAGGGAAATAGCGGCATCGAGCTTTTCCTCTGAGATCGTCGCCGTGCGGCTGAGGATGATGGCGGAGGCAGTCTCGATTTGATTAGAGTAGAATTCACCGAAGTTTTTCAGGTAGACCTTGCACTTTGTCGCGTCGGCGACAGTCACAAAGCAGCCGAGCTGCACCTCATCAGTCGCGACGCGCTGCACTGCGCCGATTACATCGCTGAGCTTGCCGACACCGGACGGCTCGATGAGAATGCGGTCGGGATGATATTCGGAAATGACCTGTTTGAGCGCCTTGCCGAAATCACCGACGAGGGAACAGCAGATACAGCCGGAATTCATCTCGTTGACTTGAATGCCCGCATCCTTCATGAAACCGCCGTCAATGCCGATTTCACCGAATTCATTTTCAATCAGGACGATCTGCTCGCCCGCGTAAGCCTCGCGGATCATCTTCTTAATCAGCGTAGTTTTGCCTGCGCCCAAAAAGCCGGAATAAATATCAATTGTCGTCATAAAATGTTGTGCTTCCTTTCGTTGATAAACTTTTGGGCGTAAAGGAACGCCCATCAAACTTCAATTGATTATTATAGCACGCAAAAACTGCTTATGCAAGCAATTCTGCCCTTGTTCGTGACTTTTTTAGCACTTTTTGAAAATTTTATTGCTTTTTTCTTTGAGAATGCTATACTATGTAGTATTCGGCGCAAGGAGGTGAGGCGCGTTATGCGTATAAAAGCATATTTTTCTAAAGAGAATCTGCATAAAGAGTGGAACCGCAGTAATTACCGCCTGCTGGCGCTTTACTTTCTTTCGTCGCTCCTCCTGAACGCGGTGATTGAGCTTTTGGCGCGCCGCTCGCTGTTTGACACGCTTGCGTTTTGCATCGGGAAGCCGTGGGTCTTTCTTTACGGTGCGTACTTGATCTTCTTCACGCTCTCTTTCTCTCTGCTTTTTGCAAAGCGGCGGTTTTATTTTTTACTTGTCTCTGCCGTGTGGCTCGGTCTTGCGGTGACGGATTTTCTGCTTTTGACCTTCCGCTCCATGCCGCTGACCGCTTCCGATATTTGGCTGATGGCGTCCGTGCGGGATATTTTTGAGAAATATCTCAGCTATATTGCGCTGTTTCTGCTGATTTTAGGGATTGCAGCCCTCATCGGCCTAATTCTCTTTCTGTGGTCGCGCGCAAAAAAATTCCCGCGCACACCACCCTGCTTTTCCGTTTTGACTATCCTCCTGACAGCACTTGCCCTGTTTCTCGTAACAAATCTGTTTGTCCGCATTGATGTTCTCGACAAGACAAATGAGTTTTCCAGTCTGCCGCGCGCTTACCATGAAAATGGCTTCGTGTATTGCTTCGCGGCAAGCCTTGTGACGGGCGGTATCAAGGAGCCGGTGGAGTACTCTCCCAACGAGGTCGAGGAAATCATTGACACACAGCGCGCTTTGCCGCAGACGGAAAAGGACACACCGAATATCGTTTTTGTCCAGCTCGAGTCCTTCTTCGATGCAAACTATCTGAAAAATCTGCAATTTTCTGAAAATCCTGTGCCGAATTTTGAGGCGCTAAAGGCGGAGTATCCAAGTGGGCTGCTCTCTGTCCCTGCAATCGGCGCAGGCACGGCAAATACGGAATTCGAAGTCCTAACGGGCATGAATTTGAATCACTTCGGCGTCGGAGAGTATCCCTACATGACAATTGTAAACTCCACCGCGTCGGAGTCCGTGGCGTTTACACTTTCGCGCCTCGGCTACGGCACGCATGCCGTCCACAACAACAGTGCAACCTTTTATGACCGCCATATCGTTTACGCCAATCTCGGCTTCCGAAGCTTTACGTCTGTGGAATATATGAACGACGTGGAGTATAACCCGCGCGGTTGGGCAAAGGACAGCGTGTTGACGGGTGAGATCTGCAAGGCGTTGGACTCCACGGAGGGAAAGGATTTTGTCTTTGCCGTCTCTGTCCAGCCGCACGGGAAATACCCTGACGAGATGCTTCCCGACGTGCCGATTATAGGTGTGCAGGGATCGCAGGACGAGGCGCGGAAAAACGGTTTGGAATACTATCTCTATCAGCTTAAAGAGTGCGACGCCTTTATTGCGGAGCTGACGCAGACGCTTCAGGATTTTGATGAGCCGACCGTGGTCGTATTTTACGGAGATCATCTGCCAAGCTTTAATTTTCAGCAGGAGGAGCTTTCTTACGGAAATACGCAGACGACGGAGTATGTGATTTGGGCGAATTTCCCGCTTGCGGAGAATGCCGACCGCAATTTGCAGACCTACCAGCTCAGCGCTTATGTGATGGATCTGTGTGGCATCCACGAGGGTGCAGTCTTCCGTTTGCATCAAAGCTACGATTACGCGGGCGACAGCAGCGAGACATACCAGCGAGCACTTGAGGTATTGGAATATGACATTCTCTCGGGAGAGCAGTACTACGCCGAAAACGGCGCGCCGCCGTATCCGACCGATATGCGCTTTGACGTCGAGGATGTGCGTATCACTGCCGTAACGCAAAGAGAGGACTGCCTGCTTGTGAGCGGATCGCACTTTACGCCATACAGTGTTGTTTATATCAACGGCACTGCTTATGAAACGGAATACCGCTCAGAAGAGCGCTTAATTGTGAAGGACGCTGTCCTTGCGCCCGAGGATGCACTCACGGTCGCGCAGGTATCCGCCGCCGATGAGCTTGAAATCTTGAGTACGAGCAAGCCGTTTGTGTTCGCTCTGAGAGGTGAAAAATATGCCGACGATAGATGAAATTCGGGAACGCTTTTCCCATGACCGCTTTGCAACCGATGCCGCGGAGATCACGATTGCGGAGGCTCAGCCGCAATATGCGGTCTGCGAGATGCCGCTTTTAGAGAAGCACCGCAATGTGCGGGGTACGCCGATGGGCGGTGCAATCTTTACGCTTGCGGATTTTACTGCCGCGATTGCAGCAAATGGCTTTGCTGAGGATACGGACACGATCTCCCTGCACGCGGATATTACCTTTTTAAGCGCCGCAAAAGGGGAGAAGCTGATTGCAAAATCGCGCTGTGTCAAGCAGGGACGCTCGACCTCTCTCTATGAGGTGGAGGTTACGGATGAACTTGGAACGCCGGTTGCCCGCGCGAGTATGAACGGCTTCGTCCTGCGTAAATAGAAAAATTTGAAATCGCCCTTGACTTTAACGCTTAAAAGTGATAAAGTGATTGCGATGAGAGCAATTAGATGAGATACGCCGTTACTCGTCCTCTGCTTTTGCAGGGGACGTTTTTTATTAAGAAGGAGAGATACTATGGTCATTACCGACATTTTGGAGAAAAACGCACGGCTATACGGTGAGGAGGTCGCGCTCGTTGAGATCAATCCCTCTGAGGAACGTGACAGGGCGGTCACATGGCGGGATTTCAGTCTGATTGAAAACACCCGTCCCGATCTGCCGTACCGCCGTGAGATCACATGGGGACAGTTTGACAAGAAGGCGAACCGTTTTGCAAATCTGCTGCTCAGCCGCGGCATCAAGAAAGGGCAGAAGGTCGGCATTCTGCTGATGAACTGTCTCGAATGGCTGCCGATCTACTTCGGTGTCTTAAAGGCGGGTGCGATCGCCGTACCGATGAACTTCCGCTATTCGAGCGACGAGATCGAATATTGCTTGGATTTGGCAGATGTTGAAGTGCTGGTCTTCGGGCCGGAATTCACAGAGCGTTTGGAACCGATCGTTCCGAAGCTTTCACGCGTGCGTTATATGTTCTATGTCGGCAGGGAGGTGCCGCCCTTCGCTGAGTCCTATTTGGAGCTTGTCAACTACTGCTCCCGCACCGCGCCTCCCGTCTGCATGGCAGAGGACGACTACGCCGCAATTTATTTCTCCTCCGGCACGACGGGCTTCCCAAAGGCAATCTTACATAATCACCGTGCCCTCGTCGGCTCCTGCATTACGGAGCAGAAGCACCACGGGCAGACGCGTGATGACGTATTTCTCTGCATCCCGCCGCTGTATCATACAGGCGCGAAAATGCACTGGTTCGGAAGTCTCCTGTCTGCAAGCCGCGCAGTCCTGCTGCGCGGGGTCAAGCCCGAATGGATTTTGCGGGCGGTCACGGAGGAAAAATGTACAATTGTCTGGCTGCTTGTGCCGTGGGCGCAGGATCTGCTGGACGCAATCGAAGCCGGCAGGATCGACCTGAACAGTTATATGCTCGAGCAGTGGCGGCTGATGCACATCGGCGCACAGCCCGTCCCGCCCAGTCTGATCCACCGTTGGATGAAGGTTTTCCCGCACCATCAATATGATACAAACTACGGTCTTTCCGAGTCAATCGGCCCGGGCTGCGTCCATCTCGGCGTTGAGAACATCCGCAAGGTCGGCGCCATCGGCAAAGCGGGCTACGGCTGGGAGGCGAAGATCGTCGATGAGACCGGGAACCCCGTGAAAAACGGCGAGGTCGGCGAGTTGATTGTGCGCGGCAGCGGCGTGATGCTCTGCTATTACAAGAACAAGGAAGCGACCAACGAGGTTCTAAAGGACGGCTGGCTCTACACGGGAGATATGGCGCGCGAGGACGAGGAGGGCTTCATCTATCTCGTTGACCGCAAGAAGGATGTCGTTATCTCCGGCGGTGAAAACCTCTATCCCGTGCAGATCGAGGATTTCCTGCGGACGAATGAGAAGATCAAGGATGTTGCGGTAATCGGTCTGCCCGACCCGCGCCTCGGCGAGATCGCCGCAGCGATTATCGAATTAAAAGAGGGCGTAAGCTGCTCTGTTGAGGAGATTGACGCCTTCTGCAAAGCGCTCCCGCGTTATAAACGACCGCGCAAGGTCATCTTTGACAAGGTTCCACGCAACCCAACGGGCAAGATCGAAAAACCCGTCCTGCGTGAAAAATACTGCCACGGCAGGCTTGTTGAGGCACAGACGACAAATTAATACGCCGTAATATAATGAATTAAAGAAGACCGCAGGGCACGACCACCGGGCGTGCCGAGGTCGTTAGCGTAGCCGTTGGCGACGAAGGAGCCTTACGGATACGGTATGCCCCTTGCGAGTGCGCGCCCTACGATCTACGGAATGAGAGAGAAATCATATAAAAAGGAGAGAGAAATAATGATAACAAAAATCCTGATGCTTGTTATTTTCTTTGCAATGATGATCATCATCGGCATCGCTTGCCGCAAGCATGCAAAAAGCGTGGACGGCTTCGTGCTGGGCGGACGCTCCGTCGGCGCGTGGTTTACTGCCTTTGCCTTCGGCACATCGTATTTTTCAGCCGTTATCTTCGTCGGCTATGCCGGGCAGTTCGGCTGGCGCTTCGGTCTTGCATCGACATGGATCGGACTCGGCAATGCATTTATCGGCTCGCTTTTGGCGTGGGTTGTCCTCGGCAGAAGGACAAGAATCATGACGCAGCACCTCAATTCCCGCACAATGCCGGATTTCTTCGCGCTGCGCTACAATTCAAGCGGCCTGAAAATCGCCGCCTCCATCATCGTGTTTGTCTTCCTCATTCCCTATACGGCGTCGCTCTTTAACGGCCTTTCCCGTCTGTTTACGATGGCGTTCCCGGGGATCGACTATGCGTGGTGCGTCATTGCCATGGCTGTGCTGACGGGTATTTATGTCATCGTCGGTGGCTATATGGCAACTGCCGTCAATGATTTTATCCAAGGCATTATTATGATTTTCGGCATCCTTGCGGTAATTCTTGCCGTGCTGCACGGACAGGGCGGTATATCCGAGGCGATTGCAAAGCTGTCGCAGACCTCGAGTTGGACAAGTGCCGGCACGGAGTTCAAGGGTGCCTACACTTCCTTCCTCGGCGCGGATCCGATCTTCCTGTTCTTTGTCATCATCCTTACCTCTCTCGGCACCTGGGGCTTGCCGCAGATGGTCGGCAAGTTCTATGCCATCAAGGACGAAGATTCCATTAAAAAGGGCACGGTCATCTCCACGGTTTTTGCCGTGATCGTTGCGGGCGGCTGCTACTTCCTCGGCGGCTTTGGCAGACTTTTCTCCGATGTGATTACCTATCAGGCAGACGGTGTGACGCCGGTCTATGACAGCATCGTACCGTCGATGCTTGCCAATCTCTCACCGTTGCTCATCGGTGTCGTGTTGGTACTTGTTCTTTCTGCGTCCATGTCCACACTTTCCTCGCTGGTGCTGACCTCCAGTTCTACCATTACGCTCGACCTGATTGCGCCTGCGACGAAGAAGGGTCTTCCCGAAAAGAGAAAGATGCTTCTGATGCGGTCGTTTATCGCATTTTTCGTCATTCTCTCTGCCTTGATCGCAATTGTGCAGGCAAAATCGAATGTCGTCTTTATTGCGCAGCTTATGGGCGTCTCATGGGGCGCTTTGGCAGGTGCGTTCCTCGCCCCCTTCCTCTACGGTCTGTTTTGGAAGCGGACAACAAAAGCAGCGTGCTGGGTCAGCTTCCTTTGGGGCGTCGCGCTGTCGCTTATTCAGCTTGCAAAGAGCCTGACCGGTTTTACCTTCGGTGTCGAATTCTTGGATAAGACCGTCTTTGCGACCTCGATTCATTCGGGCGCAATCGCAATGCTCGGAGGACTGCTGCTTGTCCCGATGGTCTCGTTGCTGACGAAGAAGCCGGATGCCGAGAAAGTCGATGCGATTTTCCAATGCTATGATAAGACGATCAGTGTACCGGTCAAAGAGTCTCTCGGTGAATAGTTGAAAATTGAAGGAACATATTGTATACTGAATTAAAAAAGCAGAGCGAGGTAATGACCATGAAACAACTCATGCTTGGAAACGAGGCAGTTGCGCGCGGCTTATATGAGGCGGGATGCAGTTTCGTTTCCAGCTACCCCGGCACACCAAGCACGGAAATTACGGAATGCGCCGCAAAATACCCCGAAATCTATGCAGAATGGGCGCCGAATGAAAAGGTTGCGGTTGAGGCTGCTTTCGGTGCGTCCCTCGCGGGAAAGCGCAGCTTCTGCGGCATGAAGCATGTCGGGCTGAATGTCGCCGCCGACCCGCTGTTTACGATCGCCTACACGGGCGTCAATGCGGGCATGATCATCGGTGTCGCGGACGACGCAGGAATGCACAGCTCACAGAATGAGCAGGATTCCCGCAATTACGCAAGGGCAGCAAAGCTTCCGATGCTCGAACCGTCAAACTCGGCAGAGGGAATTGAATTTGCAAAGCTTGCCTATGAAATTTCCGAGCAATTTGATACGCCCGTGCTGCTGAAAATGTGCACTCGCGTAGCGCATTCGCAGAGCATTGTGGAACCATCTGAGCGCGTCGAGCCCGCGCAAAAGCCCTACGAAAAGAATCCTCCGAAGTACATCATGATGCCTGGCTTTGCGAAAAAGCGCCATCCGATCGTCGAGGAACGGCTCAGGGCGTTGACGGAATTTGCCGAAACCGCTCCCTGTAACCGCGTCGAACGCGGGACGGAGAAGAAACTCGGCATTATCACCTCCAGCACCTGCTACCAATATGTCCGCGAAGTCTGCGATGAGACTGTCAGCGTTTTGAAGCTCGGCATGATCTGGCCGCTGCCGACAAAGCTTTTGCGTGAGTTTGCCGCCTCAGTTGAGCGCGTGATCGTCGTCGAAGAGCTTGACGGCTTCGTCGAAGACTATTGCAAGACGCTTGGCTTGGCTGTTGAGGGAAAAAACCGTTTCTCCAACATTGGGGAGCTTTCTCAGAATCTTGTTGCCGAAGGGCTTGGGCTGCAAGCGCCGCAGGGAAAAGCGCTTGACGTAGCGATCCCGCCGCGTCCGCCCGTCATGTGCGCGGGCTGCCCGCATCGCGGACTTTACTATGTGCTTTCCAAGCTGAAGCTGACTGTCATCGGCGACATTGGCTGCTACACCCTTGGCGCGGTCGCGCCGCTGAATGCGGTTGATTCCGTCATCTGCATGGGCGCGTCCGTCTCAGGCATCCACGGCTTCAACAAAGCAAGCGGCGGCAGGACGGACGCCAATACCGTCGCCGTGATCGGTGATTCGACCTTTATGCACTCGGGCATGACAGGTCTTGTGAATATCGCTTATAACGATTCCAAAAGCACCGTCATCATTTTGGATAACTCTATTACAGGCATGACGGGACACCAGCAGAATCCGACCACGGGCTTTAACCTGAAGGGGGAGCCGGCGGCGAAGGTCGATTTGGAGGCACTGTGCCATGCACTCGGCATTGCGCGCGTCAGAGTCGTCGATCCCTATGACTTGAAGCAGTGTGAAGTTACAATCAAGGAGGAACTTGCAGCGGACGAGGCTTCCGTGATCATCTCCCGCAGGCCCTGCGCCCTGCTCAAATATGTCAAGCATAAGCAGCCGCTCGCGGTGGACGCGGACAAATGCAAGAGCTGCAAAATGTGCATGAAGGTCGGCTGCCCCGCCATCAGTATGGTAGACGGGAAAGCGAAGATTGACGCGACACTCTGCACGGGCTGCGGCGTTTGCGCACAGCTCTGCAAATTCGGCGCATTGGAGGGAAACAAATGAAAACTTGCAATGTGATGATCGTCGGCGTCGGCGGGCAGGGAAGTCTGCTCGCAAGCAAGCTGCTCGGCAAGCTCCTGCTCGCAAAGGGCTATGATGTCAAGGTATCCGAGGTGCATGGCATGAGCCAGCGCGGCGGCAGCGTCGTGACTTATGTCCGTTTCGGGGAGCGCGTCAGTTCTCCCGTGATCGACAAGGGGGAGGCGGATTTTATCGTTTCCTTTGAACTGATGGAGGCGGCGCGTTGGACGGAGTATCTCCGCGGGGGCGGAAGAATCATTACCAACACCCAACAGATCAACCCCATGCCCGTCATTACGGGCGCGGCGGAGTATCCGAGTGATTTGGTCGATGCCATGCGCGCGGCAGGCTTTACGGTGGATGCCCTTGACGCGCTCTCGCTTGCGGAAGAAGCCGGTTCAAGCAAGGCGGTCAACCTTGTGCTCATGGGGCGGCTGTCGAAATATTTTGACTTCACTGAGGCGGAGTGGATGCAGGCAATCGACGCAAGTGTCCCCGCAAAATTCAAAGAAATGAACGAAAGGGCGTTCGCGCTTGGCGCAAACGTGTAACAAAGATGGAGAGATATTACCAACCGGAAATTGAGACTGCGCCGCGCGAAAAGATCATTGCGCTGCAAAATGAGCGTCTTGCTGCGACTGTACGCCGCGTATATGAAAACGTCCCGTTCTATTGCAATAAGATGGAGCAGGTGGGCGTTACCCCCGACGATATCCGCACGATCGACGATCTGCATAAGCTGCCCTTCAGCTATAAGCAGGATCTGCGCGACACTTACCCCTACGGTCTGTTTGCGGTCCCATTAAAGGATGTCGTTCGGCTACACGCTTCGAGCGGTACGACGGGCAAACAGATTGTTGTCGGCTACACGCGCAACGACTTGGATGTTTGGGATGAATGTGTCGCGCGCGCTTTGACTGCCGCAGGCTGCACGGACGAGGATATCGTACACGTCTCCTACGGCTACGGTTTGTTTACGGGCGGACTCGGCGCGGACGGCGGTGCCAAGCGCATCGGTGCAACAACGGTTCCGGTGTCCAGTGGCAATACGCAGCGGCAAGTTACGATTCTCAAAGACTTCGGTTCTACCATTCTGTGCTGCACGCCGTCTTACGCCCTGCATATTGCCGAGGTGCTGTATGCCAGCGGCTACACAAAGGACGATATCAAGCTCAAAGCAGGCGTGTTCGGCGCAGAGCCGTGGACGAACGAGATGCGCCGCAAGATCGAAGAAATGCTCGGACTGACCGCTTATGACATCTACGGCTTGACGGAGATCATCGGTCCCGGTGTCGCCTTTGAATGTAAAGAGCAGACGGGTATGCACGTCAACGAGGATCACTTTATTGTTGAGGTCATTGACCCCGATACAGGGGAGGTTCTTCCCGAGGGAACACAGGGCGAGTTGGTCTTTACCTGCATCACGAAGGAGGCATTCCCGATTCTGCGTTACCGCACACGCGATATCGGCGTGATCACAAGAGGGAAGTGCTCCTGCGGCAGAACGCTTGTCAAGATGACAAAGCCGCGCGGCAGAACAGACGATATGCTCATCATCCGCGGTGTCAATGTCTTCCCGTCGCAGATCGAGACTGTCCTGCTGGACAAGGGCTACACCGCGAACTATCAGATTGTCGTTGACCGCGCGAACAATTTTGACAGCATTGAGGTGCAGGTGGAGATCAGCAATGAGATTTTCTCTGACACCGTGCGTGGGCTTGCCGAGCGCGCGAAGGATCTTGCCGCTGCGCTCAAAACCATTTTGGGCGTCAGCGCAAAGGTTACGCTGCTCGAGCCGAATTCCATTCCGCGCTCCGAGGGCAAGGCGGTTCGAGTGATTGACAAGCGAAAGCTATTGGATTAAGGAGGAGAGACAATGGTACAGCAGCTTTCCGTTTTTTTGCAGAATAAATCCGGCAAAATCGCCGCCGTCGTCCGCGCTTTATCCGAGAGCGGCGTCGATATTCGCGCGCTTTCCATCGCGGATACGACGGATTTCGGCATCCTGCGGATGCTTGTCAGCGACATTTCCGTTGCAAAGGCGGCTTTGGCAGAACAAAACTGCATTCTCAGCGTCAATGAGGTCACTGTCGTTGCCGTGCCCGATGAGCCGGGTGGGCTGTCGCGCGTGCTGTCCCTGATGGCGCAGGCAGAGGTTGACATTGAGTATATGTATTCTCTGATTGAGCGCGGTGTGGATGTCGCCTATATGGTCTTCCGCGTCTCAGATGAGGCACGCTTGCTTGAAGTGCTCTCGAAGAATGCGCTCGAAACCGTCTCGCCGCAAAAACTCGGACTGAAATGATATAGAATCGAGGAAACTACCATGCAGGAAATGAGCAGAAAAACCAAACATTTTACCGATTCCGTGATCCGCCGCATGACGAGGATCGCGATCGCAAACAATGCCATCAATTTGGCGCAGGGCTTTCCGGATTTTGATCCCCCGAAGGAGCTGACAGACCGCCTTGCCGAGGTCAGCGCCATCGGCCCGCACCAGTATCCCATTACAATGGGCGCGCCGAACTTCCGCCGCGCACTGGCAAAAAAGTGCGGGCGCTTTATGGGGCGCACCATCGACCCCGAAACAGAGGTTGTCGTCACGATCGGCTCGACCGAGGCAATGGTTGATACGCTGTTTGCCCTGACGAATCCCGGGGACAAGATCATTATGTTCTCACCGTATTTTGAGAATTACCGCGCACAGACACTTTTAGTCGGCTGCGAACCGATCTTCGTCCCGCTGATTCCGCCGATCTTCCACTATGACGCCAATGTACTGGAGGACGCGTTCAAGCAAGGCGCTAAGGCGATTCTCATCTGCAATCCGTCCAATCCGAGCGGTAAGGTCTTTACCCGCGAGGAGCTGTCGCAGATTGCAGAGCTTGCCGTAAAATATGACACCTATGTTATCATGGACGAAGTCTATGAGCACATTGTTTACGCGCCGCATCAGCATATCTATATGAACAGCCTGCCCGGGATGTGGGAGCGAACCGTCTCCTGCAGCTCGCTGTCCAAAACCTATTCCATCACAGGCTGGCGTCTCGGCTACGCGATTGCGCCGCAGTATATCATGGACAGAATCAAGCAGTATCACGACTTCAACACCGTCGGCGCACCCTCGCCGCTTATGGAGGCGGCCGTCGTCGGCTTGGAGATGCCTGACAGCTATTATGCAGAATTCGGTGCGCATTACGCCCATATGAAGAAGCTCTTTACCGAAGGACTCGACCGTATCGGCATTGAATATACCGACCCGCAGGGTGCGTATTTCGTCCTTGCCAATATCGGTCAGTTTATGAAAAAAGGACAGAACGACGTGGAATTCTGCGAGGAAATGGCAAAAAAAGTCGGCGTTGCCGTCGTTCCCGGCAGCTCGTTCTTCATGGAAGATGTGCCTGACATTGTCAGAATGCACTTTGCAAAGAAGGACGAAACGCTCTATGAAGCCCTCAACCGTCTATCCGATATAAAAGCCAAAATGGCATAATTCAACGACCGCTCGGAGTTCCGAGCGGCCGTTTTTTTGAATCTTTATACTATGGAACCTCTGAACAAATGAGCGCCGTCGCTCGGCGGATCTTTTGCCGCAACTTTTCGGTTTGAAAACCTTGAAATACACAAAGTATTCCTACGGCTTTCAAACCTCAATTTGCGACAAAATCTCTCGCCGACCGCTCTTGCAGATTTATTCAGAGGTTCCCTATAATTTGATAAAAAGCTTTCACAGCTTTTTATAGCACCGAAGGTGCGTCAAATTCTGCACAAGACGGCGCAGCGTGCGTTAGCACGATACAAGTGTGCGCAGCACACGGGATTCTTGATGAAAGAATTTAATCAAGAATCAGTATTACTTTTCAAGAAGACGCATCAGAATGATTGCGATCTCAGCGCGTGTTGCGCTGTCCTGCGGGAGGAGTTTACCTTCGCTGCCAGCAATCAGTCCCTCGGCAACCGCCCAATTCATGGCGTCTACAGCATATCCGCTGACCTTGTCCGCATCAGGGAAAGCGCTGGAACTGCTCTCTTTGACTACCTCAGCCTTGGCATAGCGGAACAAGATGACTGCAATCTGCTCACGGGTAACCGGACTATCCGGCGCGAAGGTTGTCGGCGTGACACCGTTGACGACGCCATTTACCGCCGCCCAAGCGATTGCGTCGGAATACCACTGATCCTCGGGAACATCGGTGAACGGATGGCTGCCCTCGTTCTTCGGCGTTCCTGCGAGACGGTAGAGCACGGTAATCAACTGCGCACGGGTCAGTGTATCCTCCGGCGCAAATGCATTCGCGCTGACGCCGCCCATAAGCCTTTGCTCCATCATATAATCGACCGCATTGTGATACCACGCGTTCTTTGGTACATCGGTCATTTTTTCACTCGGGCAGGGGAGGGCTGCAATGGACTTCTTCTCTTCTTTGCCGCAGACGGTGCAGGTGTGCATCTGCTCGCCTTCTTTTGTGCAGGTCGGCTTTACCGTCACAATCCAGTCTGCAAAGCTGTGTCCCGTTGCGGGGACGCTCTCCTGTGCCTTGAGAATCGCGTTACAGACGGAGCAGTGCGAGCCTTCTGTCTTGCCGTTTTCAGTGCAGCCTGCGGGGACAGCAGGGTCGATCACCACGGTATGTCCCGTCGGCTGAACGATAGTGTCTTGCAGCGTGATCTCGGTTGTGCCTGCCGCGTCGCAGTAGTATTTTCCGCAAACGGAGCAGACCCAGTAGGCGATGCTGCCGCTTTCCGTGCAGGTCGGTGCCTTTTCTTCAACCGCCGTAAGGTGATGCTCTTTCTCGATTACGGTAACGACGCAACGACTGTAGGTGTGATTTTCGTCGCCGATGTTCAGAACGTAGGTGCCGGTCTGCTCAAAGGAGGTCGTCAGCTTTCCGCCCTGCTTCGTCTTTCCGACCTCCGTTCCCGCGCAGAACACAGAAATATCGGACTGCGCCATCGCCGAGGAGCCAACCATCTGATAGACCGTTACGCTGAATTCCTCGCCTGCCGCTACGGTAAGCGCGCTTTCGTGGAACCAGACATTGTACTTGTAGCCGTAGAAGCTGTCGGCAGCATCGGTCGTCTCGTTGGCAAACACGCCGTAAATGCCGCCGTCTCTGACGGGCGTTGTCAGTACGGAAGCGGTGTCATATTCGCCGCTTACGAAGAAGTACTGTCCCCAGTAGGGCACCTTTGCGTTTGCCTCTTCAAAAGCTGCATCGCCGTGCAAGGATTCGATATAGCCGTAGGCACCGACTGTGAGTGTGTACGACTCTCCAAAGCCAATCTGCAAAGCCTCCGCCACGGTCTTATCGGAGGTTGTTTCAAAGGTACGGTCAATCGCACCGACCTCATTCACACCCGTCAGGCGAACGGTCACCGTGACCAATGTTGGGGGCTGTTCACCGTCAGGATTGGCGCCGTCCGTTCCGAGAACGGTCATTGTAGCCGACACCCTCTGCCCGACCAGCTTTGAGAAGTACTCGTCATACCATTTTCCTGTAACGGTTTCGGCATATTTTGCATAAGACTCATGTTCCAAAACGCTTTCTACCGTGACGGCGGTGTTGTATTTCGGAACCGTCAGCAGAAGCGTTTCGTGCGCAAGTACTGACGGAGCGCTTGACTTGAATTTGTTGTACTGCTCCTGTCCGCCGACCTCAGAGAAGTCCGCCATATCGCCCGCGATGATGCCCGTTTGCAGACAGTCATCGGCGGAGTATGCCCATCGGAGGCTTCCGTCTGCGTTGCGGGTAACCTCCTTAAACGGATGCAGACTTTCGGTAACAGCGTAGCAGGAGGCATTTGCACTGTCATTGATGCCATCCCAATAGTGCGCTTTCGCTCCGTCCATCAGCGCAAGGGCTGCGTCCAGCTCTTCCACTGTCAGCGGAATGACCGTCAGCTCGATCGTCTTGCTCACGCTGACCGCCTTTTCTCTATGCTGCATGGTGACCGTGAGTGTCACGGAAGCCTGAGCCGCATCCGGCATCGGCTGATAGACCACCGCGCGATAGCCGTTCACACGAATGACCGACTCGTCACTCGAGGTTACGGTGAAACGATAGGAGCTATAGTCTTCGATCCCTGTTTTGGCGGGTGTCAGGAGTTGGATATCTCCGCATACTGCCGACGGGTTGATTGGTTGTTTGCTTACAATATAGGTGAGCTTTTCCGTAAGATAGCATTCGTTCAGAGACTGTTGCATCTGTGCGCGCAGCGGCTCAAGGTCCTCCGCCAAAACGGTCAGGTTGAAAGGCGTCATCTCCAAAGTGCTGTCATTCAACACAAAGGTCAGCGTCGGTGTGAGGGTGACAGAAGTGTCCTCAGACGGTGCACGCACCTGTGCCGTCAGGGTATCAGAAACAGCATCGCCGCTGATTTCGATAATTTCGGCGCTGCTTGCCCATGCTACTGTGACATAGGGATAAGCGCTCATTCGCTGCGGCAGAAGCATATTTTGCGTGATATGATCCTGATCCGCGTTTTCACCGCGGAAGGAGTCGAAGGTGATACACTGCGCCGCTTCGGAGAGATACGCCGTTACCGCGTCCTGATCCCATTCCAAATGCACCGTAGCTTTAACGCTGCGGCTCTGATCGCCCACGGTGAGCTGAAGCTGTACATCGGCAATCATTGCGCTGCTGACTGCAACGGTAAGACTTGCCGGATCAGCACTGAAATAGGTGATGTCGCCGTTTCCCGCAACGCCTGCTTCACAGACGAGGTCAGCGGGGTAGATAAGTGTGCCGGTCTGTGTGACGGAAACCGTGATGCCCGTATAGCCCGCGTTTTCCAGAAGCGTCTGCACATAGGCGCACAGATTGGTATCCTCTCCGTATTTCGGAGACAGGCTGCTCCTGTCGTTGAGCCATGTCTGCGCATCGGTTAGGCGCTGCTCATTCTGCGCGGCGAGGGAAATGACGGTAACGACAAACTGCTTTGTCGCGCTTTCTCCTGCAAGGCTGATCGTCGCGGTCAGGGTGACATAAGAGGTCCCTGCAAGCGGAAGCGTGACTGTGCCGTCTGCGGCGATGACGCTCTCGTCGCTGCTATCCCAGCAGATCGTACCGGCAAAGCCCTCAGCATTCACGGGGAGGTCGAGCACGCATGCTTCGGTAACGGTCGTCGGAGTCACGGTCAGGGCGTCCTTAACAGCTGCAATAGCTGCCGCTGCCTCCGTATCGACAACATGCTCGCCGCCCTGCCAAGCAAGGACGGGATAGCCGCCGTTCGTATCCAAATGATAAGCAGTGTTGCCGAGAAGCAGGACGAATTCGCGCGTTTTCATTTCTGCCGCTTCTTTTGCGGAAGCCGTGATCATCACGCCGTCCCGAATGTAGCCGACAGCGGCATCTCCGCTGTCCGAAAGGTAATAGCAGTTTTCTACCGTACCGAGCAGATCACCCGCAATTGTGCCCACATGGGTCGCACCGGCGCTTGCTGTGAGCGTGCCGACAGAGTAGCAGTTCTTGATGCTCGGCGCTTCGCCCATTGTGTGGCGCGCGGAAATGCCGGCAACATAGTCCGTGCCGCTGATTGCGCCGAGGTTATAGCAGTTTTCAATGCGCGTGTCGCCATTATTCGTGTAACCAAGGATGCCCGCGACCTTGCCGCTGTTCTTGCTGCCGCCGTCGATATTGCCGCTGTTGTAGCAGCCGAGGACGGCACAGTAGCTCTCGCCGACGATGCCGCCGAGCTTTGCGTCGCTGTAGGTGGAGTTGAGCAGGGAAGTGATATTCCCTTCGTTTCCGCAGTTGACGATCGCTGCGGTGGAATAGGCTCTGCCGACGATACCGCCGGTGCAGGCGCTCTTGTTTGTGATATTCACACGGCTGACGCAGCCTTCGATCCTTCCGTAGGACTGTCCCGCGATCGCACCGACCGTTCCGTCGCCCTCGATCATACCGCTGAGGGTCAGATCCTTAACGATCGCACCCTTGCCGAGATAGCCGAACAGACCGTTGCCGCCTGTGGAATTTTCATATTTGCTGTAATAGCCAAGGATCTGTTTGCCGTTGCCGTCGAAGGTGCCGACATATTTCGCTTTGTAGCTGCCGATCCCCTCCCAACGGTTTGTTGTCGGGGCTTCCTCGCCGTTGAGCAGGAGGTTGCTCATCAACTTGCCGTTGAGTGTCCCGTCGCTCTTGACCGCCTCGGCAAACCACGCAAGCTCTTCGGAGGTGGTGATGAGATAGTAAGTCTTTCCGTCGATCTCCTGCGTCTGCGGAGCTTCCTCGGCGACCGCGCCGCTCCAAACATTGCTGCCCTCCTGCATGGTCACGAGGATTGTCTGCGCCGCGCCGGAGACGGTGAAGCTGCTGCGTACATTGATATACCCGTCGGCTTTGACGGTGTACTGATATGTGCCGTCGGGCAGAGAATACACGCCGCTATCTGCCGTCTGCGCTCCGCCGACGCTGTGCGTCACGGTGATCTCCGTGTTCTCGATCGCTGCGCCGCTTTCGTCCGCCACGGTGAAGCTGACGGGATAACGAACTGCCTCGGTCAGAGTTACGGTGAGTGCATCGTTTTCGCCGGTTACGGTAAAGCATCCGCTTTTTGTCAGATAGCCGAATTTGGACACCTCATAGGTGTATTCTCCCTTGGGCAGGCGCACTATTTCACCGAGTGTCATTTCCTCGCCTGCGGCGTTATGGATTACGATGCTCGCATCGGTCGGGGATAGGGTCAAGGCGATTGGATAGGTTTTGACATTCAGCGCAACAACGATGCGAAGACTCGTACCGTTGACCGTAAAGCTGCCCTCAACCGGGTCGCATTCCTCACGAGTCACAGTGTAGGTATATGTACCACTCAGAAGGTTATAGCTGCCATCTGCTTCAGCGGTGACCTCCGTTCCCTCAGCATCGTAAACCGTGACGCACGCGCCGGCATAGTTGATCTCAAATACCACGAGGAGCTTTGCCGTCGGGTCCTGCCATGCAAGGATCGGATAGCCGCCGTTCAGATTGTTTTTGTCCTCCACAAAGCTGCCGCCGAGGGCAAGCACCGTCTGTGCGGATTTCATCTCCTCCATGCTGACAGCTTTCACATTGCCGCTGCCGCTTCCGATGGCAGTTGTTCCCTCCAAGCAGATGCAGCTTGCAACCGTACCCATGCTGTAGCCGACGATGCTGCCTGCGTAATTATAGCTGCCTTCCTCTGTGAGCGTGACCGTGCCGAGATTATAGCACGAGGAGACTGTGCTGCCGGAGGAAATCTGTGCTGCAATACCTCCCACGCGTTTTCCGCTGATCGCGCCGAGGTTATAGCATTCAGAGATGTCACCGTAGGAGACGTAGCCGGCAATACCGCCTGCGTGATTGTTGTTGCCCGAGGTCACATTGCCCGCGTTAAAGCAGCGCGCAATGAGCGATTTTGCCGTGGAGGTGCCGTACATCTGTCCACAGATGCCGCCGACATAGGTTGAGCCGCCGCGCACCGCCGCATAGCTTGCACAGTTTTCAACTGTTGCGGATTTGAGATAGCCGACGATACCGCCGACATAGCTCTTTCCCTGCACACTGCCGCGCACGATAACTTCGCGCACGAGCGCGCCTTCGCCGAGATAGCCGAACAGACCGACATAGTTTTTCTCGCCGACGATCGAGAGGTTGGTAATCTCACCGCCAATGTATTTTCCCTTAAACTGCGCTGTATTGCTGCCGATGGGCGTAAAGGGGAGCTGACCCATATCAATCGCTTGCGTCTGGACGAGCCAGATGCCTTCATAGTTGTTGCCTGCCGCGACGGATGCGGAGAGGTAGGCAAGCTGTTCACCGTTCGCGATTTGATAAGGGTCCTGTTCCGTGCCGCTGCCGCCTGCAAAGTCTTCGGCAACCGTGCCGTCCCATTCCTCGCCCGCAACCATTGTAATGGAAACGGTCTGCGCCTCCTCGGCCATTGTGAAGCTGCCGCGCGCGGTTTTATAGCCCTCTGCTTTGACGGTATAGGTATACTCGGCAGGAACAAGGCTGAAAGAGCCGTCCGCCTGCGCCTGCATGACGGTATCGCCGTGTTTCACCGTAATGACCGCCGCAGCACCGCTTTCAAGTCCACTGATTGCAAAGGTCAGTGTCTTTCCCGTCAGCGCGGTCATACTTACCGGGATATCCAAAGCGGCATCGGAAACCGTAAAACTGCCTTCCGCCGTCGCGTAGCCGAACGCCTCTGCGCGATAGGAATAACTGCCTGCGGGAAGAGATATCTTGCAGTCCGTAACGGGGTACTCCGTCTCATTCGTATCCTTTACAGTGATATGCGTTCCATCCGGACAGCCGGAGAAGGCAACGGGATAGTTTGCCGTTACGCTGAAGTTCTTCAGGCGCAGGCAGTCCTCTCCGCGATCGCCGGAGCTGTCTTTCTTATAGCCGATCTGCACTGTGTCTCCCGCACTGACCTTCAGCGAGTAGTTTGCATACTCCGTCATGATGCCGGAATAGGTGCCCTTTTGATTGCTGTGCAGGTCGTTACCGTTTAGCATGACCGCCATATAGTCATAACTTGCCTCACTGGAGATCAGATAGTCAAATTCCAGTGCTGCGTCAAGAGAGAATTGCAGAGTGATCGCCGCAAAGCTGCTGCTATATCCCGCATTGCAGGAGACCAGCACTCCCTCCTCCAAATAGTCGCCATAGGGATAGGTCGCGTCGTTTTCCACGCTTGCTGCCGGAGCGATGCCTGCAAAGAAGCTCTCAAAGGATTCCTCCGCAGATACCGCCGGAACACAGCTAAGCGCGAAAACAAGGGCAAGAAATCCTGCCAGCCATCGTTTTTTCATACTGTTTCCTTCCTTTCAACAAAAATAATAACAGCCGTGGCGAAATTTTCGCCACGGCCGTTTTCCCGTGTCAAATGCGCACAGAGCAAACTCTGTGCGTCATACACTCTTGTAGGTCTTCTGACTCATGCTTCGGAGGATACTCCACGACCACACCGCCCAAGCCTTCTCAGGTTTCCCCAATGACCGACTTTCGTCAAACGAGCGGAGGGTCTTGCATATACAGCGCCGGTTGGCGTTGCAGATTCTGACTGCATTCCCTTGTCCAGTCTGCACCGTGCCGAGACCCGATGCAAACCACAAAAGCTATAAAATTTTTGCTTGTATTTTATCACTGACCACCCAAAAAGTAAAGTCCTTTTTTGCGCGCAGTCGCGCAGTATTATATTCGATACCGCTCTGCATATGTAAATCTATATACAATACTTGATGCAAAAAGCGAAAAAAATGTATAGTATTGCCATAATGCGCTTCCAATTTCTGTATACATTCACAATTTCTTTTTCTTCCAATTTGTGCTAAACTTTTATTCATACACGTGGACTCTCTGCATTTGTAAGCGGTTTCTCTGAAGCCGCAAAGCGAATCTTAGGTTCTGTAACGTCAAAAAAAGAAAAGGAGTCTAAAACATGAGAAAACACATCAAAAGACTGATCGCGTTTTTTGCAGTGCTTGCGTTAACAGTCGGCCTTTTGCCTGCGGCAGCCTTTGCGGCAGGGGAGCTTTTGCCTGCGGCAGCCTTTGCGGCAGGGGAGGCAACCGAGATCACAAGTCTCGATGCGATCACCGATCTGAGCGGGAGCTATCTTCTCACGCAGGACACGACGGTAACTACGCCGTTGAGCGGCACCTTCACAGGTACTTTTGACGGCGGCGGACATACCGTCACCGTAAACATCACGACCGCAGAAGCCAACTGCGGTATGTTTTCTGCGATCGGCTCCGGCGCAACGGTTACGAATTTCTCCGTTGAGAATTCGACGTTGGAATATACCGGAAGCAGCAGCTCCAATCTCTGCGGATTGATTGCAGGACAAAACTCCGGCACCGTTTCGAATGTCGTTGTCAGAGAATCGACCGTTACCGGCTACGCCGTTACAGGCGGCCTTGTCGGTAAAAACAGCGGCACGGTGACCCAATGCGCATTTGAAAGTGGTACGATCTACAAAAAATCTTGCAACAGCGACTTAGGTATTGGCGGAATCGTCGGTCAAAATGAGGGTACGATCTCTTTTTGTTCTAACGGGGCGACGCTCGACCATACCAATGGAAAATCATATATGGATTTTGTGGGCGGAATTGCGGGACAAGTTGACGGAAGCGGAAGCGTTAGTAACTGCTATAATACAGGCATATTGAAGGATACATCTTCATCATATGCGTGGTATGTTGGTGGAGTCGTCGGCAGGAATCGACTGTCCTCCACGGCAATCCGCAATTGCTACAACTACGGTACTATTGATTCTTCTTCCAGAAACATATACGGTGTTTCCACCAGTTGTGATACCGCGACTTGCTTCTATCTCTCCGGCCGTGGTGCGACGACCGGCGGCACGGCGAAGACGGCTGATGAATTTCTGACCCTTGCTGCAACGCTTGGCGAAACTAACTGGGTGGATGGTTCGGACGGCTATCCCGTGCTCGAGTGGCAGACATGGAAGTATTCCAAC
>SFIL01000001.1 GCA_004556205.1 Clostridiales bacterium | reverse complement strand
ATTGCATTATGCGGTATTAGCAGTCGTTTCCAACTGTTGTCCCCCACTGAAAGGCAGGTTCCTCACGCGTTACTCACCCGTCCGCCACTAAGTCATCCCTTCCGTTTGACCGAAGTCGCCCTTCGAGGAGCTTCGTTCGACTTGCATGTGTTAGGCACGCCGCCAGCGTTCGTCCTGAGCCAGGATCAAACTCTCTATGAATGGTATCTTAATGACTCCGAAGAATCAATAAAATCAATTCACAAGTTCGCTCTTAGCTATACTCAAGAATTTTCGTTGGCTGTTCTTTCTGCAATGTTTCTACATTGACATTTCAGAACAACTTTGTTATTTTTCAATCAAAATTGTCCAAGGTGTTTGTTCATGTTTCTCGTTGTTTAATTTACAAGGTACATCGCCATCGTTCATGTTTCTCGTTGTTTAATTTACAAGGTACATCGCCATCTCGCGGACAGCTCCAACATATTATCATATCCACTCCCCTATGTCAAGAAGTTTTTTTGCTTTTTTTGCGTTTTTTCTGCAAATAATTTGCCATACCCGTTGTGACTATATTATTATATAGTATCCATATCTGTGCCGGTGACGGACAGGCAATTTTCGTCACTTTGCTCATTTTCAGGGCAAAATTTTTGAGGATATATACAAAAATTTTTTTAGTTAGCATTTTTTTCAAAAAATCTATTGTTTCTTTGCAAGGATTTGTGTATATTTATGTTATGCAGTACATAGTGTTTTACGCCGTATTGCAACCAACTGTCGGGCTTGCCCGTAATTTTGTAAGGAGGAAATGGAAATGAAAAGAATCTTAGCACTTGTTCTTGCGCTTGCAATGATCGCGGCGCTCTTTGTCGGCTGCGCTAAGGAAGAAAAGGAGCCTACCGATGCCGGCAACAACTCCCAGACCTCTGGACCGCAGTCCAGCGATCCGGAACCCACCGAGCCTGTTGCAGGCAAAACTCTGAAAGTCGGCATGGTCTGCATCGGCGACGAAAATGACCAAGGCTATACTTACAATTTCTATCGCGCGAAGGATTCCGTCACCGAGAAAATGGCTGCCAAGGGCGTCACTCTTGAGTGGGAAGTCATCACCAACATCGGTGAGGACGATAGCTGCACCGACGCCTGCATCGAGCTTGCCGAGGGCGGTTGCGAAGTCGTCATCTGCAACTCCTACGGTCACGAGCCCTTCATGCTGAAAGCCGCGCCGGATTATCCCGATGTACAGTTCATCGGCTGCACCAACCTCAACTCTCAGTTTGCAGGTCTTGACAACTGCCACAACGCGTTCGCGGACATCTATGAGGGCCGCTATGTCGCCGGTGTTGTCGCGGGCATGAAGATCAAGGAATTGATCGACAATGGCACCATTGCCCCCGAGCAGGCGAAGATCGGCTATGTCGGCGCGTTCCCGTTCGCCGAAGTTATCTCCGGCTTCACTTCCTTCTATCTCGGCGCACGTTCCATTGTCCCCGAAGTCACAATGACTGTCAAGTACGTCTCCTCGTGGTCCGATGCAACCGCCGAGGGCAATGCGGCTCAGGCGCTCTGCGACGAGGGCTGCGTCCTCATTTCTCAGCACTCCGATAATACGACGCCCGCAACCGTCGCAGAAGCAAACGGCGTGTTCCACGTCGGCTATAACAACGACATGAGCGGTGTTGCGCCGAAGGCATCCCTGATCTCCAGCCGCATTGACTGGTCCGTCTATTTTGAATATGTATTCGACTGCCTGCTTGCGGGCGAGCCGATTTCCCGCGACTGGACGGCAGGCATGGCAGAGGGCGCGGTCGTTGTGACCGAGCTGAACAGTGCCATTGCAGCACCCGGCACGCAGGAAAAGATGGATGAGGTCATCGCCGGTCTTGCCGACGGCAGCATCAATGTCTTCGCAGGTCCGTGGGTCGGCACCGGCACTGCTTACGGTGCGGACGCACCCGACACTCTCGAGATGAAGGAAGGTGAGTTCTTCAAAGAATCCGACGTTGAAGGCGGAAAGACCTCCGCGCCGTACTTCTACTGGATCATTGAGGGCATCACCTCAGAAAACTGATCTTCTGACATTATGAAAAGGTCGGGGCATTTGTCCCGACCTTTTCTAAATTGATAATCTCTCCTGCCCTGTCCGCAAAGCAGCAGGGACTGCTGCATCCGACGGCGGATGCGATCCGCACCTGCGCGCAGGACGGTCAGGCAGGAGACTTCCCGATTCCAACACAGAAAGGATGATTGCTTTGGAGCCGAAATGCAAGGTCGAGCTGGTCAATATCACGAAGCGATTCGGCAAGGTAGTTGCGAACGACAATATCAATCTGACGATTAACGGCGGCGAGGTGCTCTGTCTGCTCGGGGAAAACGGCAGCGGTAAGACCACGTTGATGAATATGCTCTCGGGCATTTATATGCCCGACAACGGTCATATTCTCAAAAACGGCGAGGAGATCCGCATTCACTCCCCAAAGGACGCATTCTCACACGGAATTGGCATGATTCACCAGCACTTCAAGCTGGTCGATGTGCTGACCGTAGCAGAGAATATCGTCCTCGGCTTAAATGAGCGCGGGCGGCTCGACCGAACTGCGATCTGTCAGCGCGTGTCGGAAATCTGCCAGAAATACGGGTTTGATCTCGACCCGAACAGTAAAATCTACGATCTCTCCGTCTCGCAGAAGCAAACCGTTGAGATCGTCAAAGTCCTCTACCGCGGTGCGGAAATTCTGATTCTCGACGAGCCGACGGCAGTGCTGACCCCGCAGGAGACCGACCGTTTATTTGACGTTCTGCGCAATATGCGCGCCGACGGCAAGGCAATCATTCTGATCACGCATAAGCTCCACGAGGTGCTGGCGATCTCGGACAAGGTCGCCGTGCTCCGCAAGGGCGCTTACATCGGCACAGTCAACACCGCAGACGCGACGGCGCAGTCCCTGACGGACATGATGGTCGGGCATTCCGTGAGCCTCAACATAGACCGCCCGCTGCCCGTCGATCCGATGCCGCGCCTGAAGATCGAAGGTCTGACCTGCGTGGACAACCTCGGCATCAAGCGTCTCGACGGCGTGAGCTTCACTGCGATGGGCGGCGAAATCTTAGGCGTTGCCGGCATCGCGGGCAGCGGTCAGCGCGAGCTGCTTGAAGCCATTACGGGTCTTTACCCTGTGCAAAGCGGAAGCATACGCTTCACTCCCAAAGAAGGCGCGGAGAGCGAGTTGGTCGGCAAAACGCCGGCGCAGATTCGTAAGGCAGGTGTCGCGATGGCATTCGTGCCCGAAGATCGTCTCGGCATGGGTCTGGTCGGTAGTATGGGCATGACCGGCAACATGATGCTCCGAAGCTGGAAAAACGGCCGCGGTTTCCTTTTGCACCGCAAAGAACCGACCGCACTCGCCACAAAAATTATGGACGAGCTGGAGGTTGTCACACCCGGCATCTCCACGCCGGTGCGCCGTTTGTCAGGCGGCAATGTGCAAAAGGTGCTCGTCGGGCGCGAGATCGCCTCGTCGCCGTCGGTGCTTCTGACCGCCTACGCCGTGCGTGGCCTCGACATCAATACCTCATATACAATTTATAATCTTTTGACCGAACAAAAAATGCAAGGCGTTGCGGTCGTCTATATCGGAGAGGATCTGGACGTCCTGCTTGAGCTTTGTGACCGAATTCTCGTCCTGTGCGGCGGCAAGGTCAGCGGCATTGTCGATGCACGCAAAGCCACCAAGGAGGAGATCGGACTTTTGATGACGCAGGTTCAGGGAGGTGAAGTCAATGCGTAACGCTTCTTTGCCGAGCATCCGTCTTGCCAAGCGTACAGACGCAATGAATCCCGTTTTTGTTTGGCTGATCCGGCTCTGCTCGATTATTCTGGCACTGTTGATCGGCAGTCTACTGCTCGCCGCACTCGGCTATTCCCCGATCGACACCTTTGCCACGATCATCGAAGGCGCGACAGGCTCGTCTGTCTATCTCCGTCAGACTATCAAGATTGCCGTTCCCCTGCTCGGCTGTGCACTGGCAATCGCGCCGTGCTTCAAGATGCGCTTTTGGAACATCGGCGCGGAAGGTCAGATCACGGCAGGCGCGGTTGGCGCAACCTTCTTCGCGCTCAATTTTGCCGATTCCATGCCCGCTTATCTGCTGCTGCCAGTTATGGCAATCGCCGCGATCGTCTGCGGCGGCATTTGGGCGCTGATTCCTGCCTTTTTTAAGGCAAAATGGAACACCAACGAAACGCTCTTTACACTGATGATGAACTATATTATCATCGGTATCGTTCGTTGGCTCCAAGGCGGTCCGTGGGAAAACAACGGCCCCGGCGGTAAGGGCAGCCAAAAGATCGCCATGTTTGGGGATGCCGCGAAGCTCCCCACGGTTCTCGGCATCCACTGCGGCTGGATTATCATACTCGTACTGACAGTTTTGATGTACATTTATATGCAGCATACAAAGCAGGGCTATGAGATTGCCGTTATAGGCGATTCCGCTAACACCGCGCGCTATGCCGGCATGAATGTCGGTAAGATCATGATGCGCACGATGTTCCTCTCGGGTGCGATCTCCGGTCTTGTGGGCTTTATCATCGTCTCGGGCGCAGACCATACTCTGAGCGCCAATGTTGCCGGCGGTGTCGGCTTCACCGCAATTACCGTCGCATGGTTGGCACAGCTCAATCCCTTCGCCATGATTGTCATTGCCTCGCTGCTGGCAATCCTTGAGAAGGGTGCACTGACAGCATACCGCTCGCTGAACGTCCCCGCGACCATTGCGGAAATTCTGACGGGCTTCATTCTGCTGTGTATGCTCGGCTGCGAGTTCTTCGTCAACTACCGTCTTTCCGTCCACCATCGAAAGGAGGGGTAAGCCGTGGAAGGAATTCTTGCTTTTATCACAACCCTGTTTGTCTTCTCCGTCGTTAACGGCACGCCCCTGCTGTTCGGTACGCTCGGTGAAATTCTGACCGAAAAATCAGGCAACCTCAACCTCGGCGTCGAAGGTATCATGTTTATGGGCGGCGCGGCAGGCCTCGGTGGTGCGTTCTACTACGAGAAGTTCGTCGGTCCGCAGAATGCCGTCTCCCTTGTCGGTCTGCTGATCGCCATTGCCTGTGCGTTCTTGGTCGGCGCGCTGGCAGCGCTGCTGTTCAGCTTCCTGACGATCACTCTCCGCGCCAATCAGAACGTCACGGGTCTTGCGCTGACTATTTTCGGCACGGGCGCAGGACAGTTCATGGGCGAATATATGCGCGTCCAAGAGGGCGGCTACATCTCCATCGTGCAGAAAGCGGCGTTCGAGTCTTCCCCCTTCCCCGCGTTTTTGCGTGATATTCCGGTGCTCGGTCCGATCCTGTTTCAACACAGTCTGCTGACCTATATCGGCATTGTGTTGGCGCTCGGCATGGCATTTTTCCTCAACAAGACGCGCAAGGGACTTTACCTTCGCTCCGTCGGCGAGTCACCCTCCACGGCGGACGCAGCGGGCATTAACGTCACACGCTATAAATATTTTGCAACCGTCATCGGCGGCGGCATCTCTGCCATCGGCGGCATGGCGTATATCACGGGTATCGCGGGCGGCGTTTGGAATCACGAAGGCCTGTCCGGCGTCGGCTGGCTCGCTGTCGCGCTCGTCATCTTCTGCCTGTGGAAGCCGACCTCCGCGATTTGGGGAAGCTTCCTGTTCGGCTGTCTGCAAATTCTGTATCTGCGCTTGGAGCTTCCGTTCATCCCTGCACAGATCTACAAGATTCTGCCTTACGTCGTTACCCTCTTGGTGCTGATTCTCAGCTCCATCCGTAACAACCGCGAAAAGCAGCCGCCCGCCTCACTGGGTCTGCCGTATTTCCGCGAAGAACGATAGACAAGCGAAGCTCTGTCGAACGGCTGTTATGCGGGAAATCGGCATCGTGCGCGGCAGGAAAAACCGGCAGATTTAGATTTTCGTTTCACATATTTCAAAGTCTGTTCACAACTTCCCCGCACCGTCATGGTAATATAATGACAGAGAGCAGGTTTTCCTCCCTTTTTCCTGCACTCTGACGCTGCCGATGCCGCGGAGAGCTCCACGGATAAGCCGACGGCAGCACGTTCAATCCAAACCATATAAGAATGCGCCCCTGATCCGCGAACCGGATCAGGGGCAATTCTTTGTCAAAACTTGTTGACAACTCAACAAGATTGTTGTATAATACCAGAATGTTGATGGGTCAACATTTTGGTATTATACAAGGAGAGCAACGCTTATGGTTGATCGGTTTGAACGGTTTTCACTCGCTGTTTCCGTGATTTTTCGCTGCTGGCATAAGATCGCGTCAGACGAGATGAAAAAGTACGGCCTGAAGGGTCCGCACGCGACCTATCTTACGACCATGTATCAATACCCCGACGGGCTAAACGCCACACAGCTCTGCGACCTATGCGGCAAGGACAAGGCAGATGTATCGCGCATGATGTCGATTATGGAAATAAAGGGGCTTGTGAAAAAGGAGGGTGTCAACTACCGCGCCGTGCTGACATTGACCGAAAACGGCAGGGCTGTGGCGGAGCACGTTCGTGAACGTGTGATGGTTGCCGTCGAAGCGGCAGGAAAAGGACTTTCCGAGGAGCAACGCACAATTTTTTATGACGCGCTTTCCCTGATTGCCTTCAATTTGCAGAAAATCAGCAGAGAGGGTCTTCCGCAGGCATGAGTCTGCGCACAAACTTCGCAGAACCAATCCAAACGCATTTTCTACGCTGTCAGCCCTGCAAGTGCAGACCGCAGCATCTTTTCTAAAGAAAGCTCTGAATCAATCCGCAAGAGCGGTCGGCGAGAGATATCGCCGCAAATTAAGGTTTCCGAACCAATAAGCTGCGGGAAAAGCTCCGCTGCGCGCCGCCGCTGATTTGTTCAGAGATTCCTAATAAAAAGGAGACTGATATGAAAGTAAGAATTATCGTTGACTCGACAGCCGATGTCAGCACTGCGATTCAAAGCAGGCTGACCGTCGTTCCGCTGACGGTGCATTTCGGCGCGGAAGAATATATCGACGGCGTGACCATCACGCGCAAGGAGTTTTATGAAAAGCTCATTGAGAGCGACGTACTGCCCAGCACCAGTCAGGCAACGCCTGCCGCCTTTGAATCGGTGTTTGCAGAGGTAACCGCGAACGGTGAAAGCGCCGTGGTCCTCACGATCTCCTCCAAGCTCTCCGGCACATATCAGAGCGCGATGATCGCCGCGCAGGAGTATCCGCAAAATATTCACGTCGTCGATAGTCTATCTGCCGCGACGGGTATCGGCATTTTGGCAGAGCTTGCCCTGCAATTGGCGGACAGCGGCATGGCAGCGGCGGATATTGCCGCGCGGCTTGCCGAGGAGCGTGAAAACGTCTGTCTGATTGCACTGCTCGATACGCTTGAATATCTGAAGCGCGGCGGCAGAATCTCCAAAACCGCCGCCTTTGCAGGGGGAATTCTCTCCATTAAGCCTGTCATCAGCCTGCGAGACGGTGAGGTCGCCATGCTCGGCAAGGCACGCGGCTCAAAGCAGGGCAACAATCTGTTGGTCAAAGAGATCGAAGCGGCGGGCGGCGTCGATTATGCAAAGCCCGTACTTTTGGGCTACAGCGGTCTGAGTGATGTGCTGCTGCAAAAATATATCGAAGACAGTGCGTTTTTATGGGAGGGCAGGCTCCCCAAGCTGCAAATTGCGCAAGTCGGCAGCGTTATCGGTACGCACGCAGGTCCCGGCGCCATTGTCGCAACCTTCTTTAAGCGGAAATAAAACAATCGGGCGGAGTTTCCTCCGCCCGATTTATTTGCTTTATTCGATATTTTCAATCAGTCCGTAGCCGCCGTCATTTCTCTTGTAGACCACCGCAAACGCTTCGTCATTCTCCTCGTCCTTAAAGGCGAAGAAGGTATGCTCCAGCAGATTCATCTGAAGGATGGCCTCCTCGCGAGTCATCGGCTTCATCGGGAATTCCTTCACGCGCACGATCTCGAAATGGCTCTCCTCTTCTGCCTCGGGTGCGAAGGAGGTGACCTCCGCCGTGCGGACAAAGGCGTCCTGACGCAGGCGACGGGCAAGTCGGGTCTTGTTCTTACGGATCTGGCGCTCGATGGTAGACACCGCAGCGTCGATCGACGCGAACATATCAGACGTTGCCTCGCTTGCACGGAAGTAGGTGTTTGCGGCATGAACCGTAATTTCAACCTTATTACGGTCCTTTTCTACAGAAAAGGCGACAAGTGCCTCCGCATCGTCACGGAAAAACCGCTCCAGCTTCATGACCTTTTTCTCGGCATAAGCGTGAACATTGGAAGGCAGGCTGACTTTCTTCTCGGTAAATTGGAATTTCATGGTAGTCGCTCCTTTCGTGTTATGTAAGCGCCGGATGGCGTTTACTTTGGTCTTGCTACCTATATTATAACACAGTTTTCGAAAATATCAAGTATCATCCTTCGGCTGGGTCAAAAGCTGATCCATAATCAGACGGTAGATCGTTTCCGCATTCTCGGAAAACGCTGCCGCAAGGCGGTAAGCGTGCTTCTGCGTAGGTGCCATCAGCTCCATTTTCAGCAGGTCGCTGACCTCGTCATTCAGGCTGAGCTTAACGGTATAGTCTCCGCCCTCGCGCTGCTCGACCGAGGTTTTGACAAAGCTGCTCCGCCGCACGGTGCGATTGAAGCGGTCAACCGCCGCCTGCGCCCGCTGCATCACGGGATACGCTACGGCGTCCTCCGTGACCGCACACGCCTCGCGCCCTTTTTCGGTAATGACATAACGCTTGCCCTCAACCTCCTCCAAGTGTCCGCTTTCGACCATCTGCGGCACCGCCTGCGCCAAATCGAAATAGCTCAGGCAGTCGTCTTGATAAGCAAGCTCATAAATTTTCTGCAAATCCACGGGATACATCACCCGCGACATGATATACAGCACCAACAGCTTGACATCCAGCATATCATGGATAAATCCGCGCCGTTCCATGCGCTCATTTCCTCCCTCTCTCTTCGTTACTTATATTATAACGCAGTCGGCGCTCCATGACAACATCTCTTTTCACCATTTTGCAAAAATCCGCATAGCCTGTAGAGAAAGGATGTGAGCGGCATGAGAGAGACGATTTGGCTGGTCGGTGGCGACGAGCGGTGCTTTTGGACTGCGCAGCAGCTCCGCAGCAGCGGCGCGGAAGTGCTGACCTTCGGCGTACCGAGGCTTTCCGATACACCGCTGCCCGTTGCGTTTTCGACGCTGATTCTGCCCTTTCCGTCGTTCCGCGGCGCACTGGTCAGAGGGGCTTCCGCCGTACCGACGGAGGAGCTGCTCTGCCGTTCGGACGGACAGACACGGGTGTTCGGCGGGCTGTTCGGCATATGGCGTGAGGCGTTTGAAGCGCGCGGCGCACGTGTGCGGGAGCTATATGATACCGAGCCGCTGACGACCGCAAACGCTGTCCCCACCGCTGAAGGCGCGCTTGCGCTTGCGATGGAGCACGCACCCATCACGCTGCACGGCGCAAGCTGTCTTGTCATCGGCTACGGACGTATCGGCAAGCTGCTTTCGCAGCGCTTGCAGGCGCTGGGTGCGTCTGTCACCGTGGCGGCGCGAAAGCCAGCCGACCGCGCACTTGCCGAGGCATTTGGCTTACAGTCGGAGATCGCGGGCGTGTATCTGCACGGGCTTGGGCAGTACGATTTTGTATTCAACACCGTGCCCGCAGCGACGCTGTGCGAAGCACAGCTTCGTTTTCTCCCGCCCGAGTGTGTGCTGTTAGAGCTTGCCTCGCCGCCCTACGGTATTGACGCAGCAGCGTGTGAGCGGTTGGGACTTACGTATGTCCTCGCAGCAGGACTTCCCGGTCAATGCGCGCCGAAAACCGCCGGCGCCGCCTATGCGCAGAGCATCCTCGAGCTTCTCGAAAGGGAGGAAACCCCATGAAAAATGTCGTCGGGCTGGCGTTTTGCGGCTCGTTCTGTACCTTCCGAAAGGCGATCGACGCATTAAAGCCGCTCGCTGAGCGCTTCGACGTCGTACCGATCTTCTCCTCTGCGGCATATGAGACAGACTCGCGCTTCGGCTTGGCGGAAGACTTCCGCGCCGAAGTTGAGGCGATCTGCGGCAGACCCGTTTTGCATACGCTTGCTGAGGTCGAGCCGTTCGGCCCGAAAAAGCTGCTTGATCTGCTCATTATAGCGCCCTGCACAGGCAACACCCTCGGGAAGCTGGCAAACGGCATTGCCGACACGCCCGTGACCTTCGCCTGCAAGGCGCATCTGCGCAATGCCCGCCCCGTCCTGCTCGCAATCTCGACGAACGATGGGCTTTCGGCAAGTGCGGAGAATATCGGTCGGCTGCTCAACAGAAAGCACTATTACTTTGTCCCCTTCGGGCAGGACAGCCCGCAGGGAAAGCCCTACAGTCTCGTTGCCGACCTTTCACTCCTTCCTCTCGCCGCAGAGGCAGCCCTTTTGGGGCAGCAGCTTCAACCGATTCTGCGGCAAGGCTGAATTTCTGTTGCATTCGGACGCAATAGCAGTTATAATGGTACTATAGGGGCGGCGACCAGCCGCCCGTATGAAATCCTTCACAAAAGGGAGAATGCACCATGCCGAAATTCAGTCTGATCGTCCCGATTTATAAAATCGAAGCGTACCTGCCGAAGTGCATCGACTCCGTATTGGCGCAGACCTGTCAGGATTATGAGCTGCTTCTGATTGAAGACGGCTCGCCCGACGGCTGCGGAAAGATCTGCGACGACTACGCCGCAAAATATCCCGACAAGATTCGCGCCATCCATCAAAAAAACGGCGGTGCCGGTGCAGCGAGAAACAACGGCATCGCGCTTGCATCGGGAGAGTATCTGCTGTTTGTGGACGGAGATGATTACCTGTCCGCAAACTTTCTCGCGGAGCTTTCTGCGGCGGCGCAAAAAGCTCCCGCTGATCTGCTTCTCTTCGGCGCAGAGGTCGAGCGCGACGGCAAAAAGGTAGGCGAGCTGCACGAGGCGGTTCCCGCCGAAAAGCTGCTTTCCGTCAAGGACGAGCCGTCACTCTATTTCGGCGTGATGGCGCCATGGAATCGCGCCTATCGGCGGACGCTTTTTACAGAGCATGACATCACCTTTCCCACAAAGGTCTGGTATGAGGATATTCGCGTCGTAACCAAGATCCTCGCCGTTGCACAGACTGCCTACCGTCTGCCTGGGGCGTATTATCACTACCTCCAGCGCGAGGGCAGCACGATGAACAACAAAAACATTGAGCGCAATGCGGAAATTCTGCAAGCCTTCGATGACATTCTCGGATGGTACGCATCACACGGCTTCTTGGAGGCGCACCGTGAGGATCTGACGTTTCAAGCGGTGCAGCATATTCTGCTTGCTGCGACGGTACGCGTGCTGCTGATTAACCGAAAGCACCACCTTGTGGAGGATTTCCGCGCCTATATGGAGCAGCACTTCCCCGATTTCCGAAACAACAAGTACTTACCGCTCCTTGACAAGAACAAGCAGCTTATTTACAGGCTGCTGCTGAAAAAACGCTATCGCACCGTGCGCATGATCTTCCAAATGAAAAAAATGCTCGGAAAATAACGAATGCGGCTCCGCCCGATCGGGCAGAGCCGCATTCGTTATTGCTTCAGATATTCTATGAACTCCGGCGTTTTCGACCAGTATTTGACACCCCAGTGTTCAAAATCCCACTGTTCCATATAGTCATTGCACTCGTAATCGACATAGAACAGCCGCCCGTCGCGGACAACGAAATTCGTTGGGAAATAGTCGATGTTCGTTCCTGCGGCATAGAGCGTACGGCAAAGCGTCCGCATCTGCTCAAAATAGCGCTCCTCCATGCGCTCCTGCTTGACCAACTCGAAAATCGTCTCGCCGTCGATAAATTCCTTCAAAATGCGTTCCTGCGCCGTGTCCACATCCAAAAGCTCCGGCATCGGCACGCCGATTTTATTGAGGCGCTGATAATCACGCAGCTCGGATTCCAGCTTATTGCCGAACTGATAATAGTCGCACGGCTCATGGTGAATCTGCTTCAGCACATACCGTTCTGCACCGTCCGTCACAAGGTAGGAGTAGCCGCCCTTTCCCTTGCCGAGTAGGCGCGAAACCGTAAATTCCCGCCCGTTGACGGTCATTCTTTCCACCGTCACACCCTCCAATCAGACAGGTATGCCTCCTGTTCGGGCGTCAGACGGTCGATGGCGAAGCCCGCGCCTTGCAGCTTGAGCAGGGATACCGTATCGTCGATCTCCTTCGGCACCTCATGAACCTGCTTGGAAAGCCCCGCGCCGTGCTTTAGCATATACTCCAACGCAAGCGCCTGCACGGAAAAGCTCGTGTCCATGATCTCGGCGGGGTGTCCGTTGCCCGAGGCGAGGTTGACAAGCCGTCCCTCCGCCAAAAGATTCAGCACCCGTCCGTCGGGCAGCTCGTAGCCAACGATGTCATTGCGCCGCTTGTATACGCGCATCGCCATCTTCTCAAGTTCCTCCGCGTTGACCTCGACATTGAAATGCCCCGCGTTGGACAGGAACGCATTGTTTTTCATCACCTCGAAATGACGGCGGGTAATGACATCGCGGCAGCCGGTTGTCGTGACAAAAATATCGCCCTGCGGAGCCGCCTCATCCATCGGCATCACACGGCAGCCGTCCATCGACGCCTCGAGCGCCTTGATCGGGTCGATCTCCGTGACGATCACATTCGCTCCCATGCCCTTGGCACGCATGGCAACGCCGCGTCCGCAATAGCCGTAGCCCGCAACGACGACGGTCTTGCCCGCAACGAGCAGATTGGTCGTGTGCATGATCGCATCCCACACGGACTGTCCCGTGCCGTACTTATTGTCGTAATAGTGCTTGCACTTCGCATCGTTGACGTTCATCATCGGGAACGGCAGCACGCCCGCTTTCGCTCTGGCGTGCAGACGGTGAATTCCCGTAGTCGTTTCCTCCGCGCCGCCGATGATATGATCGCCCAAATATGCATATTCTCCGCTCAGGAGGTCTAAAAGGTCGCCTCCGTCGTCAATAATCAGATCAGGGTGGCAGGAAAGTGCCTCAACGAGCAGCTCCTTGTATTCCTCGCTGCTGACGCCGTGCATCGCATAGGTTTCAACGCCCATTGAAGCAAGACCCGCCGCGACATCATCCTGCGTGGAAAGCGGATTGCAACCGGTTGCGTGAACCTCCGCGCCGCCTGCCGCGAGGCAGAGCGCCAAAAACGCCGTTTTCGCCTCCATATGGATGGAAATGGTGATCTTTTTCCCCGCAAAGGGCTTTTCTCTCTCAAAGCGTTCGCGGATGGCAACGAGCGCGGGCATAAAATCGCGCACCCACTCGATTTTCATTCTGCCGTAGTCGGCAAGGGACATATCTCTGACGTGACTCATGGTGTGACCTCCGTAAATTTCTGATTTTATCATACCATACGGTCGAAAAATTTTCAAGCTTCGGACAAAATTCAAAGAATGTTTATAGACAAGACGCGCAAAACCCGCTACAATGGTAGCATATCGCAAAGGAGGAAAACTATGGGCAATTTACGGCGGGATTACAACCGCTTTTTAACGCGCAACCGCAACAAGGGTATTCCAAATCTGATGCTTTGGATCTGCATTGGCAACGCAATTGTCTTCCTCTTGTGGAAGTTTTTTGACAGCAATCTGCCGCTCTACCTCTATTTTGATGCGAAGGAGATCATGCACGGGCAGATTTGGCGGCTGTTCTCTTACATCTTTACCTTCGCCAGCGGTCCGTCCTTTCTGTTCAGCAACCTTTTAGGAGCGTTTTTCTCCATTATGTTCTATTACTGGGTCGGTTCCATGCTGGAGAACGTTTGGGGCACGCTCCGCTTTAATATTTTCTATTTTTGCGGAATCCTTTTAAGCGATCTTTACGCCATGCTTCTGTATTGGATTTTCGGCGCGCCCTTGACAATGTCTTCGCACTATATCAACCTTTCAATGTTCCTCGCAGTGGCAACGCTCGCGCCCGATCAGCGCGTATACTTCATGATGATTCTGCCGGTGAAAATGAAATGGCTCGCATGGGTGGATATCGGCTTCACGTTGTACGGCATCATCTCCGGCCTCGTGACTGCCGTAAAGGTGTCCTTCCTCGGGGCGTTCTATACCACGGCTTATGTCCTGATCGCGCTGTTCCCGCTGGTTGCTTTGCTGAACTACCTGCTGTTCTTTGGACGGGACATCAAGAATCTGCTTCCCAATCTGCGGCGTTCCCCGCGCCGTCGGAAGCAGCCGCGCGCAAAGGTAACCGAGCCGCAGCCGAATCCCGATTGGGCGAAGAATTACCGCAGCAGTACGGGGCAGCGCCCGTATCGCCACAAGTGCACGGTCTGCGGGCGAACGGACACCGAGTGTCCCGATCTGGAATTTCGCTACTGCTCCAAGTGCAAGGGCTACTTCTGCTACTGCATCGACCATATCAACAACCATACCCACGTACAGTAAATTACTTTCCCGATCAGTCCTTCTGCATGGTATGAACAGATCAAAATGTCACAAGCTTAAGGAACGGTGAAGGCCCACGTGTCATTGCGAGGAGCGAAGCGACGTGGCAACCTCTCCTCCCGCTCTACAAAGTAAACGCCTCCCGCAGGACAAGTCCTGCGGGAGGCTGCATTTGTATGTGGATATTCTCAGTCGTTATCAATATGGCGTTGGATGCGGTCGATGATCATTTCCAACGCAACAAGGTTTTTGCCGCCCTCCAAAACGACGAGGTCGGCGTTTTTCTTGCTCGGCTCAACGAACTGTTCGTGCATTGGCTTGACCGTGTTCAAATACTGTGTCAGCACAGATTCCAAGCTTCTGCCGCGCTTTGCTACGTCGCGCTTGATGCGGCGAATCAGGCGGACATCCGCATCGGTATCGACGAATATCTTAATATCCATCTGTGAGCAGAGAGCTTTGTTCTCAAAAATCAGGATACCCTCTACCAAAATGACCTTGCGCGGCTCGATGCGCGTCGTCTCCGCGCAGCGCGAATAGGTCGTATAATCATAATTCGGGCATTCGATCGGCTGCCCCGCCTTGAGCTGCTTCAAATGCTCGATCATCATTTCTGTATCGAACGCGTCCGGATGGTCATAGTTAACCTTCCGCCGCTCCTCAATTGTCAATTCCTCATACGGACGGTAGTAATTATCATGGCTGAGGACGGTCACATCGTCCTGAAAACGGGCGATAAGATTTTTCATCAAAGTTGTTTTACCGCTGCCGCTGCCGCCTGCTATGCCAATGACAATGATATTTGACATTTTATATCCTCCGTGTCGTCGGGCAACCCGACATCTTTTTCTCAGATAACAGTCATTGTCCTATCCCCTGCAAGCAGGGGATAGGACAATTTCGTATGATTTTTAAGGTCAGCGTTGACCCTTGTCGTAGGGGATGCCCTCCGCTTTCGGCGCTCTGGAGTTCTTAGATGTAAACGCAAGAACAATCAGTGAGACGATGTACGGCAGCATATTATAAACTGCGCTGGGAATACCCATATTCGCAAGCAGCGGAATGCCGTTATAGACATTGCCGAGTGCGCGGAACAGACCGAACAGCACAGCCGCGCCCGCGATGCGGACGGGATGCCATGCACCGAAAATCATAACCGCCAAAGCAAGGAAGCCAAAGCCTGCAACGCCGTTTTCAAACTTCCAAACGCTGACGCCGGCGGTGATGTAGGTGATACCGCCGAGACCGCCGAGGAAACCGGAGATCAGAACACCGGCATAGCGCATCTTGTAGACATTGATGCCGACCGAGTCCGCCGCTTGCGGATGCTCGCCGCAGGCACGCAGACGCAAACCGAAACGAGTCTTATACAACAGAATGGTCGCGATTACCAACAGGATGATCGCAAGGATGACGAACCAGTTCAATTCAAACTTGCCGCCGAAATCGGACAGGAATGCTTTCTTCGCGTTAATGTACTGGATCTCGGAGGAATGGTCGTCGGGGTTTATCGCCGTGTTCATCGACTTAACGATAACCGTCGCCAGTGCAGTACCGAGCAGGTTCATTGCCGTACCGACGATCGTCTGATCCGCCTTGAAGTTGATGCAGGCAACTGCCAACAAGAGGGAGTAGATCATACCTGCCGCAATGCTTGCAAGTGCAACACAGGCAAAGACGCCGAGGTTCGTCAGCAAGTTGGCAGTATCGGGATTATAGGGCAGGAAGCGCATGACCAGCGCGCCGCCGAGGGCGCCCATGACCATAATGCCCTCCAAGCCGATGTTGATCACGCCGGAGTGTTCGGAGAAGCAGCCGCCCAACGCGACCAGCAGCAGAACGGCAGCGAAAATAAGAGTATATTGAATCAGCAATACCATTATTTATTTCCTCCTTCCTCTGTCGCACTGTTTGCCTTTGCAGCCTGAATTTTCTTTTCCTCACGACGGTCCAACGCACGGTTGAGGCAGGTCTTGAAGAAGAGGACGAAGCCGCACAGGTAAATGATGATAGAAGAGATGAAATCCGCGATCTGCGCGCAATAGTGACTCAGATCGACATTTGCGCCGCCCAGCGTGATATGCTGGATGAAGAACGAGGAGAAGATTGCGCCGATGGGATGCAGACCGCCGAGGAACGCCGCTGCAATGCCGTTAAAGCCCATGGCGGGGACGGAGGAGGAGTTGACATTCCACTGTTCGAAGTCGGACAGATAGTAAAGTCCTGCGCCGAGACCTGCCAATGCGGCGGCGATCACCATGGTCAGAATGATGTTGCGGTTTTCCTTCATGCCGCAGTACTTCGCAGCGTTCAGGTTGTTGCCGGTCGCCTTCAGCTCATAGCCAAACTTGGTCTTATCGAGCAGGACCCAAATGACGATCGCAACGATGATCGCAATCGGAATGGCGATGGTAACATACTGGTTATTATTGAACAGTTTGTCCAAGCCGAGCGTCGGCAGGATCGCGTCTTTGTTCGCCTTGACCAGACGGATGGTATCCTTACCGGTCTTCTCCATGCCGCCCTTCAGAATCAGGTTGGTTGCATACAGGCTGATCCAGTTGAGCATGATGCCCGAGATAACGACGTTGACATTGAGGTAAGCACGCAGGACGCCGCAAAGCGCGCCGGAGATCGCCGCAGCAGCAACGGCAGCGAGGAGGCACACATACCAGGGCAGACCCGCCAGCAGTGCGCAGCCCAGCGAGGCAGCAGCACCGAGGACATACTGACCGGCAACACCGATGTTAAACAGGCCGACCTTATAGGCAAACAGGACGGACAGAGAGCACAAGAGCAACGGTGCGGTCTTGACCAGTGTGCTGCCTAAGTACTTCACTTTTTGCGCACCGGTCGGATACTTTAAGAAGTTCTTCAGAACCGCAAGAATCGCTTCCCACGCACCGGACGGCTCGATGATCAGCAGTGCAAGATAGCCGACCAAAAGACCGAGCAGGATGCACAGCAGCGATGCAAGGAGCGTCTGCGCTGCGCTCTTGCGCAGCAAAGGAGTACGTTGCTTCATATTACTGTACCTCCATTCTCTTTGCGCCAGCCATATACAGGCCGAGTTCTTCGACGGTTGTCTTCTTGGGGTCAAGCTCGCCGACGATCTCGCCCTCATACATCACGAGGATGCGGTCGGAGAGGCTCATGACCTCGTCGAGTTCGAGGGAGACAAGCAGGACGGCATTGCCCGCATCGCGGTGCGCAACGATTTGCTTATGGATGTACTCAATTGCGCCGACGTCCAAGCCGCGGGTCGGCTGCACGGCGATGAGCAGCTCGGGATCCTTATCGATCTCACGAGCAACAATCGCCTTTTGCTGGTTGCCGCCGGACATGGAGCGGGCAATCGTAATGGGGCCCTGGCCGGAGCGGACATCGTACTGTTCAATCAGGCGCTCGGCATAGGTGCGGATATTGCCCTTACGCAGGAAGCCCGCCTTATTGGTAAACTCCGGCTCAAAATAGCGCTGGAGAACAAGGTTGTTTTCAAGCGTGTAATCCAAAACGAGGCCGTGCTTGTGGCGATCCTCCGGAATATGGCTCATGCCGCTCGTGTTGCGCTTGCGAATAGGCGCCTTCGTAATGTCCTTGCCGCACAGCTCAAGCTTACCGGTCTTCAAAGGCTCCAGTCCGGAGATACCGTAGACGAGCTCAGTCTGACCGTTGCCGTCAATACCCGCGATACAGACAATTTCACCACGGCGAACCTTGAAAGAGACATCCTTGACCGCATTGTTGCTGTGCATTTTAGACGCGACGGTCATATGCTCAACATTGAGAACGACATCCGTCGGCTTCGCCGGATCCTTATGTACAACGAATTCGACATCTCTGCCGACCATCATGCGGGACAGTTCTTCCTTTGTGGTGTCGGCGACATTGACAGTGCCGACATATTTACCCTTGCGCAGGACAGTGCAGCGGTCAGCAACGGACATAATCTCGTTGAGCTTGTGGGAGATAAAGAGGATGGATTTGCCTTCTCTCGCAAGACCGCGCATGATCTCCATCAGCTCGTCAATCTCCTGCGGCGTCAGAACCGCAGTCGGCTCGTCGAAGATCAGGATCTCATTGTCGCGATAAAGCATCTTCAGGATCTCGGTACGCTGTTGCATACCGACGGTGATATCCTCGATCATCGCGTCAGGGTCAACATGGAGTCCGTACTTTTCGGAAAGCGCAAGTACCTTTTCACGCGCCTCCGCCTTCTGTAGGAAGCCCATATGTGTCGGCTCGACACCGAGAATGATGTTGTCGAGAACGGAGAAGCACTCGACGAGTTTGAAATGCTGATGCACCATGCCGATATGCAGCGCGTTGGCATCGTTCGGGTTGCGGATCGAAACTTCGACGCCGTCCTTCTTGATGATGCCCTCTTCCGGCTGATAAAGACCGAACAGGACGCTCATCAATGTTGATTTACCGGCGCCGTTTTCGCCAAGCAAGGCATGGATCTCGCCGGTTTTCAGTTGCAGCGTGATGTTATCATTTGCGATAATGCCGGGAAAGCGCTTGGTGATGTTCAGCATTTCTATCGCATAATGTTCATTGCTCAAGCTGATTCCTCCTCTTTATAAAATTACAGTTTGATTATACACCATTGAATTTGAAAATTCAAATCCAATTTCTTCGAAAAGCAAGCGCCCCAGCGTTTTTGTTAGAACTGCTAAATATCGAAAGAAAATTTGTGCAAAACGACAGTTTTCGCCGTCCCCGGACGCTTCTGCCTTATGCGCGACGCATCGTGTCATTGTGTTGCGGCGCACTGTCAGGCAGTTATCTTGTGCTTGCAACGACTCTAAAAAAAGAGAACGGGCAGAAGCCCGTTCTCTAAAGTTGTGGGGTGAATTACTTGATGTTGCCCTGATAGTCAACAGCGATGGTGACTTCGGGCTCGTTCTCGGTGTCAGCAGAGACGGTACGAGTGCCGTCGAACAGCTCACCGACGAGAGCGACATAGTCAGCCTCGGTGAAGTCGTCGGACCACTGGGTGGAGGACGGGATCTGGACATAGTTCAGAGCGGGATCCGCAGAGACAAGACCCAGAGTCTCAACCTTGCCGCTGTAAGCAGCCCAGTTGTCGTTGACGATCAGCTCGGTCAGCATGGTGTCGACGGTGGGAGCAAGGCCCTTCATCGCGGAGGTAACAGTCATGCCTTCGCCATACAGGCCATCGATGGTGCCCTTCTGGTCAACGTCAACGCCGATAACCTTCGCGCCCTCGACCTTCTGCGCAGCCTCGCCGGCAGAGGTGAAGATGCCGCCGCCGCAAGCGAAGACAACTTCAACGCCCTTGTTCTGATACCAAGTATCCATGTAAGCAGTGATGTCAGCGTCGCCGGAGAACTGGTTGCCATAGACATACTCGATAGCAACTTCGCCAGTGATTTCCATCTCAGCAGCAGCCGCGTCGCAGCCCTGCACGAAGCCGTAGCCATAGCGGACAACAGCGGGAACAGCCATGCCGCCGAGGAAGCCGAGGTGCTTGTAGCCGAGCTTCACAGCAGCGTAGCCGGCCATGTAACCGGCAAGCTCTTCCTGGTAAACAGCGGAGTAAACGTTTGCGGGATAGACATAGGACCAGTCATCGACGGTGCCGGCAGCATCCTGCAGGTCATACTCGCCGACGTCGAGGGCGATGTACTTCACATCGGGATAGTTCTCGACGTTGTAGCCATCGGCAACAGCCTGGTCGATAGCAGCAACACGCTCAGCGGTGGAGTCGCCGGTCGGCTTGTAGTAGGTGAAGTCAACGCCGTTGGCCTCGCACCATGCCTTGCCGGCTTCGTAGGTGGTCTGGTTGAAGGACTGGTCGGTGATATCGCCGTAGTCGGTAACCATAGCTACACGATAGTCGCTGGTGGTAGCGGGCTCAGTGCTGGGCTCTTCGGTGGGCTCAGTGCTGGGCTCTTCGGTGGGCTCAGTGCTGGGGTCACTTGCAGCAGGAGTGCTTTCAGTGGGTTCCTTCTCGTCCGAGCAGCCGGCGAACAGGCAGGCTACCATGCAGAGGGCGAGAAGAAGAGCAACAAGTTTCTTCATTTTCTTACCTCCAAAATTTTTGTTTGCGGTTTTACCGCTTGATACATTGTTACACAAAATCACGTAAAAATCAAGATGCTGCAGAAAATTTGTTGATTTTTAACAAAATCAACGTTCCAAATCCTCTTTTGAGAAGCTCAAAGGCAGCAATTGTGTCAAAGTTGTCTCTAAGACTGTGCCGTCGCCCTTGCTCAAAAAGATTTTGAAGTCATCTTTGCAGAATTCACGCATCACCTGACGGCAGATACCGCAGGGTGCGCAAAGCTCATGTACCGGCTCGCCTGCCTTGCCTCCGACAATGGCGATCGCCTCAAAGTTCCGCTCGCCCTGATAGACAGCGGTGAAAAAGGCGGTGCGCTCTGCGCAGTTTGTCGCGCCGTAGGATGAGTTTTCGATATTGCAGCCCTGATAGACCTTACCTTCCTTTGTCAGCAGCGCCGCGCCGACGGCGAAGTTGGAATAAGGCACATAGGCATGCTCCCGTGCCTCAATGGCGAGATTGACCAATTCCAAAGAAGTCATTCCCGATTCCCTCCTTTCTTAACAAAGTGAATGGGTTCATACTTGGTGTAGGGTCTGCATGTGTCTTTAGACGATCTCCTTCGCGAAGCTCTTGCCCGGGGTGTTGAACTCCACACCAAGCAGCTCGGTCACGGTTGCGGCGATGTCCGCAAAGCTCATGCGCGTGCCGAGGTTGACGGGCTTGACCTGCTTGCCTGCGATCAGCAGCGGCACATATTCGCGGGTATGGTCGGTCGTCTCGGTGTAAGCGGGGTCACAGCCATGGTCGGCGGTGATCATCACGATATCGTCCTCGCCCATCTTTTCCATGAATTCCGCGAACCAGCCGTCAAATTCCGTCAGCGCGGCGGCATAGCCGTCGATATTGCGGCGGTGACCGTAGAGCATATCGAAATCGACGAGGTTGATGAAGCACAGACCGCGGAAGTCGCGCTCGGCGTATCCCATTGTCTTGTTCAGGCCGTCGGTGTTGCCCTTGGTGTAGATGTACTCGGTCGTGCCGCGATGCGCAAAGATATCATAGATCTTGCCGACGCCGATGGAGTCCAGTCCCGCTGCCTTCACCGCGTCGAGCATGGTCTCTGCGGGCGGCTCAAGGGAAAAGTCGTGACGGTTGGAGGTGCGGGTGAAGCCGTCCTTCGCGTTGCCGATAAACGGACGGGCAATGACTCTGCCCACGCCGTGCTTGCCGACAAGGAGCTTGCGCGCAATGCGGCAGTATTCGTAAAGCTGCTCGGGCGGGACAATGTCCTCATGGGCAGCGATTTGGAACACGGAGTCGGCGGAGGTGTAAACAATCAGGTCGCCCGTCTTCATGTGCTCCTCGCCGTACTTGTTGATGACCTCCGTACCGGACCACGGCGCATTGGCAAGGACGCCTCTGCCCGTCGCCTCGCGGAAGGGCTTCAAAAGCTCCTCCGGGAAGCCGTTGGGATAGGTAGGCAGCGGATCGGGCGAGACAATGCCCGCGATCTCCCAATGGCCGATGGTGGTATCCTTGCCCATTGACGCTTCCTTCAGACGAGCGCAGGCACCCTTCTGTGCTTCCGTCTTAGGCAGATAATCCACGGTGTCGATGTTGCCCAAGCCGTAGGACAGCAGATTCGGAATATGAAGCTTGTCAGAGGTAGAGCAGCTTTTCAGCGTGTTGACGCCGTGATCACCAAAGGACGCGGCATCGGGCATTTCGCCGCAGCCGCAGGAATCGAGGACAAATAAAAATACGCGTTTCATAGTGTTCTCCTTATATTAAATATAAAATATAAACATTGCAAGGGGCAGTTTAGGGGCGGACAAGCGCCGTCCGCCCCTAAGCTGACCTGTTTTTTATTTCTCGAGCTTGACCGCCGTCTCCAGCGCAACCTCCATCATCTCGCGGAAGGAGGTCTGACGCTCCTCAGCAGGCAGCGCCTCGCCGGTGAGCATATGGTCGGAAATCGTGCAGATGCACAGTGCGTTCTTCTTCCAGCGGGCAGCGGTCATGTAAAGGCCCGCCGCCTCCATCTCGCACGCCATGACACCCATCTTCTGCCACGCGGGAACGGTCTGCAGCACTTCGGGCAGACCCTCGTCGTCGTTATAGAAGTTGTCGGTGGACAGGACATTGCCGACATGGTAGGTCGCGCCGACCTGCTCGCAGGACTCAACCGCCTTGCGCATCATCTCGTAAGACGCGATGGGCGCAAACGTGCCGTCGATGTGGTACTGGTGCAGGAAGTTGGAATCGGTGCAGGCACCCTGCGCGATAACGATATCGCGGACATGGATGTCGGGGTTGATGGAGCCTGCAGAGCCGATGCGCATAATGTTCTGCACACCGAAGGCGTTGTAAAGCTCATAGGAATAGATGCCGATGGAGGGAATGCCCATGCCGGACGCCATAACAGAGACCTTCACACCCTTGTAGAAGCCGGTATAGCCCTGCACGCCGCGGACGTTGTTGACAAGCTTGGCGTTCTCCAAGAAATTCTCGGCAATGTACTTCGAGCGAAGCGGATCGCCGGGCATCAGGACGGTCTGACCGAAGTCCTCAGGCTTGGCATTGATGTGGGGAGTCGGGTAATTCATAGTGGTTCTCCTTTCAAAGCTATGTGAAATTTTTTATCTTACTTTGCGGTGCTCACGGATGTTGCGCATCCAGCACTTGTGGCACATGGCAATATAGCGGTCGTTGCCGCCGAGCAGAAGCTGCGCGCCCTCGGTGACGATATAGCCGTCCTCGCCGACGCGGGCGTTGGTTGTTGCTTTCGCGCCGCAGTCGCAGATTGTCTTGATCTCCGTAATGGTGTCCGCAACCTCAAACAGACGGCGGCTGCCGGGAAAAAGCGTGCTGCGGAAGTCCGTCCGCAGACCGAAGCAGAGCACGGGAACATTCTCGGCGTCCACGATCTCACGGAGCTGGTCGATCTGCTCCGGCGTCATAAACTGACACTCATCGACAATGATGACATCGGTCTTCTCCTGCCGCGCAAAGAGCTTGCGGATGTCTGCCTCGGGCGAAATAACCTCCGCAGGCGCCTCCAGTCCGACGCGGCTGCGCAGGATGATTGCACCGTCGCGGTCATCCGCAGAGGGCTTGATCAGCCAGACGCGCATTCCGTTTTCCTCGTAGTTATACTTGGTAATGAGCGCCTGCGCCGTCTTGGACGAGCCCATCGCGCCATACTTGAAATACAGCTTTGCCATGACACTGCCTCCCTGTTTCTCTGTTTGTTCTTATTATACAGGACACACGGCGGGAATGCAAGGGACATTTCTGCCAACGGCAGTACGAATTGATTGTAAGATATATTATATACGTTCGGCACGCAAAGTGCAAGCGGTTTTTGTGAATATGCACAAAAATTTCATTTTTGCATCGCGGAACTATAGCATTTTGCGCGCAGCGGAAACAAGGGATTTTGTCCGTACCCTGTGCAAAACCGCCGCAGCAAAAATCGGCGGACTGCTTGCATTTTTATAAGGAATATGATATTCTAAGGATATTCTAAAATAAATTGGGTTTTTGTCGCACAAACCCCGATGAATTACATAAATAAAGGGAGAAGCACTATGGCATTTCTCTCCACACTCGCCGGAAAGGCGCTCATTACATTTTTAATATCTATGGTTCCCGTGATCGAGCTGCGCGGAGCAATCCCTTACGGCATGGCGCAGGGACTCGCGCCGTGGGCAGCCTGCATCATCAGCGTCATTGGCAATATGCTCCCCGTGCCTTTTATCCTGCTGTTCATCCGCAAGTTTCTGCATTGGATGAAGCGCTACCCGCGCCTCGGACGCATCGCCGAAAAGCTCGAACGGCGCGCCTCGAACAAAAGCGGCAGGGTGCAAAAGTCTGAGCTGATCGGGCTGTGCCTGCTCGTCGCCATTCCCCTCCCGGGAACGGGCGCATGGACGGGCGCGCTGGTCGCCGCGCTGATGGAAATGCGCTTAAAGCGTGCCTTGCCGACGATCTTCCTCGGCGTTGTGCTCGCCGGTATTGTCGTCACGCTCGTGATGGCGCTCGGCATTGAGGCGCTCAGCTTCCTGCACGGTTAAAAATGTTTGTCGAGTATCTTGAAACGCCGCTCGGGCTGCTGCGCCTGACGGCAAATGAAACCGCGCTCTGCGAGATTGCTTTGGCGGAGAAACGCGAGGAAAGCGCGCCGAACACCGTCACGCAAGCGGCAGTCTTGCAGCTTTTGGAATACTTTTCGAAAAAGCGGGAAGACTTTTCTGTACAGCTTGCGCCGCAGGGGACGCCGTTTCAAAAAAGCGTCTGGGCGGCGCTGGCAAGCATTCCTTACGGCAAGGTCGTTACCTACGGGCAGTTGGCAGCAGCCGTCGGCAATGCCAAAGCCGTTCGCGCCGCAGCAAGCGCGGTCGGAAAGAATCCACTTCCCATCGTGCTTCCCTGTCACCGCGTCGTCGCCGCGAGCGGACTCGGCGGGTTTGCATGGGGGCTTACGGCAAAGCGGACGCTTTTGCAGTTGGAAGGCGTGGAAATCCCGAAAAAATCGGCATTTCCAGAAAACTTTCTCTTTACTTTTCCGTGAGTCTGTGCTACTATATTTTGGCTGGCGTTTTGCCAAGCATCATTCCGCGCGCTCAGTTTCGGGGGATCGCTCCGTGTCGGAGCATTCCGCCATCCCGCAACTTAGCCGCAGGAGAATTTTTTGAAAGGTGGAAACAACCATGATCCAGAAGGAAAAGAAGACCGCGATTATCGCGGAGTACGCGACCCACGAAGGCGACACCGGTTCCCCCGAGGTTCAGATCGCCATTCTCACCGCTCGCATCAACGAGCTGACCGAGCATCTGCGTGAGCACAAGCACGACAACCACTCCCGTCGCGGCCTGCTCATGATGGTCGGTAAGCGCCGCAGCCTGCTCGACTATCTTGCAAAGAAGGACATCAACCGCTATCGCGCCATCATTGCAAAGCTGGGCATCCGTAAGTAATAGCGCATCTATGGGCGGCCCACGCGGTCGCCCATTTTCACTTTCCCCGCACACGGGAGCGCCGTTTAGCAGTTGAAGGCGCAGCCGACAAAACACAGCACCACCCCTCCGTGTCATTCCGAGGAGGCGAAGCCGACGTGGGAATCTAATCGGGTTGTTTCGCATGATCTAATCAGATTTCCACGGGCGCAAGCGCCCTCGCAATGACAATTTAAGCACCCCAAAGCGGCTTCGGCTTCAAGTGCTAAACCTCCCGTGAAAAAAGATTAACAGGAGGTCAACCAATGATTACCAGAAAACAGTATCCCAAGCACCATGTGTTTGAGACGATGATCGGCGGCCGTCCCTTTACCGTAGAAACCGGTAAAGTTGCGGAGCTTGCCGACGCCGAGTGCATCTGCCGCTACGGTGACACCACCGTCCTCACCACCGTCACCTGCTCGCCCGACCCCAAGCCCGGCATTGACTACTTCCCTCTCACCATCGAATTTGAGGAGCGGATGTACTCCGTCGGTCGCATTCCCGGCAGCTTCAACCGCCGCGAGGGCAAGCCCTCCGAGCGCGGCATCCTCAACAGTCGTATCATCGACCGTCCGATGCGCCCGCTGTTTGACGACGAGCTGAGAAACGATGTCGTCGTCACCTGCACCGTGCTGACCAACGACTACGACAACCCCGTAGAGATCGTCGCCTCCCTCGGCGCGTCTATCTCCGTCGCCTGCTCCGATGTGCCCTGGAACGGGCCCATCGCCACGACGAATGTCTGCCATCTGAACGGCGAGTATGTCATCAACCCCTCCACCGAGCAGCGCAACGCCGCTGACTGCTTTGTCTGCATCGCCTCCACCTTTGAGAAGGTCGTGATGATCGAGACAGAAGCGAAGGAAGCGCCCGAAGCCATTGTCCTCGAGTGCATCCGCATTGCGCATGAGACGAACATGGAGGTCGTCAAGTTCATCAACACCATCGTGGACACCATCGGCAAGCCGAAGTTCACCTTCGAGAAGGCAGCCGTCAACCATGACCTGCTCGATGACCTGTGCGCCTACGGTATGGATCAGATCGAGTACGCCCTCGATACCGACGACAAGAACATCCGCGAGGAGCGCCTGACCGCGGCCCGCCGCGACTTTGCCGAGAAGTTCGCCGAGAAGTATGAAGACTTCGACATTAACATTGACGTCTGCCTGTATAAGATGCAGAAGAAGGTCGTCAAGAAGTGGCTGCTCGCGGGCAAGCGCGTAGACGGCAGACACATGGACGAGATTCGTCCGCTCGACGCCGAGGTCGGCGTTCTGCCGCGTGTCCACGGCTCCGGCCTGTTCGCAAGAGGTCAGACGCAGGTGCTCTCCATCTGCACACTGAACACCCTCTCTGCCGCGCAGAAGCTCGACACCATCTATCAGGAGGACACCAAGCGCTATATCCACCACTACAACTTCCCGTCCTTCTCCACCGGCGAGGCGCGTGCCGCCCGCTCTACCTCCCGCCGCGAGATCGGTCACGGCTCTCTTGCCGAAAAGGCGCTGCTGCCCGTGATCCCGAGCGTTGAGGAGTTCCCCTATGCCATCCGCGTCGTCTCCGAGGTTCTGTCCTCCAACGGCTCGACCTCGCAAGGCTCCATCTGCGGCTCCACGCTGGCACTGATGGACGCGGGCGTCCCCATCAAGCGTCCGGTCGCGGGCATCTCCTGCGGTCTGATCTCCGATCAGGAGACGGGCGAGTGGAGAACCTTCACTGACATTCAGGGTGTTGAGGACTTCCACGGTGAGATGGACTTCAAGGTCGCCGGTACGACCGAAGGCGTCACCGCCATTCAGATGGACCTCAAGAACAAGGGCCTGACAATGGAAATCATCGCGGATGCCCTGGAGCGCTGCCGCAAGGCGCGTTTGGAGATCTTGGAGCAGGTCATGCTGCCGTGCATCTCAGCGCCGCGTCCTGAGGTGTCCGAGTTCGCCCCGAAGATGATCTCCATGCAGATTCCCGTGGATAAGATTCGCGAGGTTATCGGCTCCGGCGGCAAGACCATTCAGAAGATCTGCGCGGATACCGGCGCAAAGGTCGATATCGACGACGACGGCAATGTCTTCATCGCCGCAGTCGATTCCGCCGCCGGCTATGCCGCAAAGAAGATGATCGACGATATCTGCTTTGTCCCCGAGGTCGGCGCGCTGTACTACGGCAAGGTCGTCCGCATCCTGCCGATTGGCGCGTTCGTCGAGATCGCCCCGGGTCATGACGGTATGGTGCATATCTCCAAGCTCGAAAACCGCCGCGTGGAGAAGGTTGAGGACGTCCTGAACGTCGGCGATATGACATGGGTCAAGTTCATGGGCTACGACGAAAAGGGCAGAGCCAACTTCAGCCGCAAGGACGCGCTGAAGGAGCTTGCGGAATCCGAAAAGTAAAAAAATACAAATCGGTCGGCTCGCGCCGACCGATTTACCAGTCTGACAAAGAACCCCTGTTTTCGCTTCAGGAAAACAGGGGTTTCTTGGCAAACTGAAGCGCCGCTTGCCAAGGAGGGCAAGCGGCGTTGTTCTGCGCGTATACAGACTCACTGCGGCATCGGCTTGCCGAGGCGGCGGTACATGGTCTTCTTAACGGCACGGATGATATTCTCATAGCCCGTGCAGCGGCACAGATGGCCGGACAGGAGCTTGCGCAGCTCGGCATCGGTGTACTCCTTGCCGCTCTCCAAGATCTCGACGGCACTCAGGATAAAGCCGGGCGTGCAGAAGCCGCACTGGATGGCAGCCTCGTCAATAAATGCCTGCTGAATATCCGACAGCTCTCCGTTCGGGCCCATCAGGCTTTCGAGTGTGCGGATCTTCTTGCCGTTCGCCCACACAGCGAGGTAAATGCAGGAGTTAAACGCCTCGCCATTAATCAACACCGTGCACGCGCCGCACTCGCCAACCTCGCAGCCCTTCTTGACGGAGGTCATGCGGAAATCGTTGCGGAGCATATCGGTCAGGCTGGCGCGAACGTCCACCATCTGCTCGACATCTTTGCCGTTGAGGTTATACTTGACCAGCATATATTGCTTTCCCATTACAGCGCACCTCCTGCTCGTTTGACAGATTCGATGATGCAGCGCTTCGCGGATTCGACGGCGACATGCTGGCGCAGCGCCTTCGACGCTCTCCACGAATCACGCGGGTTGATATCCTCCAGCACCTTCTGCGAAAACGCCTCGATATTCTCCATATTGACTTCCTTCCCGTTAATGAACGCCTCCGCGTTCGGGGCGCGCATCGGGATAGGACCTGCGACACCGTAAGCGATGCGGACGCGGTCGAAGGTCTTCTTGTCTGCGGACAGGCGGACATTGACCGAGCAGCCGTTCGTCGCGATGTCAAGGGCGTTGCGCATGGCATACTTAATATAATAGCCGCAGGTATTCTCGTAGCTCTCCTTCGGAATGAGGATGGCGGTCTGAATTTCGTCCGGACGGATATCGACGACCTTGGCTTTCAGATAAAAGTCCTTGATCGGAACAAGACGCTTGCCGTCCTTGCCCGTCAGCTCAACAACCGCCTCCCACGCGTGGAGGGTAGAGGCGGAGTCAGCGGAGGTCACGCCGTTGCAGGTGTTGCCGCCGATCGTGCCGATGTTGCGGATCTGCGGGCCGCCGACCTGATCGACTGCCTCACCGAGGACGTTGATATATTTTTGAATCAGCGGATCCTTGGTAATATGGGAGAAGCTCGTCAGACTGCCGATGCGGAGCGTGCCGTCCTCGTCGAGGGACACGCCGCGCAGCTCGTCGAGCATATAGATGGAGATCAGCTCCACGCCCGCACGCTTGCCCTCGCGCATTTGCACCAAGACATCCGAGCCGCCGGCAATGATGTGCGCATCGGGATGTTCAATCCGCAGGCGAATGGCGTCCTCCACGCTCGCGGACTCGTAATAGGCTTTCATATCATACATGGCTCAATTCTCCTTTCTCCACGGATCGTTGATCAAGCCCTCCTCGGAGAAGCGCTTGAAGAGGATGTGCGGCGTCATCGGCGCGTCGTCGATCGCCACGCCCGTTGCGTTCAGAATGGCGTTGCGGATCGCCGGCGCAACAGGACACGCGGGCGGCTCGCCGAGTGCCTTCGTGCCGAACGGGCTGGTCGGCTCCGGATTCTCGATGAACTGCGCCTCCAAATGCGGATGATCCATCGTAGACGAGAGCTTGTAGTCCAGCAGGTTGTTGTTGAGCGGCTTGCCCGTCTTTTCGTCAAACAGGAGCTGTTCGGAAAGGGCGTAGCCGATGCCCATCGACATACCGCCGTGTACCTGCGCGGCAGCGAGCTGCGGGTTGATGAGCTTGCCGCAGTCGTGGACATTGATAATCTTGTCAATCGTCACGCGGCACATTGGGATATCCACCGTGACCTCGGCGCAGCAGCAACCGAAGGAATAGGCGTTGTTGCGAATCTGATAGGTCGATTCCGCCGTGATATGCTCGGAATGCGAAAGGCTGTAGAACGCCTCGGTCGCCAAATCCTTCAGACTCATCAAGACGCGTCCGTCCGTCGTACGGACGATATTGCTCTCGATGATATCCAGATTCGCGATTGCCACACGGGTCAGCTCGTTGGCATATTTGAGAATCTTTTCCTTTAGAATGTTGCCGGTCTGCGTGATGGAGAAGCCGACAACGTAGGTCTGACGGGACGCGTACGCGCCGAGGCCGAAGGGCGTCACATCGGTGTCCTGCGTGGAGATCACATGGACGTCTCTGTAGTCCTTGATGCCGACCACATCCGCCGCCATTTGGGCATAGGCGGTATCCGCGCCCTGACCGATCTCCGTCTCACCGACCTGCACCTGAATGGAGCCGTCCTGATTGAGAACCATGCGGCAGGAGGAGTGCTCCAGCGCGATGGGCCAGACGGCGGTGTTGTACCAGAACGGCGCAATGCCGACACCCTTGCGGATATCGCCGGTCTGATGCGCATATTCCTCATGCTTACGGTCGTAGTCGATATAAGCGATCGCCTTGTCGAAGCACTGGTTGAAGCTGTCGTAATAGTTCTCGTTCTTCGAGAAGCCGTCCACATAGCCGACCGGCATGATATGGTCGCGGCGGAATTGCAGCGAATCGACACCCAAAACCTTGCAGATATCCTCGATGTGGCACTCGTGCGCCCACGACGCCTGCGGCATACCGTAGCCGCGCATCGCGCCTGCGACGGAGCGGTTGGTGAAGACCGTATATGCGTCGCAGTCGAAGTTGTCGCAGGGATAGAGCTGCGGGAAGGAGCCCATCGCCTTAGCGACGATGGAATGTCCGTGGGAGGCGTAAGCGCCCTGATTGGAGAAGCACTCGACCTTGCGCGCGACAAAAGTGCCGTCCGGACGCAGCCACGAGACCATATGGAAACGGATGGCGTGGCGCACACGGTTGGAGACGAAGGTATCCTCGCGGGGAATGTCGATCTTGACGAGCCGACCGCCGAGCTGCATGGACAGCCACGCAGCCAACGGCTCGTACAACGTATCCTGCTTGTTGCCGAAGCCGCCGCCGATATAGGGCTTAATCACGCGGACGCGGCCCCAGTCGATGCCGAGCGCCTGACCGACCGTGCGGCGGACGATGTGCGGAATCTGCGTGGAGGAGACGATGACGATCTTACCCGACTCCTCATAGGCATAGGCGACATGGTTCTCAATGTGGCAGTGCTGCACGGTCGGGGTGTTGTACCACTTATCGACGCAAATCAGCCCCTCCTCCTTGATCGCCTGTTCATAGTTGCCCTTACGGCTCGAGGTGTGCTTCAAGATGTTGTTGGGGTATTCCTTATGGAGCTGCGGCGCGCCGTCCTTCATTGCCTCCTGCACGTCGAGGACAAAGGGCAGCTCCTCATATTCGACCTTGACCAATGCGGCAGCCTGCGCCGCTGCAACCTCGTCCTCCGCCACGACGGCAGCGACATCGTCGCCGTAATAACGGACATGGCGGTTGAGCAGGCGGCGGTCGGCGACGTCCTGATGCGCCTCCTCGACCGACCAAGGATGGCCCGCGGTCGGGAACTTAATGTCAGGAACGTCAAAACAGGTAAAGATCTTTACTACGCCGGGGATTTTTTCGGCTGCTGCGATGTCAACAGACTTCACATAGCCGTGCGCGATGGTGGAGCGTACCACACGGGTGACAAGCGCATGGCGGTCGCACAGATCATCCGTGTATTTGGCTCTGCCGGTAGCCTTGTCGAACGCGTCTACACGGGCTACACTCTTGCCAACATTCATATTATGTAAACCTCCTGACGATAATTTCGAACGAAATAACCAAAAAGCGCCTCGTTCTGTTTATACATTTTGAGTATATCATAAAATGTACGGAAAGAAAAGAAAAATCGTTATTCTATTTTTGAAATAACGAAAAAAGTCGGTACTGCAAAAAGAAAAGGGTAGAGATTCCGTACGAAAAGGGGTATACTGTTGTCGGAACGATACAAAGGAGAATTGCAGAATGCAGAATGCAAATATCGGCTGTCTTGTGATGGCGGCAGGAAACGCGGCGCGTTACGGAGAAAACAAGCTGGCGGCAAAGCTGAATGGCAAGCCGCTCATCCGCTATGCCCTCGAAGCTGTGCCGAAAGAGCTGTTTTCGCGTGTCGTGGTAGTCACGCAATATCCCGAGATCGAAGCTATGGCGGGGGAATTCGGCTTCGAAACAATCCATAACAAGCATCCGGACTACGGCATCAGCCACACAATCGCGCTCGGCACGAAAGCGATGTCGGAATGCAGCGCGATTTTGTATTTAGTCTCCGATCAGCCGCTTTTAGATGCCGCATCGGTCAAGCGCGTCGTGCAATGCTGGCGTGAGCATCCGTGCAGCATTGTCGGCGCGGCGCATAACGGCAAGCGGGGCAATCCCTGCATCTTTCCACGCGAATTCTTTGACGAGCTGCTCGCGCTGACCGAGGATCACGGCGGCAACAGCGTTATTCGCTGCCATCCCGATCGCCTTTTAACGGTCGAAGTCGCGCAAGAGGAGTTGACGGATGTAGATACGCCGCAGGCGCTGGCAGACTTGCAGACGCAGCGCTGACCGAAAACTCCCGTGATCAGCAGCGCGGCAGAGCTGTCACGCTCAACAAATAACAAAACGCAAGGCAGCGGTCACTGCCTTGCGTTGTTATTATGTGCCCGCAGCGGAGAGGTAGGAGGCGAAAGTTCCGATGTCCGTATACCGCGAGACATAGAAGCGGCTGACAAGGAAGGGATCATCCGAGGTATTATACTGTCCGCCGACCATCTTGATGCCGAACAGATAGTGCCGCGCACCAACCTCCAGCGTCAGATTGCTGTACTTTCCCGTCGGATAGCACAAAACATAAGGGATTCTGCCTGTCATGCGGGTAATGACCTTCTTCGTCTCGCTCAGCTCGAATTCCAGCGTCTCCTCGCCCATCACGTCCATGTCGTCGTGGGTGTAACCGTGGCTTTGGATGGACACCAAACCCGAAGCCGCCATCTCACGAATCTGCTCCTCCGTCATCTTATGGCTCATACCTACAGCGTTGCCGATGACGAAAACCGTCGCCTTAACATTGTACTTTTGCAGCAGCGGAAGCAGCTCGGTGTAATTGTCGTCATAGCCGTCATCAAAGGTCAGAATCACGGGCTTGTCATAGTCCGCAACGTGCGCCAAATCCTCGAACCAAATGGCATCGTACCCGTTTTCGACAAGGTAGGCAAGCTGTTCGTCCATGCTTGACGGGCTGACGAACAGTTCATTGATGCCCCACATATCGTCGCTGACCGCGTGGTACATCAGCACGGGAACATTGACATTTTCGGGGATTTCAAAGGCACGCGCGGAAGGCGTGATATAGGTAATGCCGCTTTCTTCGTCCGTCCACATCGGATAACGCAGTGCCTCCGCCATTTCGAGCAAGGGGAAATATGCCTCTCCCCGATAAACGATCTCCTCCATCGGCTGCACATACGGCTCGCCGTTCACCGTCAAACGCTTTTCGGACAGCTCCACCGTATCCGCACCGCGCAGCTTGAGCGGCTCCTCACTCTCGATCGTCATGCCGACTGCCTCAGCAAAGTCCGCCGCGCGAATGAACAAGCTGCCGTCGATGAGAAAGCTTTCCACGGGCTTCCCCTGCAGCACAACGGGCGGCTCCTGCGGGATCAGCTCCGGCTCCGGCTCCGGTTCGGTCGCGGTTGTAGTCGGCGCCTCCGTTGTTGCAGTCGGCGGCGCGGTCGCAGGCTCCGTTGTCGTCGAAGGCTGCTCGGGTACAGGCGTCTTTTCACTGCCGAAAAACAGGATGCCTCCGACAGCAAGCAAAAGCGCCAGCACAATCGACAGAATTACAATCGCGGCTCTCATCTTACTTTTCTTCCAAGATCTTGTTCAGCTCGTGCATGAAGCTGTTGATATCCTTAAACTGGCGGTATACCGAGGCAAAGCGCACATAGGCAACCTCATCGAGCGGCTTTAAGCGCTCCATGACCAGTTCGCCGATCTTTTGTGACGGAATCTCCCGTTCGAGCGAATTCTGAATGACCTGCTCGATCTCCGAAACCGCCGTCTCCAGATCTGCCATGCTGACAGGACGCTTTTCACAGGCGCGCACCATGCCGCGCAGGATCTTGTTGCGGTCAAAGGGTTCGCGGCTGTTGTCCTTTTTGACAACGACGATCGGCAGGCTCTCCACCGTCTCATAGGTCGTAAACCGCTTTTGGCAGGAAAGACATTCTCTGCGGCGTCGGATGCTGGTATTGTCGTCAGAGTGACGGGAATCGACGACCTTGCTCTCTTGATAGCCACAATACGGACATTTCATCGCTTGGTCTCCTTTTCATTCGGTAGTTTTACTGAACTTTTCATGCTTATTCGCCGCCGATAAACTGCTGCGCTGCCGTTGCACGGGCGCTCTGCGGAAAGCTTCAGCATTTCTCACGAGCTCGCCTGCACCGTTATACTGCATTTGTCTCTGCGATATGACACGGAAGGCTTTTTCGGCGCGCTGTCTTGGCGGAATACTCTCATCAAGCAGCAGTATTGGTAATATTTTACCAAAAAACGTCCTAAAAGTCTATCCCTTTTTTAGCTTTTATTCAATTCGTCCTCAATCACGTCCCGTAACGTGCAAGGCGTGACGCCGTTGCGATACAGCAGGGCCGCAAGCTTGCGCATCCGCGTCTCCGAGGTCGTGACGCACCGCACCGCCGCGCTCTCCCGTTCTCCCGCTCGCTCCATGACAATTTCCGCGCCCAAGCCCGACGGCTCGCGCAGGAGATAATAGTATACCTCCGCCGCTTTGCCGTTTTCGCACAGTATTTGCCGCGTGCCGTAGCAGCTTCTTTCCATGCCATCCCCTCCCGCTCTCCTCCATTGTACCTGTGCAAAGGAGCGCAGCGCCATTCTTTTCATTCCCCTTTTTTTGACACACCGCTTGTATACTCCTAAAAAATCTTCAGTTCTTTCCGTTTTTTTCCGAATAGTTGTCGTTTCTCCGTCAAAATTCTTCCGCCGCCGTGTCGGTTTTTGTCGATACTTTCCATTTTAGGAAAGCTCCGAATCAATCCGTAAGAGCGGTCGGCGAGAGATTTTGTCGCAAATCGAGGTTTGAAAGCCGCAGGAATTCTTTGTGTATTTCAAAATTCTCGAACTGATAAGTCGCAGCCAAAGATCCGCTGATCGCCAACGCTGATTTGTTCAGAGTTTCCTTAGCATTCATACAGCCTGTAGCATGCGTTTTTTCATGTAAAATATTGCGCTTTTCGTTGAATTATGCTATACTGAATTTATCAACTTCAAGGAGGTCACTATGAATCGGAAACTGCAACAAGTTCTTTGGGGCGGAGACAAGCCCGGGCGCGCCGTTGTGCTGGGCATCCAGCATGTCTTTGCGATGTTCGGCTCGACCGTCCTCGTTCCCGCGCTGACAGGTCTTGATCCCGCCGTAACCCTGCTTTGTATGGGCATCGGCACACTGATCTTCCATCTGATCACACGCGGCATCGTCCCCGCCTTTATGGGCTCCAGCTTCTCCTTCATCGCATCCATCTGCGCCGTCGCCGCCTACTGCAACGAGAATTCCATCGACGGCTTTGCTTCCTATGTCGGCTGGGGCATCATCGCCTCCGGTGTGCTGTACCTGATCCTCGCCGGACTTGTCAAGCTCTTCGGCGCCAAGCGCATCACAAGCTTCTTCCCGCCCATCGTCACGGGCTGCATGATCATCATTATCGGCATGATGCTCGCACCCACCGCAATGAACAACATCACTACCGCAGTTACGGGTATCCCGCTGTGGAAAAACTGGCTCGTCGCCGTCGTGACGATTCTGACCATCATCGTCGTTATGTTCTTCACGCGCGGCTTCATCAAGCTCGTTCCCATTCTGATCGGCATTGTCGTCGGCTATCTGCTCTCCCTCGCGCTGGGCATGGTCGATACCGCAAAGGTTGCGCAGGCAAGCTGGTTCTCTCTGCCGAAGGTTGCGCTGCCCGCGTTTAAAAACTGGGACGCCGTCAGCTTTGCCGTCACGATGATTGCTCCGATCTCCATTGTCACCTTCGTCGAGCACGTCGGCGATATTACCGCCAACGGCGCAGTCACGGGGCACAACTACATAGAAGACCCGGGTCTGCATCGGACGCTGCTCGGCTGCGGCCTTGCCTCCGTCTTCTCCGGCGCGATGGGCGGTCCTGCCGCGACGACCTACTCGGAAAACACGGGCGTTCTCGCCGCCACGGGCAACTATAATCCCGCGACGCTCCGCATCGCCGCCGTTTTCGCCATTGTATTGTCGCTGTTCGGCAAGGTCTCGGGCGTTCTCACCAGCATTCCCGCCGCAGTCATGGGCGGCGTTTCGGTCATCCTGTTCGGCATGATCGCCTCGGTCGGCCTGCGGATGCTTGTGGAAAATCACGTGGATTTCACCAAAAGCTACAACCTCGTGATTGCCGCCGTCATGCTGGTCATCGGTTTGGGCCTGTCCTCGGGCATCTCGATCGGCAATGTTACCATCAGCGGCACGGCAATTGCCGCCGTCCTCGGCGTGATCCTCGCGAAGGTTCTCCCGCAGGAGGAGAAAGCCGCCGTTTCTCAAAAGAGCCGAAAAAAATAATCAAAAATCGTCAAATGAAGTACCGAAAAAAGCATTCGGAATACTTGACATTCTCGGTTATTCTTGGTAGAATGTTAGCATATTCAATTTATGAGTATGCTTCGAACAGGAGGAATTTTGAAATATGAGAAAGTTGTTTGCGGTTCTTATGTCTCTTTGCTTAGTGCTTTCGTTCTGTGTCTGCGCATTTGCTACAGAGGCTTCGTCCATTCAGAGCCCCACTGATCAGCCTGTCTATTCCGTTGAATTCATCTCGTACGACACTGACAAGCCGAACAGCTCGGTATACACAGTGCCAGTTGGCGATACCATTGAGATCGCCGCGCCTGATTCTAAGGACAGTGACTTTACCGGCTTTACCATTGAAGGTGAGTATGAGATTGTCTCCGGTGGTCTGAACAACAGCCCGATCGTTATCCGTCCGCTTTCCGATATCATTATTATTGCAAACTACAGCAATATGGAAACAACTGCCAGCTCTTCCGGTGATAACGGGAACGACTCCCCGCAGACCGGCGACGGCCAAATGATCTTCCTGATTGCCGTAGCGGCCGCTGTTGCGATCATCGGCATTACGCTGGCAACCAAGAAACTCCACGGCAAGAAAAACTGAGTGGAATTAAATTAAGAAAATTTGTTTTTGATCTGACTCGGAACGTTGTTTCGAGTCAGATTTATCAATACCCGCTTTTACAAGGAGGGCAGTCATATGTCCCAAGAAAAGAGAAAGCGCAAAAAGCTTTGGCTGCTGCTTTTGATCCTTTCAATTCTCCTTTTGGGCATTGCCATCGGCGTTGCCGTCTTCTTATTCTGGCCGGAGGAGAAAATTAACTTCTATAAGCCCGATGCCACCAATCCAACAACGGAGCAGGCGTCTGACAACACCAACGAGTTACCCTCCTCCGAGGAGGTTTCGACCTCGTCCGAGCCGGCACTGGCGGAAAACCCCATTGATTTCGACGCACTGCAGGAGGTCAATTCGGACATTTACGCATGGATTAACGTTCCGAATACGGAGATAGACTATCCTATTGTACAGTCTCCTGCGGACAAGGAGGAGAACTTCTATCTCCGTCGGAATTTGTCGGGCAATTACGAGTTCCGCGGCACGCTTTACACGCAGAGGCTCAACGCCAAAGACTTTTCCGATCCCGTGACCGTCATTTACGGCCACGATATGCTGGACGGGACCATGTTCGGCACGCTGCACTATTTCCGCGACAAAACGTTTTTTGCAGAAAACGAGCTGTTCTACATCTACACACCCGGGCATATCCTGACCTATAAAATTGTCTCTGCCTATAAGTATGACTCCCGCCATATTCTGAATTCCTTCGACTTCTCGCAGGAAAAGGTGTTTCAGGAGTATATTGACTTCATGCTTTCGCCGCAAAGCATGATCGCTGCCGTCAGAGAAGGTGTAACCGTCACTACAGATGACAGAATCGTAACACTCAGCACTTGCATTGATTACGGTTTGTCGCGCTATCTTGTGCAGGGGGTGTTGATCGACGATGAGCCAACAGCTTGATGATTTTCGCGGGGAAATTGAGGAAACTCTGACTACGGCGGAGGCAGTCGAAGCAGCGTCTCCGAAGGAAAAAAAGCGCAAGCCGTGGTGGAAGAGGCTTTTGAAGGCACTGCTCATTTTGCTGCTGATTCTGCTCGCCTTGCTTGTTGTGGCTGTCATTACCGTTACGATCCTGTACCACAAGGGCAAGTCCTCCATGCTGAACTACGAGGACGCGAGCATTGTCTTCCCGCAGCCGGAGGAATCGCAGGCGCCGGACGCTTCGCAGGACGCGTCGGCAGACTATATTCTCAGCTATGACGACGGCAAGACCGTCTCCTATCAGGGGCAGACCTATGTATTGAATGAGAATATCGCCGCACTCCTCTTTATCGGCGTGGACAAGAACGACCTTGGGAAAAATGAGTTCTACGGAGACGGCGGTGAGGCGGACTGCATCCTGCTGATCGGCTTGGATACGGTCACGGGAGCGACGAACGTGGTGAATATCTCCCGCGACAGCTATGCGCAGGTAGACATTTACTCCGCCAACGGTAAGTACTTGGAAAGCCGCAGCACCCAGCTCTGCCGTGCCTTTGCCTATGGCGACGGGCAGGAGCAAAGCTGTGATAATGTGGTGAAGTCCGTGTCCAGATTGCTTTACGGCCTGCCGATACAGTCCTATATTGCTATGGATATGCAGGCCATCGGTGTTGCGAACGATGCCATCGGCGGCGTGACGTTAGTTCCTCAGGGAGATATTGTCGAACGGTACTTTGCCTCTTATCCCGCAGGCGAGGAGGTCACCCTGTCCGGTAAGGACGCAGTGCGGTATGTCCGTTCCCGTAATAAGGCAGATTTAGAAGGCAATTTGGATCGTATGGCGCGGCAGAAACAATATATTACCGCATTTGTGGCGAAGGCGCTGCAAGAGACAAAGTCAGATGTATCAACACTGCTGGACCTCTATTCGGCAATGTCGGACTACACCTTTACGGATATGTCCCTTGCGGATGTCACCTTCCTTTTGACCTCTTTTGTGCGCAACGGTGCACATTTCGACTTCTCCACCATCTCAGGAACGGCAGAACGGGAAGGCGAGAACGCGGTCTATTATTTGGATCAGACCTCCCTGTATGAGACGGTGCTGAAGGTGTTTTATACGCCGGTTGAGGGATGACGCACAGTGCAATTTGTTCCCTTCCTGCCGGAAAGCCGCAGACAGACAATCCTGCATACATGATAATCATGACTCGGAGCAGAACCAATTCTGCTCCGAGCTTTGTTTTCTGGGCTTTTTCTCCAATGCCAAAACGGAGGGGCAAAGCCCCTCCGCAAAAGTGTTGTGCCGATCTCGGATCAGCAGCCGCAGTTGTTGTCGCAACCACAGCCGCAGCCGCAGCCGTTGTTGAGGAACGTACCGTTGTTACCGCAGCAGCAGAACAGGAGAATGAGAATGATGATCCACCAGCAGCCGCCAAAACCATTCGAGTTGCAATTCATAATCAGGAACCTCCCGTTTGAATTCTGAGCTTACGCTCATTCCATGTTATGACGGGCGGTGAAAATGGTGACAGCCGTGTCACTCTTTTTCGCCCTTCCTCCCTCAATATACAAGCGTTCTGCCTCGCATTGTGCGTCCTTTAGCCGCTGCTCGGCAAGACCGTAGTTTCGCGTCTCGATCTGCTCCAGTGCATCCGTGATTGCACGAAACAGGCATAAATACATATGTCGATACATTTTCCTCACCTCGCGCTCTATTTTCACAATTATAGGTCAATTTCACCATATTTTCAATAGGTCAATTTGCCATAATATTATGGGTGATTTTTGTGGAAAATGATCGATTAAAGTCTCTGCGTAAGGAGAAAGGCTACACACAAATCAAGATGCAGCTGCTCACAGGCATCGACCAAAGCGACTACTCTAAGATTGAAAGCGGAAAACGTTATTTTACCTTTGAACAATGTCGCCGTGTCGCACTTGCGCTTGGGACAAGCATGGATTACCTTGCGGGGCTGACCGATAAAAAGGAGCCGTATCCGCGTTGCAAAGCAAACAACGGCGAAAAATAACTGCCTGCGGGCAACTGATAGTCGCCTTTGCAGCTTGTCGCGTCGCCTGCGCAGCCGCTCGCGAGGAACGAACGCTACGGAGGCGGCGTCTCCCTTGCGGGTATTCGCTCCTCGCAACGAAAAACAGAGTGGCATGCGGCAAAAAGCAACAGCGCGGGAGCGGTCCCGCGCTGTTGCTTTTCTATTCGGAATCAGCCGTGGTAGTTAACGACCTTTTCAAATTTTTCCGCAACGAGGCTCGCGCCGCCGATCAGTCCGCCGTCGATTTCCGGCTGGCTCATCAGCTCGTTCGCGTTCTTGTCATTCATGCTGCCGCCGTAGAGGATACGTACCTGCTCCGCCGCATCGCCGAACATCTCACGCACCGCGCGGCGAATCGCCGCAATAGTGCGGTTGGCGTCGGATGCCGTCGCGGTCATGCCTGTACCGATTGCCCAAACAGGCTCATAGGCAATGACAACATCAGTGATCTGCACATTGCTCACACCGCAGAGCGCTGCCTTCGTTTGCAGGCAGACGACCTCGTTCGTGATACCTGTCTGCTTCTGCTCCAAGCTCTCTCCGACGCAGACAATGGGCTTCAGACCGTTTGCAAGCACCTTCAGAACCTTCTTGTTGACAGTCTCATCCGTCTCACCGAAATACTGGCGGCGCTCGGAGTGGCCGAGGATGACATACTCGACGCCCAACTCCTTCAGGCTCGCGCAGTTGGCTTCGCCCGTGAACGCGCCCTTGTCCTCAAAATGGACGTTCTGCGCACCGAGCTTGATCTCGGTCCCCTTAAGCTGTGCGCCTGCAGCAAACAGGCTCACGGTCATGGGGCAGACAACAACCTCTACATTGCCTCTCGGCTGGATCTTTTTCAACTCCTGCAGCAATGCTACAGTCTCCGCGGGCGTTTTGTTCATCTTCCAGTTGCCCGCGATCATGGGTCTTCTCATTGCAGACGCCTCCGAATCAATAGAGCTTCTTACGGATCTCGACGTTGCCCGACGGGCACTGGTTCTTGCAGTTGCCGCAGTTGATGCACTTATGCTCGTCGTTCTTCACGCCGGAGACGATCTTGCCGGTGGAGCTTGCGCCGATACGGTTCGCGCCTGCGTTGATCATCGCGACCGCGTCGTCATAGGTGCGCACACCGCCGGACGCCTTGACGCCCATGTCGGGTCCGACCGTCTCGCGCATCAGGCGGACATCCTCGACCGTCGCGCCGCCGGTGGAGTAACCGGTGGAGGTCTTGACGAAGTGTGCACCCGCCAGCTTTGCGACGGTGCAAGCCTTGACCTTCTCCTCGTCGGTCAGCAGGCAGGCTTCGATGATGACCTTAACCTGCGCACGACCCTTGACGGCGTTGACAACACCCTCGATGTCACGCTTGACGAGCATCCAGTCGCCGGACTTGATCGCGCCGACGTTGATGACCATGTCGATCTCACGCGCGCCCTTCGTGGCAGCGTCGGCAGCCTCGAACGCCTTAGTCTCGGGCGTGCAGGTGCCGAACGGGAAAGCGATAACGCAGCACGGCGTTACACCGCTGCCCTCAAGCTGCTGTGCGACATACTGAATGTAGGACGGGTTGACGCACACGCTGGCGCAGTGGTACTTCTTCGCCTCGTCGCAGATCTTGCGGATGTCCGAAACGGAAGCTTCCGGCTTCAGGAAGGTGTGGTCAATATATTTTGCCATATCGGCGGGGTTCTGACCGCCGGCAGCAGGTGCAGGAGTCTGCGCACCGTACTTCGAGCAGATCTCCTCTGTCACTTGTCTGATGATTTCATTAATATCCATACTCATGGTTCCTTTCGTATGTTTTTGTGGCTCTTATCGGTTATTCCTTGCCTCTTCGGCAATTTTTGCCGTGGCGGTCAGGCCGAGACGGGTCGCGCCCGCCGCAAGCAGGCTCTCCGCCTGTGCAAGGGTTTTGATGCCGCCGTCGATCTTGATGCCGACGTTCCTGCCTAAAATGTCATAGGCAAGCTTGACATCCTCGACGCGTGCGCCGTGACCGCTGAGCATATTCTGAATTTTGACATAATCCACGCCGCTTGCGCGGAGCATTGTCAGAACGCTGCGCTTTTCCTCGTCGGTAAAGAGGGCGTGTTCAAAGACCGCCTTTAATTTCGCCTTACCGCAGACAACACGCACCAGTTCCTCCAGCTCGCGCTGGGCAACGTCCAGTCTGCCCGACTTGATGGCAAGGATGTTGAGCGCAACGTCAATCTCGGTTGCGCCGTTTGCCATGCACTCGCGCAGCTCGGCAAGCTTCGCCGCCTGCGACATACAGCCGTGCGGGAAGCCGATCGCCGTACCGACCGCGACGGGACTGCCAAGCAACTCCTCACGGGCGGCAGGGACGTAGTAGGGCGCGACGCAGACCGCCGCAACGGAATACTTCCGCGCAACGGCGCACTCCGCCTTGATTTTCTCCAGCGTGGTGTCGGGATTGAGCAGCGAATGCTCCAAATGTGCAATGACATCCGTACCCGTAACGAGTCCCGCGCAGGGGACGGGGGCGGAATCCATATGGAAATATTGCAGCACCTGCCGCTCTACTTCCCTTCTGATTGCTTCCACATCCATAGTCAATGATACTCCCTTACTTCGCCGTCAATGGTCAGGTGGTCGATCACGCCGCAGATGGTCAGGTCGGCAATACACTGCCTGCCGAGGAACATATTTGCCGCGCCGCCGTCCACATTGACGATGACTGTGTCCCCTACACCGGCGTCCGCCACATCAAAGGCGATCGCCTGATTGCCGGTGAGCTTGCCGTCCTCATCAATATAGTCGATGATCATCAGCTTTTGTCCGGCGTAGCCTGCGTCCTTGATCGTGGAAACGACATTCCCGACGACTCTTGCCAGTTTCATCCCATTTTCGGGAGGATACCCTCGACATCGTCATGCGGAGACGGAATGACGTGGCAGCCGTACAGCTCGCCGACGCGCTTTGCCGCCGTAGCGCCTGCATCGACCGCAGCCTTAACCGCGCCGACGTCGCCGCGCACCATGACGGTGACAAGACCGGAGCCAATCTGCTCCTTGCCGATCAGATGAACATCCGCTGCCTTGACCATCGCATCGGCCGCTTCAACGGAGCCGATCAAGCCGCGGGTTTCGACCATACCAAGTGCTAATTTCATAGTAATAATCCTCCAAAAGTTTATTCCTCGGGTTTGAGTTGTACGTTATACGAATCAATAAAGCCAACGATGGCGGAATCGGCGGGCGTTCGCTTCGTGCGGAACATCCGCCCTGCCTCCTTCGAGCCGATCATATAGACAAAGTCGCCCTTGCCTGCCTGTCGGGTGGCGTCCGCCGAGACAATCATCTTGGTTTTTTTGCCTTTTTCAATGAGCTGCACCACGAGGAGCGGGATATTCTCTAAATTCGGCTCCTTCACGGTGGAAACCACGCAGCCGACGACCTGCCCGATGTACATAACTTAGCCGATCGTGGGCAGGATGCCCTCGACATCGTCGTGCGGGGACGGGATGACATGGCAGCCGTACAGCTCGCCGACACGCTTTGCCGCCGTAGCGCCCGCGTCAACCGCCGCCTTGACCGCGCCGACATCGCCGCGCACCATGACGGTAACGAGGCCGGAGCCGATCTGCTGCTTGCCAATCAGGTGAACGTTTGCCGCCTTGACCATTGCGTCAGCAGCTTCAATCGCGCCGATGAGACCGCGAGTCTCGATCATACCAAGTGCTAATTTCATTGTTGTTTCTCCTTTCGATTAACCCATCGTGGGCAGGATGCCCTCGACGTCGTTGTGCGGGGACGGAATGACATGGCAGCCGTACAGCTCGCCGACGCGCTTTGCCGCCGTAGCGCCCGCGTCAACCGCCGCCTTGACCGCGCCGACATCGCCGCGCACCATGACGGTGACGAGGCCGGAGCCGATCTGCTGCTTGCCAATCAGGTGAACGTTTGCTGCCTTGACCATTGCGTCGGCGGCTTCAATCGCGCCGATGAGACCGCGAGTCTCGATCATGCCTAATGCTTCTTTCATTTGTTGTTCCTCCGTTTAAGATGTATATTTTTTATTTTTGACTTATTTCAGAGCTGCACAATCAGTACAGCGCTTTGACGATATCGGGGTGCGGAGACGGGATCACGACGCTCTCAGAGAGCATTCCCTGTGCCTCGGGCGTTTTTTCGCCGGCGGCAATCGCCGCGCGGACGGCTGCAACCTCGCCCGTCATCGTGATAAAGGACTTGCCGCCCAAGCCTCTGCCGAGGCGAATATCGATCAGACGAATATCCGCTGCCTTAACCGCCGCATCCGCCGCAACGACCGCAGCGCAGAGGCTGAACGCCTCCATCACGCCGACAGCGGCAACCTGCCCGATCTCGTTGCAGGCGTTAATTGCCTTCGGCACCTGCTCGTGGACGTGCGAGATCACCATGCTGTCCACCAGCCGCTGACCCGCGACGGCTTTGCCCGCGTCCACGCTCTCCCTGACCGCCGCAACCTCACCGGTGACGATCACAATATATTTGCCTGCGCAGACGGGTTGCGCCGCGACCAGCTCGACGGACGCCGCCTTGAGCATCGCATCGCCCGCGTTCACGCCGACAGGGATGGCATTCGTCTCAATCATTCCCAATGCATTCATTTGGACGACCTCCTGATTTCAATGTACTCGTCGGTAACCTCCGTAACCGTGCCGGAGATGCTCGCGTGCATCTTGACGCCGAGCTTCTTCTCCGCGATATCCGCGATGAGCTGATTCTTGCGCACCTTGTCGCCCACGGCGACCTTCGGCACACTCGGCGCGCCGACGCCCATGCGGAGCGCGATGCGCACGCAATCAGTCGAAAGCGGCTTATCCACCAGCGGGGCGGGGACATCGTATTCGCTCACGCCGAGGCGGGCGATCAGGCGGGAGACGGGAACCTTTTTGTTCTCCAAGCCGCCGTCCACTTCGCCATAGACCTCCTTGCGCGCCCGGATGCCCTTCGACGCCATCGCGGATTTAAGCGTCTGCATCACCTGCGAGGGTTTTAGACCGAAGTTGCAGGCGTAGTAGGTGCAAAGTCCGCAGTTGCAACAGGAGAAGATGCCGTTGAAATCGCCCATGAGGTCGATGCCGTTGGCGATGCTGCGCATGGCTTTGTGCGGCTGCACATTCAGTCCGAGCGCGTTTCTCGGGCACATCTGCGTGCACAGCGAGCACTGGCAGCACACCGCCATAACCATACGCAGGTCGAGACTCGGGGACTTCTTTTGCAGAAGCGGATGGTTTTTCGGTATTGCGAGCAGACCGCCCGTAGTCTTCGTGACGGGGATGTCGAGTGTATCGACCACTCTGCCCATTGCGGGACCGCCGATGATGTAATCGCACGGCTCCGTCGTGCCGCCCGCCGCGTCGATCAACTCCTTGAGAGAGATGCCGACGGGAACGCGCAGGGTGACTGGATTTTTTACCGCGCCGCCGACGGTGACATACTTTTCAACGACCTTTTTGCCGTCCATCGCGGCAGCAATGTTCACGAGCGTGCTCACATTGCAGACGACCGCGCCGACATCAAGGGGAAGACCGCCCGTCGGGACAACTCTGCCCGTGACCTCGTAGACAATCTGCTGCTCGTCGCCCGCAGGGTAGTAGGCGTCAAGGAGATGCAGCTCCACATCGTCCGCATCCTTTAAGGCCGCCTTGAGCGCCTTAACCGCCTCGTGATAATGCTCCTTCAGGCAGATGACCGCGTGCTTTGCGCCCGTGAATTCCTTCACCGCGCAAATCCCGCGGACAACATCTGCCGCGTAGTACTGCATGACCTGCTGATCGACGCGCAGAAGCGGTTCACACTCCGCGCCGTTGGCAAGGACATACTCGGCTTTGCAGTTAATCTTTACATGCGTCGGAAAGCCCGCGCCGCCCGCGCCGAGAATACCGGCGTCGCAGACGATTTTAGCAAGTTCCATAAGCTCAGATGATGCGGAAGTCACCCTTGAGCACGCAGCGTCTTGCGCGCGTAAAGGACTTCGCGCTGGTCAGTCCCTCGCCGGTCGGGGTAGCAATGGTCAGGGTCGTGTAGCCCTCGCCGCCGAAGCCCAAGCCGGAGTAAGACGGCGCGTTCTTGACGAAGATCGTCGTGTTCATGCGGCGCGCCGCGCGGGACATATTGTGGACGTTTGTCGAATGGATCAGGGCGGAGTGTTGGCAGCCGTGCTCCGCACGGAACGCCTCGTTCAGCGCCTCGTCGAAATTCGCCACGCGCACCATGCCGAGCACGGGCATCAGCATTTCGACCTCAACAAACGGATGATACCGGTCAACATCCGCGATCACGAGGACGGGATCGCCCGTGAACTGCACGCCGCTTTCGCGGAGGATGTAAGTCGCGTCGTGACCGACGAATTTGCGGTTGATGACATATTTGCCGTCCTTTTCAATGAGGACGGTGCGGACGATTTTGTCGATGTCCTCGCCGTAGACACGGAACGCGCCGCACTGCTGCATCGTGTTCATCAGAGCGTCCGCGATCGAATCGACCATGAACACTTCCTTCTCGGCAACGCACAGGACGTTGTTGTCAAAGCTTGCGCCGTCTACGATGTCCTTTGCCGCCTGCGGGATGTTCGCCGTCTCGTCCACGATGACGGGGGGATTGCCCGGACCCGCCGCGACGCACTTCTTGCCGGACTTCATGGCAACCGCAACGACCGCCTCGCCGCCCGTGACGGACAGCATCTTGATCGCCTTGTGGGTCATAATGACCTTCGAGGTGTCGAGGGTCGGCTCCTTCGGTGCAGTGATCAAGCCGTTGGGGCCGCCCGCCGCGATGATGGCTTCGTTCAACAGCTCCATCGTCCGCTGCGAGGCGCGCTTTGCCGCCGGATGGGGGTTATAGACCACGGCGTTGCCCGCTGCAATCATGCTGATGGAGTTGTTGATGACCGTTGCGGTAGGGTTGGTCGAAGGGGTGATCGAGCCGATGACGCCGTAGGGCGCCGTCTCGACCAGGGTCAGACCGTCGTCGCCGCTGAAAGCGGTCGGGTGCAGATCCTCGATGCCGGGCGTCTTGTTCGCGGCGAGGAGGTTCTTTGCAATCTTGTGATGCACCTTGCCGTAGCCCGTCTCCTCGTGGGCGAGAATCGCCAGCTCCTCGGCGTGCTCACGGGCACATTGGCGCATTGCCTCGATCAGCTTGCCGCGCTCCTCCAAGCTCATGTCCATCAGGCGCTGCTGGGCGCGAATCGCGGTGTCGATCGCGTCGTGAACATCGTCAAACAGGCACTGTCCGCTTCCTGTCGGGCAGCAGCCGCCATGCTCCAAGCTGCTGCGCGTTTGATCCGCGATTTGTCGGATCTGTTCTTTTGTCAATGCCATACGCTATCCTCAACTTTCCTTGGTAAATTTTTCAAATATACGGGTTCCGTCCACATCGACGGAATCAATAATTGCCACAATACTCTGATCGACCGGCTTATTCTCGGTCACATTGGTCTGACGCGACGAGCTGCCGCCGACCAGCATGACGACCTCGCCCTCGCCGGCGCCCACGGCGTCAATGGCGACGAGCAGACCGCCCTTTTCCTGCCAGGTCTCAATATCAATGGGTTTGACGATCAGCAGCTTCAAACCGTGCAGCTTTTCCGCCTTGTTCGTGCTGACGACCGTTCCCTTTACTCTTGCTAACTGCATACCGTTTCTCCTTCATACTGCACCACAATGTCATTTGCCAGCAGCGCGTCGCGCGCGGCGGGTGTGATGATCGCGCCGACACAGGCGCGGAGCGTCTTTTGCTCGCTCTGTGCGGCGGCGAGAACATCCGCCTCTGTAATGAGGCTCGCACTGATGCGCGCTGCGGCGTCACCCGTGTAGTACGGGCTGACTGTCACGCCCATCTGCCGGAGCGTCTCGATTGAGGACGCGACGCCCTCCAAAAATGTGTTGCGGCGGAAACGCGGCGGATCAAAGTCGAGATACAGCCGCACATCCTTCTTCCAAAGGACGCTCCGCACGGCAAGGTATGCCAGGAAATCCTTGTCCTCGCCGTTTGCAATCTGTCCCAAAAGTTCCAAACGCGGCGCGACCAAAATGACCGTTTTCGCCTTTGTCGCCCGCTCCATAAGCTCGTTTTCGCCGAGCCTCGAGGCAAAGAGCGTCATTTCATCGTTCAGCTCGTTGCGCTCCGTGAAGCTCACAGGGATATAGCCCTCGCCGAATTGTTTTTTCAGCAGAGCCTTCAGCTCCTTCGGGTAAGCGACAGGCGCGGCAAGCAGGACGAGCACCTCCTCGGGGTGCTGCTTCTGCCGCTCCAAAAGCGCCACGCGCCGCACGACCTCCGCAACGATCAGCTCTGTTAACTTGTGGATCCATTCCTGATTCATTGAAAACCTCGCTGCCATTGCTTCTCATAAAGCTCTGTAGGACGGGGACATGTCCTACAGGGGGATTATTCTTACTTCAAAACTTCCATCATCATCGTGCCGCGCATGGCGATGGCATTTGCCTCGTCGGTGTCGATGTGAACCTCCATATCATGCCCGTCGCCCGCACGGACGACAACATTTTCAAACACGACCGCGCGCTCGCCGTCGCTGCGCAGACGGACAATGTCCCCGTCATGCAGTCCGAACAGTGCTGCCTGTGCCGCCGAAAGGTGCAGGTGCCGCGCCGCGACAATGACACCTTCGGAAATCGTGACCGAACCGTTTGGTCCGACGAGCGTGCAACCCGGTGTTCCGGCGGTCTTGCCGGACATTCGGACGGGCGGACGGATACCGAGCGCAAAAGAATCGGTCAGAGCAATCTCGACCTGTGTCGCTTTGCGCTCCGGTCCCAAAACACGCACCTTCTTCAATTCACCCTTCGGACCGACGACCGTGAGCTGCTCTTGACAGGCAAACTGTCCCGGCTGAGAGAGGTTGCGGAAATGCTTCAGCTGATAGCCCGCGCCGAACAGCTTTTCCACATCAGCACGGCACAGATGGATATGCCGCGCGGACGAGGCGACAGGCACGAAGATCCTGCCCGTCTTCTGAAACAGCGCCTCCGAGGTTGCGAGCGAAACCGCTCTTTGCACCGCGCACTTATCCATTTGCGTTCACCTTCTTCATCACGATACCTTCATAATAGGTCTTGGCAATGATGGTCTTGACATCCTCTAAGGTCGCACGGACAATATTGGTCTTTGCCGCCGTATCCTGCAAGGCGTGCTTTGCCAGCGTGTCAATGTCCTCCATACGGAACTTTGTCTCGCACAGCGGAGGGATCTTCACATCGCTGCACAGCTTGCGCACCGCCTCGATCGCCTGCTTGGAAGCGGCATCAACCGAGAGGTTATCGACCTTCTCTCCCATCGCCTGTGCAACGCTGGCAAGCCGGCCCATGCAGTACGGGCGGTTGTATTCGAGCACGCGCGGGAGCATGATGGCGTTGGCAAGCCCGTGCGGGATGTTGTAAAAGCCGCCGAGCTGGTGGGCGATCGCGTGCGTCAGTCCAAGACCCGCGTTTGAGAAGGACAGACCCGCCATGTACTCCGCCCAGCACATATCCGTGCGGGCGTCCATGTCCGAGCCGTCGCGCACCGCTTTTCGCAGCGCCTTCGATACCAGACGGATTGCCTCGAGCGCAAGGGCGTCAGTATACGGCGTGTGGATATTACAAATGTAAGATTCAATCGCGTGCGTCAGGGCATCGATGCCCGTCGCAGCGGTTAGGGAGGGCGGCATACCGACCATCAGCATCGGGTCGTTCAACGCGAGGTGGGCAAGGCAGTTCGTGTCCACCATCAGCATTTTGGACTTGGCTTCCGTATCCGTCACAACATAAGCACGGGTGCATTCCGAGCCGGTGCCCGCCGTCGTGTTGACGGCAATGACGGGCGCACCGTGTTTTTTGGATTTGTTCACGCCGTTGTAGTCTTCGATCTTGCCGCCGTTGGCAGACAGGATGCTGACCGCCTTTGCCACGTCGATCGGAGAGCCGCCGCCAATGGCAATCAGCGCACTGCAGCCGCTCTTCTGATAAAAGTCCAACGCCGCATAGACGATCTTTGTCGTGGGATTCGGCTCAACGCCGTCAAATACGAGGTACTCAATTCCCGCTTCATCCAGCACTGCCGTCACCTTACCGGCAGTACCGATTTTGATTAAGCCCTTGTCTGTGACAACTAAGACCTTTTTTGCGCCAATACGCTGCAAGAAGTGGGGGATCATGGTAATGCCGTCTCTGCCGATCAATGTGTGCCGCGGCTGGTACAGTTCAACAATTCCTTCATTTTCCATTGCAAACGCTCCGTTTCAAATCGCTCAAAATCGCTCATTTTAATATAATCCTTTTGCTCGCTTCCATCATCCCACAAAACGCGGTTCTTGTCAATACGCGAACTTAATTTTTACATTATTTCGTCATATTCGCCAATCGGAATGGCTTTTACTTGTTGAAAATATGCAAAAAATCAAATCCGTCAAATACTGCGCAAATCAAAAACATGCAGTATTTGACGGAAAATCGCTCAAAATCGCTCATTCTATTGGAAGGAGAACGCAAGGGATCCCCTGTTTTGCGTAAAATTCAGAAAACTTCTGCGGCATATTCTGCGTACTGATGACACGGCACAGCTTTTCCGGCGGGAACATCGTGGCAAAGGCGCGCCGATCGAACTTCGCGCTGTCAAGCAGCATATACAACCGCCGCGTCATGCGCGAAAGCTGGGTATACAGTCCGGTGCGGTTTTTGTCCTGCACGGTGTAGCCGCGCTCGAGGTCAAAGCCCTCGGCAGTCAGGAACACCTTATCAAAATAGTACCCGCGCAAAACATGGGCAATATCGGGATCGAGCGTCTCGATATAATTCTTACCCGTGTGGATGTCGCCGCCCAGCAGCGTCACCGAAATATTCGGACACTCTGCGAGCTCCAGCACTGCGGTGACGGACGTTGTGACGACCGTCAGACGTTCGATGTCTCTCAAAAGCGCCGCCAGCATATTGCAGGTTTTGCCTGCGCCGATAAAGATCGACTCGCCCGCCCGCACCTGGGCGGCAGCCTCCTGCGCAATGCGGTACTTTTCCTTGTCAATCGCGTCCGCGATCTCCGTGCCGTTGACATAGCGACGGCGTTCCGGCTGTTTCTGCGGCAAGCGCAGACCGCCGTGCGTGCGCTCCGCGATACCCTTGCTTTGCAGCTCGTCAAAGTCGCGCCGCACCGTGGCAACAGACGCGCCCGTCAGGGCACAGATTTCCGTCATCGACACCGCACCGCGCGTCTGCAGCGCCTGCAGGATTGTTTGTTCTCTCTCCCAGTATTTCATCGTGCAGCCTCCGTTCATTTTCGCTCATTATCGCTCATTTCGATGATAACACAGGGTAACTCACCTGTCAAGCGCCAATTGCGAAAAACTCTGAGAACCCGACAATCTTGTGCAAGGATATTCCGTTATGTCATTGTGAGGAGGCGGCAGCCTTTCGTAACTGCCTCCGGTAGAACGCCGGCTTCTACGAAGCCTGCTCGGAAAACAGCGTCTCAAGGGAGGCAAATTCATAGCCCAGCTCCTCCCAACGGGTCAGCAGATCGTCCAAAATCGCGGCGTTGGTCTGCGAGGTGCTGTGCAGCAGCACAATCGCACCGTTATGGATGCGCGGGATGAGCTTTGCAAACGCCTGCTCCGAGGTCGGCTGATCGTCGTTGAGCCAATCGACATAGGCGAGGCTCCAAAACACCGTATGATACCCCATCTCCTGCGCCATTTTCAAGTTTTCCTCTGAATAGATTCCCTGCGGCGGACGATAGAATTTCTTCATCGTTTCGCCGGTGGTCTGCGTATACAGCGCCTCCAAATCGTTCAGTTCCTTTTGGAAGGTCTCCCGATCCCCGATCTTCGACATATCGTAATGATGGTAGGTGTGATTCCCAACGATATGTCCCTCTGCAACCATCCGCTTGACAAGCTCAGGGTTCTGTTCAATGTAATTGCCGACGAGAAAAAATGTCGCAGGCACATTATGCTTTTTGAGCGCGTCGAGGATTTGCGCCGTGCAGCCGTTTTCATAGCCCGCGTCAAAGGTCAGATAGATGACCTTTTGGGTCGTATCACCCAAGTACGCCGCGCCGTACTCCTTCAAGCGTTCGCTGCTTGTGTTTCCCGTGGGCGGCTGCCCCTCCTGCGGGAAACTCAGCCCCCAAGATCCGGTCGCCACCGTCTCCCGATTCCGCTCACACGCCACGACGATCAAGCCCGTCAGAACGCACAACACCAACAGAAGCGGCAGATTCCGCCGTAAGAATTTCCGCATATCCATCACCTCGGTCAAGCCTATGCGCTCTGAGGGACAACTATGCCGATGTTCCCAACGAAACATCGGCATAGCAAATCATTTTTCTGTTTTTTCCAAAAGCGCCAAGTCCTTCGCCTCGAGCGGAAAGAGAAACTGCGTGCCGTTCTTCCACACACTCTTATGGAAGTTTTCCGGTCCGTCCATCTCGGTAAAGTCACGAAAGACGCACGGCGGCACAAATGCCCGCCCGAGCGTTTGGGCATCGGGATAGGTTTGCAGCAGACGGAATACATGCTCTCGCGAGCGCCACTTGCGAATCAGATCGTAAAAAACACCGTCCTTGCTGACCACGCGCACGAAGCGGTAGTCAGGGCAGAGCGTCAACGTGTCATAACGCGTCATTTCCTCCATATTTCCCGCCTCCTTGTTCCTTTCCTTCTGTTATTTTACAATGCGCGGCGCCGAATGTCAATATCCCATTCCCATAAAAAGCGAAGCGGAACTACGCAATACCCCAACGTGCCTTCAAAGCAGTATTCACTTTGCCAGCATCAAAATCAGTTCTCATTGTTGATTGCAAGAATGCTGTCTGCTTCTCGCTCCGTTGGTTTCGCTCCATCGCAGAAAGTAATACGAAAAACCGATGAAAATGTTTCAGTTCAAGCCTCATCATCATTTTTTGAGGCATTGAAATTTGAGTTTTGCATTTCTGAGAATGACAATAAAATTCCAGTTTTATTGCCAAAAATGCGGGATTTGCAAGGCTTTTGGCGCGAAAAAAGACCCTGCAAGATTTCTCTTGCAAGGTCAATTTTTCTGTTATGGTTTTTACAAATTGGGTTTGCCCCAAATCAACTAATTTCTGATTAGCGCTTGTTGCGGATGGCAGCCTGTGCAGCGGCGAGGCGGGCGATGGGAACACGGAACGGGCTGCAGGAGACATAGTTCAGACCGACCTGATGGCAGAACTCGACGGAGGCGGGGTCACCGCCGTGCTCGCCGCAGATGCCGAGCTTGAGGTCGGGACGGGTCTGTCTGCCGAGATCCGCAGCCATCTTGACCAAGCGGCCGACACCGGTCTGGTCGAGGTGTGCGAACGGGTCGAACTCGTAGATCTTGTGGTCATAGTACGCATCAAGGAACTTGCCTGCGTCGTCGCGGCTGAAGCCGAAGGTCATCTGTGTCAGGTCGTTCGTGCCGAAGGAGAAGAACTCTGCTTCCTTGGCGATCTCGTCTGCCGTCAGCGCGGCGCGCGGGATCTCGATCATCGTGCCGACCTTGTACTTCATCTCAACGCCGGCTTCCGCGATGATCTTATCAGCGGTCGCAACAACGATGTCCTTGACGTACTTCAGCTCCTTGACCTCGCCAACCAGCGGGATCATGATTTCCGGCTCGATGCGGTACCACGGGAACTCGTGGTTGACCTTGATTGCGGCGTTGATAACAGCGGTGGTCTGCATCTCGGCGATCTCCGGATAGGTGACAGCCAGACGGCAGCCGCGGTGACCCATCATCGGGTTGAACTCGTGCAGAGAGGCGATAACCTCCTTCAGCTCCTCGACGGAGACATTCAGTTCGCCTGCGATCTCCGCAATGTCCTCTTCCTTGGTCGGCAGGAACTCGTGCAGAGGCGGGTCGAGGTAACGGACAGTCATCGGACGGCCCTGCAGCTCACGGTACATCTGCTCGAAGTCGCTCTGCTGATAGGGCAGGATCTTGTCGAGCGCAGCCTTGCGTGCCTCGGGGGTTTTGGCAACGATCATCTCGCGCATTGCCTTGATACGGGTTGCCTCAAAGAACATATGCTCGGTGCGGCAGAGTCCGATGCCCTCAGCGCCGAAAGCGACTGCCTGCGCGGTGTCGCGGGGGTTATCGGCGTTGGTGCGCACACGGAGGGTACGGAAGCTGTCCGCCCACTTCATCAGGCGGTTGAAGTTGCCGCTGATGCTGGCGGGAACGGTGGCGACGGCACAGCCGTAGATGTTGCCGGTGGAGCCGTCAATGGAGATCCAGTCGCCCTCATGGTAGGTCTTGCCTGCAAGAGTGAAGTACTTCTCCTCCTCGTGCATGGCGATTTCGCCGCAGCCGGAGACGCAGCAGGTGCCCATGCCGCGGGCAACAACGGCTGCGTGGGAGGTCATGCCGCCGCGAACAGTCAGGATGCCCTGCGCGGCTGCCATGCCCTCGATGTCCTCGGGGCTGGTCTCGAGACGGACAAGAACAACCTTCTCGCCGTTGGCTGCCCAAGCCTTTGCATCCTCAGCGGTGAAGACGATACGGCCGCAGGCTGCACCGGGGGAGGCAGCAAGACCCTTGCCGACAACCTCGGCTGCCTTCAGCGCGGCGGCGTCGAACTGCGGGTGCAGCAGAGCGTCGAGCTGCTTCGGCTCAACACGCATAACGGCCTCCTCGCGGGAGATCATGCCCTCGTCCACGAGGTCGCAGGCGATCTTCAGCGCGGCGGCGGCGGTGCGCTTGCCGTTACGGGTCTGGAGCATATAGAGCTTGCCGTTTTCAATGGTAAACTCCATGTCCTGCATATCGCGGTAGTGGTTCTCGAGGCGGTTTGCGATATCGACGAACTGCTTATAGACACCGGGCATATCCTCTTGCAGCTTGGAGATCTTGCTCGGGGTGCGGATACCGGCGACGACATCCTCGCCCTGTGCGTTGATGAGGTACTCACCGAAGAGTGCCTTTTCGCCGGTAGCGGGGTCACGGGTGAACGCAACACCCGTGCCGGACTTGTCGTTCAGGTTGCCGAAGACCATCGGCTGCACATTGACGGCAGTGCCCCAGGAATAGGGGATGTCGTTCATGCGGCGATAAACATTGGCGCGGGGGTTATCCCAGGAGCGGAAGACTGCCTTGATGGCTTCCATGAGCTGGACGGCAGGATCGGTCGGGAAGTCCTCGCCCTTTTCCTTCTTATAGTGTTCCTTGAACAGCACGACGAGCTTCTTCATATCGTCGGCGTCGAGGTCGATGTCATTCTTGACGCCCTTGGCTGCCTTGACTTCGTCGATGATGACCTCGAAGGTCTTCTTGGAAAGCTCCATAACGACATCGGAGAACATCTGGATGAAGCGGCGGTAGGAGTCGTAAACGAAACGGGTGAATGCGGGGGTGGGGTTGCCTTCGATCAGACCGGCAGCGACCTCGTCGTTCAGGCCGAGGTTCAGAATGGTGTCCATCATGCCGGGCATGGAGGCGCGAGCGCCGGAGCGGACGGAGACGAGGAGCGGATTCTTCGCGTCGCCGAACTTTTTGCCGTTGATTTTTTCGATCTTTGCCAGTGCCTCGTAGACCTGAGCCTTGATCTCCTCGTTGATGCTGCGGCCGTCCTCATAGTACTTGGTGCAGGCTTCGGTGGAGATGGTGAAGCCCTGCGGAACCGGCATACCAAGGTTGGTCATTTCGGCGAGGTTCGCACCCTTGCCGCCGAGCAGCTCACGCATGGAGCCATTGCCTTCGGAGAACAGGTATACATACTTGTGCATAGTTTGTTAAACCCCTTTCGTGTTTTGGAAACGGCATTTCACGACCGTTTCAGGCATTTTTTAGTTTTGAAGATTTTTATCGCCCAAAAAGTATAGCACATCTGTTCCGATATTGCAAATAATTTCCGCAAAAAATCGAAAAAAACAGGGAAAAAATTTCTTCTCCGTCCAAAAAAGCAAAAAAATACCATCCTGTGGTGCAAAAACACGCCGCAGGACGGAAAAGTTCGGCAAAATATGGTGTTTTCTCAAAGAAAGCGCTTCCTTATTCCGATTGCCCCCCTGTAGGGCGGAGACACGCTCTGTTGGATCAGCGGTTCTGTCTGCGCGGGCAAAGGCCGCTTGCCAATCGCCTTGATCCTGCCACTCCTTTTTACTCGCTTCTTCCGCCACAGGCGGCGCTCGCAAACGTCCCCCCGCCGACCGCGAAGCGGCAGAAGGTAGTTCCTGCACGGGCGGATACTATCCGCCCCTACGAGAAATTTTGCAGTTCACGCCGTAGGGGCGGCTATCAGCCGCCCGGTGCAGGAACTGCCGACTGCGTACAGGTCTGTTCGTCCGCACTAAATGTAAAGTAAAACACACAAAATTCAAAATCCGTGCGAAGCACACCGCAGTTCTTCACCATTCACCCTTAGCCAAGAAGCCTCTCCACAGGAGAGTCAGGGCTGCCGCCTGCTACAGCTCCCCACAGAGTGCGCCGCCATTCACGATTCACTGAACCTCGTGTCCTCTACCCTGCGCGTTTGGGCAGACGAATGGTCAGAACGATTTCCGAGTCTGTCTCCTCCTGTTTTGCCTGCGCATCGATGCCCGCGCCGCGCACCAGCTCCAAGGAGTGGTTTACGCTGTTCAGAAACAGCCGCACATCCCGCACGATGAGCTTGCGCAGTCCCCTTTTCGGCTCCTGTGTGCGCTTTTTCTCCAAATACGCCTCAATGTACGCCTCCGTTTTTGCCACATTGAGCTGCTGCCGAACGATCACGTTCAGCACCTCGAGCCGTTCCTCCTCCGTCTCGAGTCGAAGCAGTGCCCGCGCGTGCCGTTCGGAGAGGTGGTTTTCCCGCAGTTTTTCAAGCACCTGCGGGCTGTGCCGCAGAAGGCGGAGCTTGTTGGCGACGGCGCTCTGACTCTTTCCCACCCGAAGTGCCGCCTGTTCCTGACTCAGGTGATACAGGCGCATCAGCCGCGCCAGCCCCTCCGCCTCCTCGATGTAGTCCAAATCGCGCCGCTGCAAATTCTCCACCAGCGCGACCATGCCCGACTGCTCCTCGTCCACCGTCAGCAGAATGCACGGCACCTCGACACAGCCTGCAAGCTTTGCCGCCCGCAGGCGCCGCTCCCCCGCGACCAGCTCATATTCGCTCCCGCGCCGCCGCACGGTAAGCGGCTGTAAAATACCGTACTGTTCAATGCTTGCGGCAAGCTCCCGCAGTCCGTCGGGATCGAAAATTTTGCGCGGCTGCGACGGGTTCGGATGGAGGCGTTCAATCGGCAGATAAAGAACACGTCCGCTTTCGAGCAGTCCACGGCCTTTTCTCACCCTATCTCCCCCTTTCGTAAGATTCTCCCCGTGTCTTATTTTACGCCAAAGCCGCGCGAAAACACGCGAAAGCGCAGACGAAAAGCACAAGAAATTGCGATTATTTCATTTCCCATCCACAACATCTTGGGAAATAGGCGGGAAATACGGGATTTGCGGCGGCAATGCCGAAAAATGGCGAAACGAGCGCTTGTACTGCGCGGCTTTTTTCGGTATAATATATAAGAAACAGCAATCAGTCGATGATATAAAGCTCCGCCGTAAGGCGGGGACAGTCATAAGCCGCGTGTAGGAACCACCGATTGCCGCTTCGCGGTCGGCGTAGCCGTGTCCCCGCCCTCCCAATGTGCGGCAATGGCGGAAAACAGCATTTCTCTCAGGAGGAACACAAAATGGAATTGAAATTACTTGCCGTCGGCGATGTCGTCGCAAGCAGCGGCTTGGATTATTTGAAATCCCAGCTTCCCGCGCTCAAGCGGGAGAAACACATTGACTTCTGCGTCGTCAACGGAGAAAACACCGCTGTTCTCGGCCTGACACCGCAGCAGGCGGACGAGATCTTGGACGCGGGTGCAGACGTTATCACGATGGGCAACCACACTTGGGGGCGGCGCGAGCTTGTCCCCTACATCGGCCGCTCACGCGAGCTTCTGCGTCCGGCAAATCTCCCGCCGCAGCAGCCCGGGCACGGCTGGGGCGTTTACCATCGCTCTTTCGGGGATGTCGCAGTCATTGACCTTATCGGTCGGTGCGGCATGGACTATACGCCCGACAATCCCTTTTTGCAGGTCGAGCGCATTTTGAGCAGGCTCGAGACGAAGCTGATCTTTGTCGAGCTGCACGCCGAGGCAACGTCCGAAAAGCTCGCGATGGGCTGGATGCTCGACGGAATGGTCAGCGCCGTTTGGGGCACGCACACCCATGTGCAGACCTCGGACAACCGTATTCTCCCGAACGGGACAGGCTATCTGACCGACCTTGGCATGACAGGGCCGCGCGACTCCGTCCTCGGCATTCGTCCCGAGCTGTCCTACAAAAAATTCCGCGGTGACCTGACGGGACGCTACGAGCCGGCACCCGGTCCGTGCAAATTGGAGGGCTGTATTTTCACGGTGGACAGCATCACAGGGCGCTGCACCGATATAGAAAGGGTGAGGCTGAGTGATTAAGCTTCTTCATGCGGCGGATTTTCATTTGGACTCCGCGTTTTCGTCGCTTCCCGCCGAGCAGGCGGCACAGCGGCGGCGGGAGCAGCGGCAGGCACTCACGCGCTTGGCAGCGGAGTGCCGCGGCTGTGATTTGATTTTGCTTGCGGGCGATCTGTTTGACAGTGCCCGCGTCTATCAGGATACGATTGACGCATTGAAAGCATTCTTCGCCTCTGTCGAGGCGGAGGTCTTCATCGCCCCCGGCAACCACGATTTTGTGGCGGGCGGCTCGCCCTATCTTTCGGAAAAATGGGGCGAAAATGTCCATATTTTTACAAAAAACGAAATCGAATGTGTGCATTTAGACGCCTTAAACTGCGATGTTTACGGCGCGGGCTTTACAGGTGCAGAGGCACCGAATTTGCTTGACGGCTTCCGCGTGCGCGACCCCGAGGCGCTGAATCTCATGGTGCTGCACGGCGATTTGCAACCGAATTCGCCCTATAGTCCCCTCACGCCCGAAGATATTGCAGCCTCCGATTTGGACTATCTCGCCCTTGGACACATCCATGCGGGCTTCGTCAAGCGCTTCGGCAGAACAACCTGCGGCATGCCCGGCTGTCTGATGGGACGTGGCTTCGACGAATGCGGCGAAAAGGGCGTACTGCGCGTTACATTAAATAAAACCGCTTGTCAAACGGATTTCGTTCCGATTCCGACGCGGAAATACGAGATTCTATCCGTCGAAGCGGGAGACGACCCGCTTGCCGCCATCCGCGCCGCCCTGCCCGAACGGACGCAGGATGACTGCTACCGCATTCTTCTGACGGGCGAGGCGGATCGCCCCGATACGGATGCCCTTGAAAGCGTCCTTGCGCCCGCGTTTTTCAGCCTCTCCGTGCGTGATCGAACCTATCCGAAGCAGGCGCTCTGGGCGGCGGCGGACGAAGACACCCTGCGAGGACATTTCCTGTACGAATTGAAGATGCAATATGACACTGCAGACGAGGCAGGCCGCCGCACAATCGCTTTGGCGGCGCGACTCGTGACAAATCTGATGGACGGACGGGAGGCAGGGATATGAGGATCCTCAAAATGCGCGCCTCCTTCGGCAAACTGCACGGCGAACTAAAGCTTGAGGAGGGCTTCAACTGCCTTTGCCTGCCCAACGAGGCGGGAAAATCGACATGGAGCGCGTTTTTGGTCGCCATGCTCTACGGCATCGACACCGCCGAACGCGCGGGCGCTGCCAACCAGGGCCTGCCCGCGAAGGAGCGCTACAAGCCGTGGAACGGCGGCACGATGGAGGGCGCAATCGAGCTTTTATGGAACGGGCGGCATATCACGATCGAACGTACGACGAAAGGGCGCATCCCGATGGGCGTTTTTCATGCCTATGAGACGGACAGCGGCGCAAGCGTGACGGAGCTGACCGCAGAAAACTGCGGCCGTGTCCTGTGCGGCGTCGAGCGTTCGGTTTTCGAGCGGACGGCGTTCATCCGTCAGCTCGGGCTTGCCGTGACAAGCGACGCAGCGCTTGAGCAGCGGCTGAACGCGTTAGTTTCCGCCGGCGAGGAGGGCGCAAAGTCCTATTCCGAGCTGGAAAAGGAGCTGCGCGGCATCAAAAATCAGTTGACAGGGCGCGTCGGACGCATCCCGAAGCTGACTGAGCGCGCGCAGGCAGTTGAAAAGACATTGACGGAGCTGCACGCAATGCAGGACGAGGCGCTTGCTTTAACTGCGCAATGCGACGCGGCGACAAAGGAAAATACACGGCTGGAAGCTTTGCAAGGACGGATTGTCCGTGCGCAGAACGCAAAAAAACGCGCTGCCTATGACGAGGCGGCGCAGAAGCTGCAAGCGCAGGAGCTGCTTTGCAGACGGCTGCGCGAGGCGGTCGATGCGCTGCCGCAGGAGCAGGAGCTGCATTCCCTGCGGCGGGAGCTGGATGCGGCGGAGAGCGCCTTGCAGACGGCGAAGATGGAGGAGGCGTTCGGTGTCAGCGAGGTGCCAAAGCCCGCCGCACCGCCGTGCTTTGAAGGCATGGATGCGGAGACCGCGCAGGAAAGGGCACATGACGCCGCGCTGGAATACCAAAAGCTGCGCGCCGTCAAGGCAGCGAAGGCATTTCCCCTTCTGCTGCTTGCCGCCCTTCTGCTTTTGGCGGGCGTAGGGCTGTGCTTTTTCCTGCTCCCGCTCGGGCTTGCCGTCTCTGGTGCCGGCGCAGTCCTGCTGTGCATCTTATCCGTGTATATCACGCGGCGCAAAGCCTACGCGAAAGAAAGCGCGCACCGCGCGGAGCTGATCTTAACGCGCTACGGCGTAGAGGACTGCGAAGCGCTGTTCTCCCTTGCCTCGCAGTATGCGGAGGCACTGCAGGCCTATGACGCGGAATGTGCCGAGGCGGAAGCCAAAAAGCAGGCGCTGCATCAAACGGTCGAGGACGCCGCCGCGCGGGTGAACGCGTTGATCGCAAAGATTTCCCGTTTCGCGCCCGTTTGCCGCACTGCGGCGGGCTGCCGTGAGGCGCTCTCCGACGCACTGCGGGCGCACGAGCATCTTGCTGCCGAGAGCCGCGCCTTAGACGGACTGCGCAAGCAGTGTGAGGCGCTACGTTTCCTTGTAAGCGACACGGAAAACGCGGCGGAGGATGCCGAGGCGCTGACGCTGGACGAGGCAAAAATCACTTACGAGCAACGCAGAGCCGCACAGCGGTGCAGCGAGCTGACGACGCGCCTTGCCTCCCTGCGCGGCGCGATTTCCGCAAAAGGCGACCCCGTCGTTTTGGAATCGGAGGCGGAGCGCCTGCGGGAGGCGCTGGCACAGGCACGAGAGCAGAGCGATGCCGTCGAGCTGGCATTGGCTGCGCTGCAAAAGGCGGATGAAGCCCTTCGTTCGCGCTTTGCCCCGCAGATCACCGCCGAGGCAGGCGCGATCTTATCGGAGCTGACCGAGGGAAAATATCCGAGACTCCTGCTTGCGCCCGATATGCGTCTGTCGGTGCGCGAGGAGACAGGTACAGTCATGCGCCCCGCTGCCGCAATGAGCTGCGGCACAGCGGATCAAATGTATCTTGCCCTGCGCCTTGCGATGTGCCATAGGCTTCTGCCCGACGACGCGCCGCTGGTCTTGGACGACGCACTGGTTAATTTCGACGATACCCACGCCGCCGCTGCCCTGCGCGTGCTGCGCGAGGAGGCAAAAAATCGGCAGGTAATCCTGTTTACCTGCCGCAGATTCGAGGAAATATAATGTATTTTGATTCACACAGTCATATGGACGACCGCCGTTTTGACGGTGACCGTGAAGAAATTATCAACGATCTGCTCAACCATGATGTCGGGCTGCTCATGAACGTCGGCTGCGATTTGGAGTCCTCCGAACGCTCCGTCGTCTTAGCAGAGCAGTATCCTTTCATCTATGCTGCCGTGGGCAGCCATCCCGACGACGCCGACCACGTAAACGGCAAGCTGCTCGACCGCTACCGCCGCCTTGCAGAGCACGAAAAGGTGCGCGCCATCGGGGAGATCGGCTTGGATTATCACTATGAGGATGTGCCCCGCGCGCAGCAGATCATCGCGTTTGAGCAGCAATTGGAGCTTGCCAAGGCGTTAAAGCTGCCTGTGATCGTCCACGAGAGAGAGGCACACGGCGACGCGATGGAGATCGTCAAGCGCCATCCCGACGCGCGCGGCGTGTTTCACTGTTTCTCCGGCTCAAAGGAGCTGGCGCTTTGGCTGGTCGAGCGCGGCTGGTACATCGGCTTTACCGGCGTCGTGACCTTCAAAAACGCACGCAGAGCCGTTGAAGCGGTGCAGGCGCTGCCGATAGAGCGCATTCTGATCGAAACGGACTGCCCCTATATGGCACCTGAGCCGTATCGCGGACGCCGCAACGACAGCCGTTACGTCCCCCTCGTCGCGGCAAAGATCGCCGAAATCAAAGGCATCTCCCCCGAGGAGGCCGGCAATATCACTGCCGAAAACGCCAAACGCCTGTTTTCGATCCTTTGATTTTTCTGTAGGGCGGAGATATACCCCCCTATCGAGCGAGGCTCCAATTTATCGGCGGTTCCCCGTTTTCCTGTAAAAAGGCGTTGATCTGCGAAAAGGGCTTACTGCCGAAGAAGCCGCGGTAGGATGAGAGAGGGCTTGGATGCGGCGCGGAGAGTAAAAGGCGCGGTGCTTGCGTTTGGACAAGCGCCGCCTTTTTTTGCGCCTGCGCGCCCCACAGGACAAACGCAATCGGCTGTTGGAGTGCATTGGTCGCGGAGATCACTGCGTCGCTCAGCCGCTGCCAGCCCCACGCGGCATGGCTGTTCGCCTTTCCCCGTTCGACGGTCAAAACGGTGTTGAGCAGCAGCACGCCCTGCTCCGCCCAAGCGGTCAGGTCACCGTGCGGCGCGGGCGGAATTCCGAGGTCGTCCTGCAATTCCTGATAGATGTTCCGCAGCGACGGCGGCAGCGCCGTCCCCTTCGTCACGGAGAAGGCAAGCCCCATTGCCTGCTTCGGTTCGTGGTAAGGATCCTGCCCCAAGATCACGGCACGGACAGCTTGCGGCTGCGTTTTCTCCAACGCAAAAAGCTCCCGTCCAGCAGGTGGATAGATCTCCTTTTCCTGCCTTGCGGCATCCACGCGGGCGCAGAGCGCTTCAAAATACGGCGCGGTCAGCTCCTGTGCCAAAAACTCCCTCCATGCGCCGAGTGTTTCCGTGTTCATAACATCACCCGCATTTATCATAGCGGATTTTCACGAAAATGGCAATTCCCTTTGCGGCAAAAGTATGATATAATCGTCGAAAAGGCGGTGTTTCTATGGAATACATCAACGAGATTATTGCTGCGCTCAAGGAGCGCTACCCTTCGGCACTGTGCGCGCTGCAATATGAGAAGGATTATGAGCTGATGATTGCGGTGCGGCTCTCGGCGCAGTGTACAGATGCGCGGGTCAATCTCATCACGCCCGCGCTGTTTGCGCGCTTTCCCACGCTCGACGCCTTTGCGGACGCGGACGTTGCCGAGGTTGAGACTTATGTCCATTCCTGCGGCTTTTACCGTCAAAAAGCAAAGGACATCGTGCAGGCGTGCCAAATCCTCCGTGCGGAACACGGCGGCCGGGTTCCCGATACGATGGAAGCGCTCTTAAAGCTGCCCGGCGTCGGGCGCAAGACGGCGAATCTGCTTTTGGGCGACATTTACCGCCGCCCCGGGTCCGTTGTCTGCGACACGCACTGCATCCGCATCAGCAACCGTCTCGGACTTGCCTCGGGCAAGGAGCCGGAGAAGGTCGAAAAACAGCTCCGTGCCATCCTCCCGCCGGAGGAAAGCTCAGATTTCTGTCACCGCATCGTCCTGTTCGGGCGCGACCTCTGCACCGCGCGCAGCCCCAAATGCGGGCAGTGCCCCCTGCGTCCATACTGTAAGGAGTTTTCCGGTACTATCGAAAACCGCGGAAGCACATCCGACAGTTGACAAACGCGCAGAGATACATTATAATATAATGACTTATTTCGGGCATATGTGCCCCAAATTTTGAAAAATTCCGCGAAAGGCGTGATTTTCTATGACCGAATCCACACAGCCGAAAAAGCGTATGCTCTCGGGCATCAAGCCCTCCGGCGACCTGACTCTCGGCTCCTATCTCGGTGCCATCCGCAATTGGAAGAACCTCGCAGACGAATTTGAGTGCTTCTATTTCATGGCGGATCTGCACTCGATCACCGTCCGCCAGAATCCCGCAGACCTGCGTCGCCGCTCTATGGAGCAGCTCGCGCAGTATATTGCCTGCGGGCTTGACCCCGAGAAGAACGTCCTGTTTTTTCAAAGCCATGTACATCAGCACGCCGAGCTTGGCTGGGTGCTCAACTGCTACACAATGTTCGGTGAGCTGAGCCGCATGACACAGTTCAAGGACAAGAGCGCCAAAAACGCCGACAACATCAACGGCGGTCTGTTCACCTACCCCGCCCTTATGGCGGCAGACATTCTGCTGTATCAGGCAGATCTTGTCCCCGTGGGAGAGGATCAGAAGCAGCACGTTGAGCTGACGCGTGATATTGCCAAGCGCTTCAACGGGATCTACGGCGATGTGTTCAAGATGCCCGAGCCGTACATACCGAAGGTCGGTGCGCGCATCATGAGTCTTGCCAATCCCGAGGCGAAAATGTCGAAGTCCGAAAACGAAGACCCCGGACGTGTCTGCCTGATGGATCAGCCCGAGGATATTATGCGCCTGTTCAAGCGCGCGATCACCGACTGCGAAAGCTGCGTGCGTTACGATCCGGAGAAGAAGAAGGGCATCTCCAATCTGATGACGATCTACTCCGCCGCGACGGGCAGAAGCTTTGCCGAGATCGAGGCGGAGTTCGCGGGACGCGGCTACGGCGATTTTAAGAAGGCCGTCGGCGAATCCGTCGTCGAACTGTTGCGCCCGATCCGTGAGGAGGCGTCGCGTCTGATCACGGACAAGGCATATTTGCAGTCCGTCTGCAAGAGCGGCGCGGAAAAAGCGTCCTATGTTGCAGAAAAAACGCTGCGAAAAGTATACAAGAAGCTCGGTTTTGTAGCAAAATAAGAGGTTAATGCTATGGTTTTAGATCCCAACTTTTTTCTAAAGGTCGCGTTGGCGCTCGTCTGCGCGGCGGTGATCTCCTTTGCTCTGACGCCTGTCGTCAAGCTGCTTGCGAAAAAGGTCGGCGCGATGGACGTTCCGAAGGATGAGCGGCGGATGCACAAGATCCCGATTCCGCGCATGGGCGGGCTTGCGATCTTCTTCGGCGTTATCGTCAGCCTTCTGATCTTCGGCAAGATTGACCGCGAGCTGCGCGGCATCCTGCTCGGCGCGGTGATCATCGTGATTCTCGGCGTGCTGGACGATATTCTGACCCTGCGCGCCCTGCCGAAATTTGCCGTTCAGATTCTTGCCGCCGTCGTGGTGGTGCTGCACGGCTGCCGAATTGAACATTTTATGGGCTTTACCCTGCCCACATGGCTGTCCTATCCTGTCAGCGTAATTTGGATCGTCGCCATCACGAACGCCGTCAATTTCATTGACGGATTGGACGGACTGGCGGCTGGCGTATCAGCGATCTCCGCAGGTACGATGCTGATCGTCGCCCTGCTCCTCGTGCCGGACGGCACGGCAATGGCGTCCGCCATTGTGCTCGCCGCCATCGTCGGCGCGTGCGTCGGCTTCATTCCCTATAATTTCAACCCCGCGACGATCTTCATGGGCGACACCGGCTCGACCTTCCTCGGCTTCATGCTCGCGTCCATCTCCATTTTCGGTCTGTTCAAGACTTACGCGGTCATCTCGTTCGCCGTGCCGTTTTTGGTGCTGGGTCTGCCGATCTTCGATATCTGCTTCGCGGTCATTCGCCGCGTTTCGCATGGGCAAAGCCCCATGCACGCCGACCGCGGCCACGTCCATCACCGTCTGATCGACATGGGCTTCTCCCAAAAGCAGGCGGTTGCCATCTCCTATCTCCTGTCCGCGATTTTGGGACTTGCCGCCGTCGTGCTGACCGACCGCGGTGAGGTGCAGGCGATGATCTTCATCGGTGCAGTGCTCGTCGTCGGCGCAATCGGCGTCGGGCTGATTTTCGGTACGCACCGCAAAAAGCCCGCGCAGGACGACTCCCCGCAGAAGGAGGCTGCGAAGGAGAAAATCTCCGTTCTGGAGGCTTCTAATTCCTCCGAAGCGTCCGCGCAGGAGGAATCGCATGAAAAAAATTAAAATCATGTCCGTCTTCGGCACGCGGCCGGAGGCGATCAAAATGGCGCCGCTCGTCAAAACCCTTGCCGCGCGTGAGGGCTTCGAAAGTCTGTGCTGCCTTACGGGGCAGCACCGTGAGATGCTCGATTCCGTGATGGAGATTTTCCGTCTCCGCGCGGATTTCGACCTCAATATCATGCAGAAGCAGCAGACGCTCTCCTCCATCACGACCCGCGCGCTTTTGGGCATGGAGACGGTGCTGGAGGAGGCGCAGCCTGATTTGGTGCTCGTCCACGGTGACACCTCAACGACCTTCGCGGGCGCACTTGCGGCGTTTTACCACAAAATTCCCGTCGGGCACGTTGAGGCAGGACTGCGCACCTATGACAAATACTCTCCCTTCCCCGAGGAGATGAACCGCACCCTCGTGGGCGACATTGCCGCCCTGCACTTTTCTCCTACCCCCGCCAACGCGGAAAATCTGCGCAGGGAGGCAGTACGCGGCGAAATTTTCGTCACAGGCAACACTGTCATTGACGCGATGCAGACCACCGTGCGGCAGGACTTCCGTTTCGCCGCGCAGGAGCTGAATGCGCTCGATTTTGAGAATAAGCGCGTGATCGTACTGACCTGCCACCGCCGTGAAAACTACGGTCAGCCGATGCACGATATTCTGCGTGCCGTGCGGCACGTCGTCGAAACGCATCCCGATGTAGAGGTCGTCTATCCCGTGCATCTCAGTCCCATTGTCCGCGCCTGCGCGCAGGAGGAGCTGGGGGATGTTGCGAGGGTGCATCTGATTGACCCCGTCGATGTGGAGCAGATGCACAATCTGATGGCACGCTGCTGCTTTGTCATGACGGACTCCGGCGGTTTGCAGGAGGAAGCGCCCGCGCTCGGCAAGCCCGTTTTGGTGCTGCGGCGCGAGACAGAGCGTCCCGAAGCGGTTGCGGCAGGCACGGTCAAGCTCGCAGGCGTTGCCTATGACGAGATCGTCCGTCTTGCGAACGCACTGCTGGAGCAGCCCGCGCTGTATCGGCAAATGGCACAGGCAGTCAATCCCTACGGTGACGGCAGAGCCTGCACTCGTATTGCGGACGCAATCGCATGGCACTTCGGTCTGCGGGATGAAAAGCCCGCCGATTTCAAGGCAATATAGCAGAAAACACCCTCCGAAGCAGAGGGTGTTTTCCTTTTTCGAAAACGCGAGCGATCCGTCAAAGGGTGTTATACCAAACACCAATGAAAATCTGCAAAGCACATTTTCATTGGTGTTTGGCACGAGATTCTTCGCGTTCAGCATGACACAGCTGCTTTTTTATCGCCCCTTTCTCCGTCTTTGACCGTGATAAATATTGAATCTGCGGGAAAAATATGCTATATTTTAGCGTAGACAATTTGTGGACATTGCGTCCGAGAACAAGAGGAACCGAATATGCTTGAAATCAAACATCTCTCCTACCATGTCGAGGGGGAGACGGGCGGAATCGACATTCTGCGCGACATCTCCCTGACCGTGGAGGACAAAAAATTTGTTGTTGTCACCGGACCCAACGGCGGCGGAAAGACCAGCCTTGCCCGCGCTATTATGGGCATCAATCCCGCAACCTCGGGGCAGATTTTTTGGAACGGCGAGGATATTACCAATCTCTCTGTGACCGATCGTGCCCGCCGCGGCATCTCCTACGGCTTCCAGCAGCCGCCGCGTTTTAAGGGTATGAAGGTGCGCGACCTTTTGGATGTTGCCGCCGGCAAAAAAATGAGCCACGACGACGCCTGCTCCTATCTGACCAAGGTCGGTCTGTGCGCCCGCGACTATATCGACCGCGATGTGGATACTTCCCTTTCCGGCGGCGAGGTCAAGCGCATTGAGATCGCCACCGTCCTTGCGCGCAAAAGCGGTCTGATGATCTTCGATGAGCCGGAGGCAGGCATTGATCTGTGGTCGTTCGCGCGGCTGACCGACACCTTCCGCGAAATTCACGACAAAAAAGAAGCAACCATCCTCATCATCTCCCATCAGGAGCGCATCATCCGCCTTGCCGATGAAATCGTTTTGGTTGCAAACGGCGTCGTCAGCGCGCGCGGCAGTGTCGAGGAAATCTACCCGCGCATCATGGCGGACACCGTTGCGGGCTGTAACTTGTTGGAGGTGAACGGCAAATGCTGAACGAGATACAGGAAAAAATTCTCTCCATCGTTGCGGACATGAAGGGCACGGGCGAGGGCGCGGTCAACATCCGTTCCGACGGAGAGAAGGCGTTCCGCCGCAACACGGAGCATATCGTCATTGAGTCCAAGACCGACAAGGACGGCATTGATATCCGCATTGCGCCCTTTACGAAGCACGAGTCCGTGCATATTCCCGTCGTGCTGACAAAATCGGGCTTTCATGACATGGTGTATAACGACTTTTTTGTCGGCGAGGGTGCGGACGTGACCATCGTCGCGGGCTGCGGCATCCACAACTGCGGCGACTGTGACAGTGAGCACGACGGCATTCACACCTTCTATGTCGGCAAGAACGCCCGCGTGAAATACATTGAAAAACACTACGGCGAGGGCGAGGGCGGTGGAAAGCGCATCCTCAATCCGCAGACGATCCTTTATTTAGAAGAGGGCGCGTCGGTTACGCTTGAAACGAGTCAAATTCGCGGTGTGGACGACACCAAGCGCTACACGAAGGCGGAGTGTCAGGGTGCGAACAGTGAAATTATCATCCGCGAAAACCTACTGACCCACGCGGATCAGCACGCCGTGAGCGAGATGGATGTCTTTCTGCGCGGCGTGGACAGCAAGGCGCAGGTCGTCTCCCGCTCGGTCGCGCAGGAGGCGTCGTCACAGATTTTCTATCCGCGCGTCGAGGGTGACGCAAAGTGCTTCGGTCATGTCCAGTGCGACGCCATCATCATGGGCAAGGCGAAGGTGCGCGCGATCCCGGAGATCACCTGCAACCATGTTGACGCCAGTCTCATTCATGAGGCGGCGATCGGCAGAATCGCGGGCGAACAGATCCTAAAGCTGATGACCCTCGGTCTGACTGCAGAGGAAGCAGAGCAGAAAATTTTAGAGGGCTTTTTGCGCTGATTTTTCCGGAATAGCGCTGAAAAACCGATGGGACTGTCTCACTAAGAGGCAGCCCCTTTTGTTATCTTCGGCAGCTACTGCGCTGTCTGTCAAACAGTTTATAGATTTTGTCGTCAATCGCGTCGGCAATTTTTTGCGAACTTATACAGTAAAATTGCAAAATGACGCAAAACGAATGCAATATTTTGCACTCGATAATTTCGCTCAAACCATTGAAAATAAAGGAAAATCCCTTGAAACGCAGTAGTTTCAAGGGATCCCGTTTTGGTGCGCGAGGCGGGAGTTGAACCCGCACGTCCGGAGTGGACACTAGAACCTGAATCTAGCGAGTCTGCCAATTCCACCACTCGCGCATATTGAATTTCAATTGCTCAGATAATATACCACACCGCGCCGTGCTTGTCAATCTTTTTTTTTGAATCTTGCGGGATTTTTTCAAAAAATCAGTCTGTACGGCGCAGTCATTTCCGTACACCGCAAAAAGCGCCTGCGCAGGCGGACAAGGACGTCCGCCCGTACGCAAGGCGCAGGTCATTTATGATACCTTGTGCCGGCTTGGATCGTCTCGGCGCGATAGAGCTGCTCGAGCGCCATCACGCGCATCAGATGATGCGGGAAGGTCATCGGCCCAAAGGACAGGCGAAAATCCGCAAGCTGCTTGATGCTCGGGTCGATGCCGAAGGACGAGCCGATCAAAAAGCACGCCGCGCTTCTGCCCTCCAGCTTAATGCTTTGCAGCTTTTCCGCGAGCGCCTCGGAGGACAGTTCCTTCCCCTCGGGCGTCAGCACGCAGAACCACGCGTTTTTCGGAAGATTCGCGCGGATGAGCGCCGCCTCCCTTGCGAGTCCCGCTGCAATCTCCGTTTGGTTCGGCGCCTCGGGCAGACGCGTCTCAGGCAGCTCCATGAGCCGGAAGCTGCAGTACGCACCGAGACGCTTGGCATACTCCTCCACGGCGGCTTGGTAGAATTTTTCTTTCAGCTTGCCGACAGTCAGCAGGGTGACGGAAAACATAGCTGCCCTCTTTTCCTGTTTTAATACTGATTCTTGATTAAAGAATTCAATCAAGAATCCCGTGTACTGTGCACACTCGCATCGTGCAAACGCACGCTGCGTTATTCGGTGCTATAAAAAGCGTGGGGCTTTTATCAAATTCCAGTTTAACGCTCGTCAAACGGGACATACTCCTTATAGCGGAGCAGGGGCTTATATGCCGGACGGTAAATTCTGCCACCGGTCAGCACCTCCTCCATACGGTGCGCACACCAGCCCGTGATACGTGCAACGGCGAACAGCGGCGTGAACAGATCGGTCGGGATATCCAGCATCCGATAGATGAGTCCCGAATACATATCGACGTTCGCACACATGACCTTTTCCTTGCCCGTAATCTCCTCAAACGCCTGCGGCGTAACGCGTTCAATTGTCTCCATCAGCTCCAGCTCGTCGATCATTCCCTTCTGCTCCGCCAACACACGGGCGCTGCGCTTCAGGATGACGGTACGCGGATCGGAGAGGGTGTAAACCGCGTGTCCCATGCCGTAAACCAGCCCGCTGTGGTCGCTGACCTCGCCGCGCAGAATGCGGCGGACAAAAGCGGCGACCTCTTCTTCATCCTTCCAGTCGCGGACATTCTGCTTGACCTCCTCAAACTGGCGCAGGACGCGCTGATTCGCGCCGCCGTGCTTCGGTCCCTTCAGAGAGCCGACCGCTGCCGCGATGGCGGAATAGGTATCTGTTCCCGTGGACGAGACACTGCGGCAGGAGAACGTCGAGTTGTTGCCGCCGCCGTGCTCAGCATGGCAGACGAGGCACAGGTCGAGCAGACGTGCCTCCTCGTGCGTAAAGCTCTTATCCGGACGTATCATGCGCAGAAAATTCTCCGCGATTGAGAGCATCGGCATCGGGCGGTGCAGATAGAGGCTGTCGTTTTCGAAGTAATGGCGCTTAACAACGTAAGCATACGCCGCAATGACCGGGAAGCGCGCCACCAGCTCGATCGACTGGCGCATCATGTTTTCGAGACTCGTATCATCGGGATTGGGGTCGCAGGAGTAGAGCGCCAAGACCGAGCGGCCGAGCTTGTTCATAATATCGTGGCTCGGATTTTTCAGAATCATATCCTCGGTAAAGTTCTCCGGCAGGGCGGTGTTGTCGTGCAGGAGCGTCGTGAACATCTCGTAATGCTCACGCGTCGGCAGGCGTCCGAAAAGCAGGAGGTACGCTACCTCAGAGAAGCCGAAGCGCTCCTCACGGATATAGGCGTCAACCAAATCGCGCAGCTCGTAGCCGCGATAGAACAGCTTGCCCTCCATCGGCTCGCGCTCACCGTCAACGAGGCGGTAGCCGAGGACGTTGCCGACCTTTGTGCAGCCGACCATGACGCCTGTACCGTCGTCGTTGCGCAGGCCGCGCTTGATGCTGCTGTTCGTGCGCGCCTCCTCGGTCAGACTGTTATGAATTTTGTAATCCGTGCATAGATTGTGAAGGAACTCCGTCATGGACGCGGAGGAACGGTTCTCGGACATGGTATCACCTCAACGGATAGTTTTATTTATTTTATCAGAGCTGCCGCCATCCGTCAAGGAAAACGGCAGAATTCAAAGGAGGAAAGCTATGAAACGCTTACTGATCGTCATTTTATGTGTTATTTCCATCTGTGCCGCCGGAGTTTTACTGTTCGGCGGCACGGCGGACGAGCCATCCGAGCCCGCGCCGTCCGTACCCGTCCCGCTGGAGGAGCCGCCGCTTGCGCCGTTTGACGAGGCAGTCACCCTGCGCGTGCTGACTGACGGGGCAGTGCAGGAGCTTTCTTTGCGCGACTACCTGATCGGCGTGCTTTTGGCAGAGATGCCCACGGATTTTCCTGCCGAGGCGCTCAAGGCGCAGGTCATCGCCTCGCGCACCTTTGCGCTGCGGCAGGCGCAGGCGCACAAGCACGACGCGGCGGATATTTGCGCTGACCCTGCGTGCTGTCAGGGTTTTATCGCAGACGCGCCGGCAGAGGAGCTTGCGCGCGCCGAGGAGGCAGTCACGCAGACGGACGGGCTGGTGATGCTCTATGAAGGCGCGCTGATCGACGCAACCTTCTTCTCCTGCTCCGGCGGGCGGACGGAGGCAGCAGTCGCCGTCTGGGGCGGGGATGTCCCCTATCTGCGCTCGGTCGAAAGCCCGGGCGAGGAGGACGCGCCCCGCTATGAGGAGACTGTCACGCTGAGCGCGGCGGAATTTGCGCAAACACTCTGTGCGGCATATCCCGAAGCAAATCTTGCGGGCGAGCCAAAGGGCTGGTTCGGCGCTTGCAGCTATACGGAGGGCGGCGGCATCGAGACGGTTTTCATCGGCGGCACGGCGGTCAGCGGGACGCAGCTTCGGCGGCTGTTTTCCCTGCGCTCGACCGATATTACCGTTTCCGTAACGGATGAGGATGAAATCATGCTGACGACACACGGCTTCGGGCATCGCGTAGGTCTGAGCCAGTACGGCGCGAAAGCGATGGCAGAGAACGGCAAGGATTTTGCCGCAATTCTTACACATTATTATACCGGCGCAAACGTAACAAGGCTGCTCGTTTCCGAGCAGCCTTGTTACTTATCATAATATGTGCAAATTTATCCCTGTGGGGTGGAGTCCTGCAGCATCTTCGTTACCATGTCGAACACACGCACAAGCGTATAGTCAAACTTCACGGGATACGTCTCGCGCAGTGCCTCAACCTTCTCGGTGAGGCGGGCGCTCGTCATATCCGTCTTCGCCGTATCTAACCACGCGCGTGTCTCGGTCTGCCCGATAAAATAAATGATATGATAGCCGAAGGGTGTTTTGACGGTGCCGGTGTCGCCTGCGGCACGCGCAGGGTCAAAGCACCAGTCGCTGAATTCCTCAACCATCTTATTCGTCGCGAAATCCTCATACAGACCGCCGTTCTCCGCAGAGCCGGTATCGTCGGTGTATTCGGTCGCAAGCGCGGCAAAGTGCTCCTCGGTCGGATCCTCCTCCCAAAGCGCGTAGACCTCAGCCGCCTTTGCCGCGGCTGCCGTCCACTGATCCTCGGTCCAGTCGTTCAGTGTTGTGTCCTTCTCGCCCTCAGGCGCAATCAGAATGTGCCGTACGGAGACATTGTTCTGCTTGAGAATGCGGTTTTCCTCATAGGAAGCGGCGTTTTCGTCATAATACGCCTCGACTGCGGCATCCGTCAGCTCCTCTGCAAGCTCCTCTTTAATTTGGTTGTATTGATCCAGCGCAGCATAGAACAGCCGCAGATATTCTTGGTAATCCTCTACGCTCACGCCGTCGCCGAAATTGGCCTTGATATATGCCTCGGTGCTCTCATAGCCGGCTTCCTTTGCCTCGGCGGCAAAGTTGCCGTCAGGCGCGGCAATGTCGTCGATCGTCGCTTTGTCCTCCTCCGTGAGAGTATAGCCGTTAGCGTACGCCGCCTGCGCCAGCGCATAATTTTCGCTGAAATGCTGCGCCGCTGCCTCAAGGAAATACTGCTCCCATGTACGATCCTCGGAGCAGTTCTGCTCCGCCAGCGGCTGTGTATAGTCAAGTCCGAGGTAGCTGGCATAAGAGCCGTAGCTGCTCATAAAGCCGTAGAATTCAATCCAGTAGCAAATCTGCAGAGCAGCGTTGTCGAGCAGCGGTTGATCCTCCGCATCTACGGCGACAATTGCGCTCATGACCGCATCATCCGGCACGGCGCTCGTGACCGTGTAATTTGAAAGTGCCGCAACCGTGTTGTTGCCGTAGCCGGACGGCTCATTCGCCGCGCTCGTCTCGTCGGTTGGCTCCGTCGTGGCGTCTGCCTCCGCCGGCTCGTTCTTTTTACAGCCGACAAGTATCGCTGTCAGCATCACCGCAACGAGCAGCAGTGCAATGTATCTATATGTTTTCTTCACAGGTATTCTCCTTTTGCAAGTTTGATGCACCCATCATATCACGAATCTCACCTGCTTGCAATGGAAAATTTATTCGTACAGCGGATACTTGCTCGTCAGTTCGCCCACGGCGGCGCGCACCTTCTCCTGCGTGCCCTCGAAATCCACGGCGGTGTCGTAGATGCACTGCGCGATCACGCGCATATCGTCCTCCTTCATGCCTCTGGTGGTCGCGGCAGGCGTGCCGATGCGCACGCCGCTCGTGACAAAGGGCTTTTCGGGGTCGTTCGGGATGGCATTTTTGTTGACGGTAATGTAGTTTTCGTCCAAACGGCGCTGCAGCTCCTTGCCCGTGATGTGCAGGGGGCGCAGATCGGCAAGCATGAGGTGATTGTCCGTGCCGCCCGAGACGAGGTCAAAGCCCTTTTCGAGCAGCGCCGCCGCCAGCGCCTGCGAATTTTTCACAATTTGGTGCGCGTAGTCGGAGAACTCCGGCTGCATCGCCTCTTGGAAGCAGATCGCCTTCGCCGCGATGACGTGCATCAGGGGACCGCCCTGCGTGCCGGGGAAAACGGCGGAGTTGATCTTCTTCGCAAACTCCTCCCTGCCCATGATGATGCCGCCGCGCGGGCCGCGCAGGGTCTTGTGCGTCGTGGTCGTCACAATGTCTGCATAGGGCACAGGGCTCATATGCGCGCCGCCGGCGACAAGACCCGCGATGTGCGCCATATCAACCATCAGAAGCGCGCCGTTGGCGTGGGCGATCTCCGCGAATTTCGCAAAGTCGATTGCCCGGGGATAGGCAGACGCACCGGCAACGATCAGCTTCGGCTTGTGCTGCTCTGCCAAACGCGCGACCTCGTCATAGTCGATCCTGCCCGTCTGCGGATCGACACCGTAGGAGATTGCGTTGTAGACCTTGCCAGACTGGTTGGCAGGCGCGCCGTGGGTCAGATGACCGCCGTTTGCAAGGCTCATGCCGAGGATCGTGTCGCCCGGCTGCAGGAGCGCGGCGTAGACCGCCAAATTCGCCTGTGCGCCGCTATGCGGCTGGACGTTGACGAACTCCGCACCGAAAAGCTGCTTTGCACGGGCAATGGCAAGGCGCTCGACCTCGTCCACGACCTCACAGCCGCCGTAATACCGCTTTGCGGGCAGGCCCTCGGCGTATTTGTTGGTCAGCACCGTGCCCATGCAGGCAATGACGGCAGCCGACGCGATATTCTCCGAGGCGATCAGCTCAATGTTGCGCCTTTGGCGGCGCAACTCGCCGGCCAGCAGCGCACCGACCTCCTCGTCGAAGCGTGATACATATTCAATATTAGGGGCAAGCTCAGAAATGGTACGCATGGCGATTCCTCCTATAATATCAGGTAGTGAATAACGAATAGTGAATGGTGAATGACGATAGTGAAAACGACTACCCCATTTGTCATTGCAAGACCGGCGCGCACACTACCCGCAAGGGGTACGCCGCATCCGTAACGCTCCTTCGTTGCGGACGGCTGCGCAGCCGCGTCGCTGCACTCCTCGCAATGACACGCTGACGCTGACCTAAGGGCAAAACAAAAAGAGTGCAGCCGTCTCCGGTTACACTCCAACACAGCAATTCCGCTCGCACGGAATCAGCCTCTGTCCTTTTGCCTGAGAGATTCGGCTTGCGCCTTGCACCTTCGGCACTCAAAAAATGAGCTTCTCCAGAGAGTCCCTCCACGGCTCGGTCTGTTTTCCTGAGAGCATTACTCCTTCGGAGGGTCACAAAAACCGCTTTCCCGAGCCGTTTCGACGGGTTTATTTGTTTGTAAGATTATTATATCGTATTCGGTCAAAAATGCAATCGTCACTTTTGCAGAAGAATTTCCGCTTTCCTATCAATATTTTTGTGCAAGTTTTACAGTGTCAGTGCGATTTTTTCCGTTAAATCCAAAATTCGCAAAAATTCGCAGTGTAAAATCATAGCTTTTTTCGGCTGCATATGATATAGTGGAGTTGTATGAATATGAATTGAGGTGATGCACCTATGGCTCGTTTCTTTTTCGGCGGCGTTCATCCGAAGGGCTTCAAAGAGCTGTCGTGTGAGGCGCCCATCGTGCCTCTGCGTCCGAAGCTCGTCAGCATCGCAATGTCGCAGCACATCGGCAAACCCTGCACTCCTCTTGTCAAGATCGGCGACCGTGTAACCCTCGGGCAGAAGATCGGCGACGGACAGGGGCTTTGCGTTCCCGTCCACGCCTCCGTCTCGGGCACGGTTGTGGCGGTTGAGATGCGCCCGACGCCCGCGGGCACCAACGGGATGTGCGTCGTGATCGAAAACGACGGGCGCGACACCCTCTGTCCCACCGTGCAAAAGCGCGAGAGCATCGCGGACCTGTCGCCCGACGAGCTGACCGCCATCATCCGCGAGGCGGGCATTACGGGCATGGGCGGCGCAGGTTTCCCGACGAATGTCAAGATCTCCTCCGGCATGGGCAAGGTCGATACCGTGATCGTCAACGGCGCGGAATGCGAGCCGTACATCACCTCGGACGACCGTCTCATGCGCGAGACGCCCGAACGTGTGGCAGGCGGGCTGCGCGTGATCCAAAAAATTCTGAATCCCACGCGTACCGCCGTCGGCATCGAGGCGAACAAGCCGCAGGCGATTGCCGCCATGAAGAAGGTCTTAACCGACGATGTGGAGCTGCTCTCCCTGCGCGTACGCTACCCGCAGGGCGCGGAAAAACAGCTCATTCAGGCAGTTACGGGACGCTGCGTCCCGCCCGGCGGACTGCCCGCTGCGGTCGGCTGCGCGGTGTTCAATGCGGCGACCTGCGCGGCGATTTACGACGCGGTCTATGAGGGGATGCCCCTCGTCCGCCGCGCCGTGACGGTGACGGGCAGGGCGATTGCCAGACCGTCCAACTTCCTCGCCCCCATCGGCACGCTCTATTCCGACCTCGTCGAGGCGGCAGGCGGCTTCTGCTGCCAACCCTATAAAATCCTCTGCGGTGGGCCGATGATGGGCATTGCCCAGCACACCCTCGCCTGTGGCACGATCAAGGGCAACAACGCCCTGACCTGCTTCTCCGAGAAGGACAATCACGAGGTTGCCGACCCGCACTGCATCCGCTGCGGCAAGTGCGTGGACGTCTGTCCGATGCACCTGATGCCCATTTTCCTGCACCGCGCGCAGAAAAACGGCGACTTGGAAAAGCTCGAAAAGGGCAACGTCACAGACTGCATCGAGTGCGGCAGCTGCGCCTACGGCTGCCCTGCAGGAATTCCCCTTGTGCAGAGCTTCCGCACGGCGAAAAAAATGCTCCGCGACGCGAAAGCAAAGGAGGCGGCAAAATGAAATATGAACCCGTCAACCTGACAATTTCCTCCTCCCCGCATGCGCACAGTAAAAACTCCACCGCCGTGATTATGCGCGATGTCTGCATTGCGCTGCTGCCCGCGCTGATTGCCGCGATTTATTTCTTCGGCTGGCGCGCGCTGACGCTGACCCTCGTGTCGGTCTTGGGCTGCGTGTTCTTCGAGTGGGGCTACCGCCGCGTGATGAAGAAGGACAACACCGTCTCCGACTGGTCGGCGGTCGTTACGGGTATGCTGATCGCCTTTGTCTGCCCCGTGACCCTGCCGTTTTGGACGATTCTGATTGCGGATTTCTTTGCCATCGTCTTAGTCAAGCAGCTTTTCGGCGGCATCGGTCTGAACATTGTCAACCCCGCCCTGGCCGCCCGCGCCTTCCTGTTCAGCTGGCCCTCCTTAATGTCTGGCAGCTGGGTCAAGGTGGGCACAAGCATCGACGCCTTCTCTAACCCGACCCGCGCCGCTTTGGACGGTTTGACCTCCGCCACCCCGATGGAGGCGCTGCACGCGGGCGCGCTCCCGTCCGAAAGTCTGCTCGACCTGTTCTTCGGCAAGATCGGCGGCTCGCTGGGCGAGATCTCGGCGCTTGCCCTGCTGCTCGGCGGCATCTACCTCGTCGCGCGGAGGGTCATCACGCTGCGCATTCCGCTTGCCTACCTCGGCACGGTCGCGGTGCTTGCCGTCCTCTTCCCGTTGGGCGGCTGCAACCGTTTGGACTGGATGCTCTGCCAGCTTCTCTCGGGCGGTCTGATGCTCGGCGCGATCTTTATGGCAACGGACTACACCACCTCTCCCGTCACGCACGGAGGTCAGATCGCCTTCGGCATCGGCTGCGGCGTGCTGACGATTCTGTTCCGCTACTTCGGCTCCTATGTCGAGGGCGTGAGCTACGCAATTCTGATTATGAACTGCTGCGTCGGCTTCTTTGATAAGCTCGGCGTGCCCAAGCGCTTCGGCGCGGTAAAGGAGAAAAAGAAGAAGGGCGGTGATGCGGCATGAAAAACGCCAAGTACATCCTCCGTCTGACCGTGACGCTTCTGCTTATCACTGCGGTTGTCGCGGGTCTTTTGGGACTGGTCAACTACCTAACCGAGGACAAAATCGCAGCGCTGCAAAACGAAAAAGCCGAGTCCGCCATGCGCGAGGTGCTCGAAGCGGACAGCTATGAACCGCTCGAAACCGACGCAGAGGGCGTGACCGCGCTCTACCAAGCGGGAGACAAGGGCTATGTCGTGCGCGTCAGCGTCAACGGCTTCGGCGGCGCGATCGACATGATGGTCGGCGTCGATCCGAACCGCACCGTCACAGGTGTCAGCATCATCTCCCATTCCGAAACCGCGTCCCTCGGCGCAAACTGCACCAGAGGGGATTTCCGCGCGCAGTTTGTCGGCTTGGCAGGCGGTCTCGCCGTGACCAAGGACGGCGGCCCGATTGACGCCCTGACAGGCGCGACGGTGACCTCCCGCGCAGTGACAAAGGGCGTGAATCTCGCGCTCGAATGTGTAAAGGAGGTGCTCGGATGAACTTCAAAAAACAGCTCAAAGAGGGGCTTCTGACCAACAACCCCGTCTTAAGTCAGCTCCTCGGTATGTGCTCGACGATGGCGATTACGACCACCCTCTTTAACGGCATCGGCATGGGCTTGTCCGTCACCATCATCCTCATCTGCTCGAATGTCGTCATCTCGCTTCTGCGCAAGGTCATCCCCGACAAGATCCGCATCGCGGCGTATATCGTCATCATCGCGGGCTTTGTCACGATGGTCGATCTGCTCTTAAAAGCCTTCCTCCCCGCCCTGTCGGACAGTCTCGGCGTGTTCATCCCGCTGATTGTCGTCAACTGCATCATCCTGGGCAGAGCGGAGTCCTACGCGTCGAAAAACGGCATCCTCGCCTCGGCGGTGGACGGACTCACACAGGGCATCGGCTACACCGCAGCTCTTGTTATCATGTGCATCATCCGCGAGCTGCTCGGCAGCGGCACCTTCGGCAAGGGCGTGTTCGGCGCGGACGGCATCCGCATTCTCCCCGCGCAGTATCCCGCGCTCATGATCATCCTGCCCGTCGGCGGCTTCCTCACCCTCGGTTGTCTGATCGCTCTGACACAGTGGGTCAATCGGAAGCTCGCGGCGCGTGAGGCGGCAAAGGAGGCGGCGAAATGAGTATTTTTATCACCCTGTTTACCATCTCGCTCAACGCGATCTTAGCCGAGAACTTTATCCTCGTCAAATTCCTCGGCATCTGCCCGTTCATGGGCGTTTCGAAAAAGCTTGATACCTCCCTCGGCATGGGCTTTGCCGTCGTCTTCGTGATGGCGCTTGCCTCCGCCGCAACATGGGCAGTCAACGAGTTTTTGCTCGTCTCCCTCGGGCTGGAATATATGCAGACGGTCGTGTTCATTCTCGTCATTGCCGCCCTTGTGCAGTTCGTCGAGATGTTCCTGCAAAAGGTCATGCCCGCACTGTATCAGGCGCTCGGCATTTATCTGCCCCTGATCACCACCAACTGTGCCGTTTTGGGCGTGGCGCTGCTGAACATTCAGAACGGCTACACCTTCTTGGAGTCCGTCGTCTACGGCATCACGGGCGGCATCGGCTTTACGCTGGCGATCGTCCTGTTCTCCTCTCTGCGCGAGCGGCTGGAGGACTGCGACTGCCCAAAGGCGTTCAAGGGCTTCCCGCTGGCACTGATTGCGGCGGGTCTGCTCGCCCTGTCCTTCATGGGTTTCTCGGGCTTTAAGGTCTTTTAAGGAGGTACGGCTATGGAAAAAATTCTCTATGCCATCGCCGTGCTCGGCGTGCTGGGCGCGGTCTTCGGCGGCATCTTAGCGGTCGCGTCCAAGGTCTTTGCCGTCAAGGTCGATGAGCGCCTGCCCAAGCTGACAGGCGCGCTGCCCGGGGCGAACTGCGGCGGCTGCGGCTTTGCCGGCTGCCAGGCGTACGCACAGGCGGTCTTGGACGGCAAAGCGCAAATCGGTCTGTGTGCCGCAGGCGGCGCGGAGGCGGCAAAAAAAATGTCCGAGGTTATGGGCGTCGAGAGCGTCGAGGTCGAAAAGAAGGTCGCCATGGTTAAGTGCCGTGGAAAGAACCACCTTCCTAAAGGGCGCTATGACGGCATCGCGGACTGCCGCTCCGCCATGTTTGTCACGGGCGACGGCCCCTCCGCCTGTCCGAACGGCTGTCTCGGCTTCGGCACCTGTGTCTCCGTGTGTAAATTCGACGCCATCCGCGTAATCGGCGGCGTCGCCCGCGTGGACGCGGACAAATGCACGGGCTGCATGCAGTGCGTGGATGTCTGCCCGCGCAAGGTCATCATCCCCGTCACCTACAATACGGACATCGTCATTGCCTGCTCCAACCGCGAGCGCGGCGCAAATACCCGCAAGGTCTGCGACATTGGCTGCGTCGGCTGTCATTTGTGCGAAAAGCAGTGCGATTACGATGCGATCCACGTCATCAGCAACCTTGCGACTATTGATTACAGCAAGTGCGTCTCCTGCGGACGCTGTGCGGCGGTCTGCCCGAGGCAATTGATCTCCGACTCGAATCTCCGCACCGACATGGACGCCGTCCCCGCGATGCAGCGCTGATGCTTCAGTAGGGCGGGGACGTGTCCCCGCCCTACCGGGCTGTTTCGTTTATTGTGGTGCATTCTTCGCGTGTGGATTGTGACACGGCAATCCATATTCATTAAAAAATGATTTTACCGCCTGAAAGCGCATACAATTCTCCACTCCCGGCCAAAATCAGCGGTTGGGGGTGGTTTTCTTGGGAAAAATACGAATTGACAAATTCGCCTTTTGTGATATACTATGCAAAAACAGAATCTCGGAGGAGCTTCATGGGAAAATTTTCCAATATTATGATTGCCAGTGATTTTGACCGAACCCTGACCGACCCGCAGGATCGTATTCCGCAGGTCAATCTCGACGCGATCCGTTATTTTATGGACGAGGGCGGCATCTTTACCGTGGCCAGCGGCAGAAGCATTCCGCTCTTCCGCCAAAGGGCTGCACTTGTCCCTGTCAACGCCCCCTGCATTCTCAGCAACGGCGCAATCCTGTACGACTACACAACCGAAACACTTCAGCGCTTTGAGCCGCTGGATGAGGAATTCGCGCCGAAGATCATTGCCGCCGCGCGCGCCTATGACAATTCGCTGAGCGTTGAGGTGCAGTGTCTCGACGCGCATTACATCTACGGCGCAGACACGACGCGCGACCGTTTTCTTGCCGCAAGCGGCGTGAAGCCGATCCATGTGGAGAAAGATCCGCCCTTTCCGTGGATGAAGATCGTCGTCTGCGCGACGCAAGACAGCGTCATTGAGAGCTATGACGAGGTTCCGCCCGAAAAGCTCGAAAAATTCCGCCTGCTGATGGAGTATCTCGACCGCTTCTGCCGTGAAAAATGCTATGTCACGCGTTCCATGCCGCGCCTGATCGAGATCGGCGCGAACACCTGTAACAAGGGAACTGCGGCGCGCGCGCTTGCAAAATCACTCGACAGGAAGACCCTTGTGTGCATCGGCGACGCAATGAACGACATTTCCATGCTCCGCGAGGCAGACTATGCCTTCTCCCCTGCGGACTGCGATCCCGCCTTGCGCAATCAGCCGTTTTTCCGCGGTGTCGCGCCGTGCGGCGACGGCAGCGTTGCCTCTGCCATCGCTGCATTGGAGGAGCTATTATACTAAGGAGCTTCTGCGCAAATCAGCGGATCCTTTACCGCAATTGATCGGTTCGAAAACTTTGAAATACACAAAAAATTCCTGTGGTTTTCAAACCTCAATTGTGGCAAAATCTCTCGCCGACCGCTCTCGCGGATTGATTCACGGCTTCCTAAAAACTGTCAAAAACAATGAAATTGTCCGTTATTAGCGTGATTCGTGTGAGTCGGCAATATGCCGGCGAAGAATCTCAAAAAGCTCCGAAATTTTCTTCTTGCGCAGAGAGTGAAATAAGCCCACTGGCGCCCGCAGGCATTTCACAGTGAAGCGATTTCACACGCCGCAGGCGTATTTCACTTGCGAAGCAAATTTCAAAAATCCCGTAAGGGCTTTATTTCGTTGAAAAGAAACAGCCTCTGTCCGAAGGACAAAGGCTGTTTCTTTTCTGCGAAAGAGTAACCAAACGGAGCAGAATTGAGGTAAAAGTAATCAAAAGTAGTGTGTCGGCTCCGTTCGAAAAATTGGAATTTGTCTAATAGTTTGTTACAATTTCTTTAGTTCTGGACTGAAATGAAGCGGTTCAAACTGTTCATCAATTTCCCACAAATAACTGAACAAATACAGAATGTGCGTAGCTTTGGATGGGTCAACCAGATATTGCCGATAACTTGCAGACCAGGTCCAAAATTGTTCTGCAGTAAATCGGTCAGGCAGGTTCTTGACATACTCTGAGAATGACTCTGCTTGTTCGTCTGTAAGTGCCATCCAAGCACTTGCAACAGAAGGTTTCGGCATATTCGGTGCATTTTCGAATTTTGCCTTAGCCTTTGGGTTTTCTGCAAATGTAGCTTCGATGGATTGTTTAATGTCATTGGCTACAGGTTTGCACCACTGTGCATCAACAAATTCGCAAGCATTACTGGGTTTCATTTTGGG
>SFIL01000019.1 GCA_004556205.1 Clostridiales bacterium | reverse complement strand
AGACCCTGACCGATCACATCGACGGTGGTAAAATATTCCAATTCTCTGCCGATCTTGTTATGATCTCTCTTGCGCGCCTCCTCCTGCTTGCGGAGGTATTCGTCCAGCTCCTCCTTCTTCGGGAAGGCGACGCCGTAGATTCTTTGCAGCATCTTGCGGTTGGAGTCGCCGCGCCAGTAAGCGCCGCAGCACTGCGTCAGCTTGAAGGCGTTTGCCTTGATGCGTCCGGTGGAGTCGAGGTGCGGGCCGGCGCACAGGTCGGTGAACTCGCCCTGCGTGTAGAAGGAGATGACGGCGTCCTCGGGCAGATCGTGGATCAGCTCGACTTTATACGGCTCGCCCTTTGCTTCCATATAAGCAATGGCCTCCTCGCGGGGCTTTTCCGAGCGCTCGAGATGCAGACGCTCCTTGCAGATCTTCTTCATCTCGGCTTCGATCGCGTCCAGATGCTCCTGCGTGAAGGAGAAGTCGGAATCGAAGTCGTAGTAGAAGCCGTTGTCGATGGACGGGCCGATGGCCAGCTTGACCTGCGGATACAGACGCTTGACCGCCTGCGCCATCACATGGGAGCAGGTGTGCCAATAGGTCTTGCGGTAGACTTCGTTTTCAAAGGTGTACAGGTTTTCTTCAGACATGGTTGCTTCCTCCTTGTTTTGTGTCGGGGCAACAAAAAATCACCCCCGAAATACTTCAGGGGTGAGAAAATAGCTTGCCGAAAAACTGCATTCCTGTCATTCCGAGGGAGCGAAGCGACCGTGGGAATCCTTTGCGCCGGATGAACGATTACGAAACAACCGCAAAAGATTGCCGCGAGCCGCAGGCGGCTCTCGCAATGACGGGAACCGGGCTTTCGGTTGCCGAAGCTTCCCACGGTTCCACCCTGCTTGCAGCGTAAAAAACGCTGCCGCTCGTTCGCGCGCTAACGGGCGCACCCGTCCCGTCTTAATGAGCAAATTGCCGTTCAGACAGGCGGCTCGGAAGCGGTTGCGCGGCGAGTGAACACAGGAGCTTGCACCGACCGCTCCCTCTCTGCGTGCTCAGAAAATCGCCGTTTTTCTTCGTCAAAGCCTCTTTGTGCCCCCAATATAGCACTTTTTTATGCGGTTGTCAAATGGTTTCTTTTGCGGCTGATTATGTTAACCGATTTGTAACCATTTCACAAGATGTAGTGCCGAAAACCAGAATAATCCCGCCCATGTTGTCATTTTAAGACGTTTACATAATTGAATAAAAAGTTTGTAATATTCAGGAAAAACACAAAAAAGCTTGACAAATTCGAAAAAAATGTTATAATTAACCTGCAGTTACAATAAAGTAACAATAGTTTCTGCTTTGAAACCAACCACAATCGAAAGGAGGATACTCTGATGCACAGAACGGAAAAACAGGAAAAGCACCGCAAAAGTCTCGTGCGCAGACTGGTCGCTGTGGCGCTCATGGTAGCGGCACTCGCGGGGCTGCTGGCGCAAACTGTTTTCGCGCAGAACAACTACGTTATCACCGATGGCGATCACGTAACGGTTCATAAGTCTTACAGCACCGACCCCGATGTCGTGCTGGATGAGGCGGGCATCGAGCTGAGCGAGGAGGATACCTACACCACGACCTATAATGACGGCGTCGGCCGCATCGACATTCAACGGATGCAGATGGTCACCGTCGTCAACCGCGGCGAGCGGAGCGTCATCGGCACCTACGGCGAGACGGTTGCCGCCCTGCTGGGCAGACTGAATATCACACTCGGTGCGAACGACCTGCTCTCCTGCGAGCCGACCGCTCTGACCTATGACGGTATGACCGTCGAAATCGTACATAAGGAGATCAAGCTTACGGAATACGACGAGACGATCCCCTATACGACCAATTACTTTGAAGATCCCGAGTTGGAGGCGGGTGAGGAGATCGTACTGATCGAGGGCGTGGACGGCGTTGTCCACCACAAGGCTCAAATTGTCTATGAAAACGGCAAGGAGGTCTCCCGCGAGGTCGTTGACGAGAAGGTCGTGACCGAAATGGTCACGCGGCTCGTTGTCAAAGGTCCCGACCGCGCGATCACCGAGCAGCCGGATGATCCCGACCACCGCGTGCCTGAGACGATCGGCGTCCTGCCTGCGGAAAGCGTCGGCGAGGAGCCGGAATACTTCGGCGGGGAGAGCGGCACGGCAGGAAACACTGCGCCGGAGAGCGCCGGTACGGACACCATTGCCAACGGCACGATCACCACGGCGTCCGGCACGACCTATACCTACACCGATGTTCTGACCGTCACGGCAACGGCATATTCCTGCGAGGGCAGAACGGGCTACACCTACAGCGGTACCGTCGCCCGCGTCGGCGCGATCGCGGTTGACCCGAACTATATCCCGCTCGGCACGAAGATGTACATCGTCTCGAACGACGGGCAGTATGTCTACGGCTATTGCACGGCGGAGGATACCGGCGGATCCATCAAGGGCTATAAGATCGACCTGTATTTCGACACCTTCGATGAGTGCTGGGAATTCGGCGTCCGCACCTGCACCGTCTATATTCTCGGATAATTTCATACTGTTTCTTGATTAGGGAAGCTCTGAATGAATCGCAAGGGCGGTCAGCGAGAGATTTTGCTGCAAATTGAGGTCTGAAACCCGCAGGAATACTTCGTGTATTGCGCGGATTTCGAACCGATAAGCTGCGGCAGAAGATTTGCTGAGCGCTGCTGATTTGTTCAGAGCTTCCCTAATAATATAACGGCTTACCCTCTTCTGCGGTGCGGTGATGCTCTGCCCATCAGCGCTGCCGTCATTTCCCAAAGCATTCGGGCGTGACGCTCCTCGTCCGCAGCGATAGACTCGAACATCGACGCCTGCTCGGGAAACCGTCTTGCCGCCGCGCGGTAGTTTTTCGCGGCCGCCAGCTCTCCTTGATACGCACTGCGCAGTGCCGCGCCAAAGGAACGGTCGGTATCCGCCGCTGCGGGAAAGACCTGCGGACGGAAGCCGAAAAGCAGAAAATACAGCGCTGCGAGCCGTCCGGCGTGGCGCAGCTCATCTGCCGCCATGTGCCGCAGGCGCGGCGCAAAGCTGCCGCCGCGCGCCGCAAGCGTGCGATATGCTGCGGCGCTTGCCCGTTCCTCCGCGAGCCATCGCAGGAGCGTCTCTTCGTCGGGCGCAGTTTGCGGCGGCTGCATGACGCGGCTCCACACCGCCTGCACCTGTACAGGATCGTAAATATCCATAACGCTTCCCTCCTTCCGGAACATCTGAGGCAATCAAGGGCGGCCGGCGCGAGATTATGCATGAATTGTGGCGCGAAAACCAATGGAATGCTTTGTGTTTTCAAGCCTTTCGAGCCGATAAGTCGAGACAAACGCGCCGCAGGCGATTGCTTCGGAGATTCCTTTGCTTCTTTGCCAGTCTATGCCGCCGCAGGTCGAAGCTTGACAAAAAAGCCGCAAAATGCGTTTGTATTTCGGGGTGTGTTTTTCGGACTTTACAAATAAAGAAATATAAGGTATAATATCAACCTTCCGCAAAAAGAAAAGGTTCTATGGGACACTTTGCGTGCCGAAGCAAATCGTCTCAGACATTATTCGTTACGCTTTACAATATACGGTATCTGATTCGCGCATTGCGATCAATACGGTTTCGGCTTCGGAAGGAGGCATATATGGTAAAAAAAGTCGGACGCGTCGGCAGCGCCGTCCGTTCCGTATGGAGCGCGCTGCGCGGGTTTCGTTGTAAGCACCACGCCCGCGAGTGGCTGCTGCTCTTTTTTTGGTTGTATCTGATTTGGTGCGAGGTTATCGTCCGGATCAATTCCGCGCAGTTTTTTTGGACGGTCGGGCTGATCCCGATGGTGCTGTTTTCGGCGGTCGCCGCACTGCTCTGCTTCACGCTGTGCAGCGTTTTCCCGCCGCGCGCTAACCGTGTAATCGAACAAATTCTCTGCTATACGCTGCTTGTTTTTTACGCGTCTCAGCTCATTTATAATTATAAATTTCACTTCTTCTACTCCGCGTTTTCCATGGGAAACGGGGGACAGGTGCTGGAATTCTGGCGCGTGATCCTGCACGCGATGTGGGTCAAGGGCGTTTGGCTGCTGCTGATGCTGCTGCCTGCGGTGCTGCTGAGCATCTACGGGCGCGTGTTTGCCGTGCCGCGCATCGCGCAGTGGTATCGCCGCGCGTGCTTTGCCTTGGGCGCGGTCGTGCTGCATATTGTCATCCTCCTCACGCTGCCTTTGTTCGGCAAGGCGCCGATGTCGCCTTATGACCTATATCATGACACGAACGACCTCTCAAAGGGCGCCTTGCAGCTCGGGTTGCTGCCCGCATTCCGGCTGGATGTCTCCCGCCTGATCTTCGGCTTCGACGGCGGTGAACTGGTCGTGCCGGAGCCGCTGCCCGAAACCTCCTCGGAGGCACCGACCGTACTTCCGACCGAGGTGTCGGAGGAGCTGTCCTTGGAGACTGAGCCGACCTTTAAGCCGGCGGAGCTGCCTATCTACGACGCTTCACGGTGCAATGTTCTCCCGATTGATTTCAACGCACTCGCCGCGGAGGAGAAAAATGAGACGGTACTGCGCCTGCACGAGTATTTTCAGACGCAGATGCCTTCGAAAAAGAACAAAAAAACAGGCATATTTGAGGGCTGCAACCTCATTTTCATCACCGCCGAGAGCTTCTCGCCTCTTGCCATCGACCCCGAGCTGACGCCGACGCTCTACCGCCTGCAAACCGAGGGCATGAATTTTACGAATTTTTACACGCCGTATTGGGGCGTTTCGACCTCGGACGGGGAGTATGTCAACCTGACGGGCACAATCCCGAAATCCGGCGTGTGGAGCTTCAACGACTCGTCGGGCAACGCCATGCCGCTGACGATGGCACAGCAGCTCAAGCACAGGGGTTACAGCGCCTATGCTTTCCACGATCATTCCTACACCTATTATCACCGCGACAAATCCCACCCGAATCTCGGGTACGTCTTCAAGGCGGTCGGAAACGGTCTGGAGATCACCGAGCAGTGGCCCGAATCCGACGTGGAGATGATTGATGTCTCGACGCAGGATTTTGTGGGGAGCGAGCCGTTCCATACGTATTACATGACTGTTTCAGGGCATCTGCCCTATACCTTCGACGAAAATGACAACGCCATTGCCGCGAAAAACCGCGCCTTGGTGGAGGAACTGCCCTACAGCGAGAGCGTGCGCGCCTATCTCGCCTGTCAGATCGAGTTGGACAGAGCGCTCGAACTGCTGCTTGCGCGGCTCGACGAAGCCGGCGTGCTGGAAAATACCGTGATCGTTCTGACCGCCGACCACTATCCCTACGGTCTGACGCTCGAGGAGCAGAGCGAGCTTGCGGGACATGAGCTGGATCCGCATTTTGAGATCTACCGCAACGCGCTGATCATCTACAAGCAGGGCAGGGCGCCCGAGACGGTCGATGCGCTGTGCTCCTCGCTCGACATCCTGCCGACGCTGTCCAACCTTTTCGGATTGGATTTCGATTCCCGCCTGTACATGGGACGCGACGTTTTCTCCGATAAAGCGCCGCTGCTCATATTTTCCGACCGAAGCTGGATGACGGAGAACGGCTCGTACTACACACTCAGCGAGGAGTTGACCCTCTTCGGCGAAACGGAGATCACGGAGGAGGAAATTGCATACTATAATAACATCGTGGCGGATAAATTCCTCGTTTCGCAGTGGGTGCTGGAGGAGGACTATTGGCGCATTCTGTTCGGCGATAACCTCCCGCCCGACGAGCACGCCGCCGACCCGGAAAACCCCGAAGGGACGATCTCGCCCGAGTCGTCGAACTACTATGAGTAAGGGTGCATTTTCTCAGATTTCGGCATAAAACTTCATGCGCAGGCAGCGCACAACGAAAGCGGGCAAAGGCGACACGCATGTGGGTCGTCCCGGCTCACGCGATTGTAACTTCAAGGTCGTGCTGTCTCCGACGGCACGGCCATTTCTGCTATGCTCTTGCATAGCAAAAACAAACTGCCATGCAAGCCGCATGGCAGTTTGTTTTTTACGTTTTTCGGATAAATTTTTCGCCGCACTTCGGACAGCGGATGCTGATCTTCCCGCGATGTCGCGGCACACGGACGGTCTGCTTGCATTTCGGGCAGCGGAAGTAGCGGTTATGCCGATCGGTCAGCCGTGCCTTCAGCCGCAGAAACGCCCGATTCTCCTGCTGACGCTTCGGAATGCTCTTAGAAAGCGTGCGGCAGAGCAGCAGCGCGAGCAGAACGAATACCAGCATATGGAGCAGCGGATAAATCAAAGCCGTATATACACGGAAATTCCGCAGGAAGATGGACAGCACGGTATTGACTAAGCTGAGCGCGACCGCGAAGATGAGCAACGCAAGATTCAGCTCATCCGTACCGTAGCGGCCGTACATAAAGCGCCGGATTGAAGCGCCGATGCGTCTGAACATAATTATCACCTACGGTCAATTATAGTGCGGCCGACGAAATTTACAAGCGGTATTTCGCATTATTTACGATTTGTTTACGTTTCACCGCAGCGCAGGATGAGTACGGGCAGATGCGGACGGTTGAACAGGCGCAGATGCACGCGGCTGTAGCCCATGCCGCGGCTGACGTAGAGCGCGGTTTCCCCCTCGCGGAACAGCCCCGCGTCATATGCGGGAAAGAGCTGCTGCTCCGTGCCGAATACGCCGCCGACAAAGGGCAGACGCACCACGCCGCCGTGGCAGTGCCCCGTCAGGACGAGCTGCACGCCCAGCTCCGCCCACATGGAAAGCGTATCGTTACGGTGCGCAAGCATCAGGATATACGCATCCTGCCCGACCTCGGCGCGGATCTCCGCGACCAGCTCGTCGGGCATTTTGCGGTCATATGCGCCGCAGGGATCGTCTACGCCCGCGATTACGACGGACGAAGCACCCCGCGTCAGCAGGGTGTACTCGTTCCGCAGGACGCGGACGCCGACCTGCTCCATATGCGCAAAGATCTCGTTTCGCCGAGCGACCTGAAATTCATGATTTCCCGTGACGTAGAAGGTCGGCGCGATCGAAACAAGCCCGCGCAGAAGCGGCGTGAGCATGGAAAGGTCGGTGTTTTCGTCAAAGAGGTCGCCGTCGATGCAGATGAGGTCGGGCGCGGCGTTTTCTACGGCGTGCAGCAGTCCGGCGCTGTCCGTGCCGAACTGCCGTCCGTGCAGGTCGGCGATTTCGGCGATGCGCAGCCCGTTGAAGGCGCGCGGAAGCGCGGGCGAGGCAACCGCGACCTCCTCGGTTTGGATGGAGAAATTCTGCCAATAAAAAAACACGATCACCGCGAGAAGCAGCACAAGTGCTCGCACTGCCCGCCGAATTGCCCGCATAACCTTACCCCCTTCCGTTCATTTTGCGCCTCCCGCCTGCGCGGCCGCCTTTGCCCGCCCGTGCAGGCGCTTTCGAATTCACGGACGCCTGATCGCCGTCCACAAAGTTTGACTTTTTCGACATCTTCTATTGTACCCGGCGAAAGAATTTGTTATAATAAAAAGAAAAAGTAAAATGGGATGTGTATCGGTGTGAAGTACGGAACTTGGAAAATCGCGTTACCGGACAAAAAATCCGTGGAGGCGTTGTGCGCGGCGGGCTATTCTGTCCTGACTGCCTGCGCCCTCTGCGGTCGAGGCTACGATACAGCGGAAAAGGCGGACGCCCTGCTGAAGGCAGACGCTCCGCTCCTTGACCCGTTTTTGATGAAGGAGATGGATGCCGCCGTTGCGGAGATTCGGCGCGCGCTGGAGAAAAAACTGCGCATTGCCGTCTTCGGAGACTACGACGTTGACGGCATCACCGCCACCTGCCTGCTGACGGACTATTTGCGCTCCGTCGGCGCGGACTGCGTGGCGCATATTCCCGGGCGTATCGAGGAGGGCTACGGCCTCAACGAGGGAGCAATCCGGCAGCTCTTCGACGACGGCGTGCGCATGATTATTACCGTGGACTGCGGCATCACCGCCGTTTCCGAGGCGGCGCTTTGCACGGAATTGGGCATCACGCTGATCGTCACCGACCACCACGAGTGCAAAAGCACCCTGCCCGCTGCCGCTGCGGTCATCGACCCGCATCGCCCCGACCGCACCTATCCGCACACGAATCTCTCAGGTGTCGGCGTGGCATTCAAATTGGCAGCCGCCCTGCACGGCGATCAGGACGAGATCGCGGCGCGCTACTGCGACCTGTTCTGCCTCGGCACGATTGCGGACATCATGTGCCTGTGCGGAGAAAACCGCCGCCTTGTCATACAGGGCCTTGCCGCGATGCAGCAGCCGAAGCGCCTCGGTCTGCGCGCCCTCATGCAGGCATGCGGCTGTGACAGTCAGGAGATAACCGCCGGCACGGTCGGCTATGTCCTCGCCCCGCGTATCAACGCCGCAGGGCGCATGGAGCACGCGGAGCTTGCCGTGCAGCTCTTCCTGACGGAGGACGAAAGCGAGGCGGCTGAGCTGGCTGAGACGCTTTGCCGCCTCAACCGCGAGCGGCAGGAGACAGAGCTGGAAATCTACCGCGAGGCGTCGAGTCGCCTGCGCGGGAAGAAAAAGCGCGAGGGCGCCATCGTCCTTGCGGGCGAAAACTGGCATCAGGGTGTGGTCGGCATCGTTGCCTCGCGTCTGAGCGAGGAATTCTGCCGCCCGACCTTTTTAATCTGCTTAAACGGTGAGCACGGCAAGGCGTCCTCACGCTCCTACGGCGGCTTCAACCTGTTCGCCTCGCTGACGGAGCTTTCCGAGCTTCTGGAGGGCTACGGCGGGCATGAGCTTGCGGCGGGCTTTACCATTCGTCGCGCGAATATCGAAGAATTTTCCCGCCGCATCTGCGCCCGCGCGGAGGCGTTTGCTGCCTCCGATCAGGCAAAGACTGCCCTTGAGATCGACTGTGAGCTGCCTGCTGCGCTCCTGACCGAGGAGAACATCGTGGGACTTTCGCAGCTTGAGCCGTGCGGCACGGGCTGCCCCAAGCCGGTGTTCTGTCTGCGCGAGGTCATCGTTGAGCGCGTTTCGACGGTCGGCGGCGGCAAGCATCTGCGCCTGCGTCTGCGCTCTCGCGAGGGCGAAAGCCTGCAGGCGATCTACTTTTCCGCAGGCGCGCTGGCAAAAAAGCTGAAGATCGGCGACCGCGTGGACGTCGCCTTTCACGCGCAGATCAACGAATTTCGCGGCACGCGCACGGTGCAGCTCAGTCTGATCGACCTGCGCCGCGTCGCGCCCGCCGAGCTGTTTGACCGCTTCCTTGCAGGACAGCAGCTTTCTGAGACGGAGCGTCTGGCGCTCGCGCCCGAGCGCGCCGACATTGCCGAAATCTGGCGCTATCTGCGCACTGCCCTGTCCGACGGCAAGCCGCTGCGCTGTGAGCTGGACACCCTCTGCCTTGCCGTCGCTGCACATTCGAACGAGCGGCACAGCATCCGCCGGACACTCGCGGGACTTGCGATTCTGCAGGAGCTGGGCTTTTTGACCCTGCGCCGCGAGTTTAGCTCCATAGAGGTTCGGCTTGTACCGAACAGTCAGCCGAATCCGCTCGAAAACAGTCAAATTTACCGCACGCTCCGAGGTGATTGATATGGAAACCTTTGCAGAACATTATGAAAGTATGTGCCGCATGATCGCCCTGCATTGCCCGCAGGCGGACATGGCAGTGATTAACCGCGCCGTTGACTACGCCGCAGAGAAGCACCGCGACCAAAAACGCAAGGACGGCTCCCCCTACATCATCCACCCGCTCGCCGTGGCGGAGATCGTCGCCGAGACGGGCTTGGACACCGACGCCATTTTGGGCGCGATTCTGCACGACTGCATCGAAGACACCGACTCGACCTATGATGAGATCGCGCGGCAGTTCGGCTCGACCGTCGCCTCTCTGGTCGAGGGCGTTACAAAGCTGACCCGCGTGGAATACTCCACCTTGGAGCAGCAGCAGATGGAAAATCTGCGCAAGATGTTTATGGCGATGAGCAAGGACATCCGCGTAGTCCTCATCAAAATCTGCGACCGTCTGCACAACACCCGCACAATGCAGTATCAGACGCCTGCCAAGCAAATTTCAAAATCCCGCGAGACGATGGACATCTACGCTCCGCTGGCACACCGCTTAGGTATGCAGAAGATTAAGTGGGAATTGGAGGACACAAGCTTAAAATACCTCGATCCGCAGGGCTACGACGAGATCATGCAGTATCTCGCCGCGCATCAGGCGGAGGCGGACAAGTTCATGAAGTCGATTCAGAGCAAGATCACCACGCGCCTGTCTGCCGTCGGCATCCACGGCTCGATCTACGGCAGAATCAAGCACGTCTATTCCATCTACCGCAAGATGAAGGCGCAGAACAAGAGCATCGACGAGCTTTACGATATGTACGCCTTCCGCGTGATCGTCGATACGATCTCGGACTGCTATAATGTCCTCGGACACATCCACGACCTTTTCAACCTCGTTCCCGGCCGCTTTAAGGATTATATTTCCACGCCTAAGCCGAATATGTATCAAAGTTTGCACACGACCGTCATCGGACAGCAGGGCATCCCCTTTGAGGTGCAGATTCGCACATGGGAGATGCACGAAACCGCGGAATACGGCATCGCCGCGCACTGGAAATACAAGCAGGGCATTGAGGGCGGCAGTGAGAAGCAATTTGAATGGGTGCGCCGCCTGCTGGAGACGCAGCAGGAGGAAAACGACGCGGAGGATTATATCCACTCGCTCAAGGTCGATATGTTTGACGACGAGGTGTTTGTCTTCACGCCCAAGGGAAAGGTCATGTCCCTGCCCGCAGGCTCAACGCCGATCGACTTCGCCTACGCAATTCATTCGGGCGTCGGCAATGCGATGGTCGGCGCGAAGGTCAACAACCGTATCGCAAGCTACGACCAGCAGCTCGAAAACGGCGATATTGTTGAGATTCTGACCTCGAAGACCGCAAAGGGTCCGAGCCGCGACTGGCTGAACATCTGCAACAGCAATCAGGCGCGCACGAAGATCAAGCAATGGTTCAAGAAGGAAAAACGCGAGGAGAACGTCGCGCACGGTAAGGCGAGCTTTGAGGGCGAGCTGCGCAGGGCAAATCTCAGCCCCTCCATTTTGCAGGACAGCGAGCTGCTCCCGCAATTGCTGAAGAAGCTTTCATTTGACAATTTAGACGATATGTACGCCGCCATCGGCTATGGCGGCTTAACGGCGGCGAAGGCGTTCGGACGCATCCGCGACGATCTCACCCGCGCGAACCGCCAAAATCAGCAGAAGGAGCCGCCGAAAGCGCTCGAGCCATCCACCGTCAAGGCGAGCCGCCATAAGGACTCGGGCGTCATCGTTGAGGACATCGACTCCTGCATGATCAAATTCTCCCGCTGCTGCACGCCCGTGCCCGGCGACGAGATCATCGGCTTTATTACGAAGGGCTACGGCGTCTCCATCCACCGCAAGGACTGCAAGAATGCCGCCGGCGCGAACGACCCGAAGCAGGCAGGACGATGGGTCAAGGTTGCATGGTGCACGGACGAGGACAAACCGTTCGCCACGACCTTTGAGATCGACTCGGTGGACCGCGACGGCATTTGGATTGACATTGCCACGGCGCTGACGGCGGCAAAGGTCAAAATTTCCGAAATCTCGGCGAAGGAGATGCCTGCGGGCAAGGCGCGCACGGTTGCGACCTTTGAGGTCAAAAATGTGTCCGAGTTGGAGAACATCCGCAATAAGATCCGCAGCATCGACGGCGTGATCGAAGTGCGAAGAGGGCAGAACTGATGCGGGCGGTCATTACGCGCGTCAAAAGCGCCTCCGTCGCCATTGCGGGCGAGATCGTGGGACAAATCGGGCAGGGCTTTTTGATCCTGCTCGGCGTTGCGCCCGACGATACGAGTGCGCAATGCAAAAAATTAGCGGATAAGGCGCTCGGCCTGCGCGTGTTCTGCGACGAAAACGACAAGATGAATCTGTCGCTTGCCGATGTCGGCGGGCAGGTGCTCGTTGTGAGCCAGTTTACGCTCTACGCCGACTGCAAAAAAGGCAAACGCCCGAGCTTTACCGGCGCGGCGGCGCCGGATATCGCCGTTCCGCTGTATGAGCAGTTTTTGGACGAGTGCCGCTTGCGCGGCTTCGAACCGCAGCACGGACGCTTCGGCGCGGATATGCTCGTCACCTCCGAAAATGACGGCCCCGTGACCATCCTTTTGAACACGAAGGAACTGATGTAGCGGCGGCTGTCAGCCGCCCGTGTACGGGGGAACGGGCTTGTACGCAGACGGTAATTCCTGCACGCGGGCGGATAGTATCCGCCCCTACAGGGGTTTTCGCGAGCTATGGAAAAGGAGCATGAAAATGAAAATTTACACTTTGCCGCTGGGGCAGCTGGAGACGAATTGCTATTTGGTCGCGGATGAGGACGGAAATGCCGCCGTGATTGACCCTGCTGCCGCGCCGGAACGAATTCTGCAGACCGCGCGGGAGAACGGGCTGAATATACAGGCAATTTTGCTCACGCACGGGCATTTTGACCACGTCGGCGCAATCAAGGGTCTTGTTGAGGCGCTGCGCTGTCCGGTATGGATGCACGAAAGCGAATTGACGCTCCCCGAATATCTGACGGACGGGAAGCTCTATTATACGGACGGCTACGACGAGGGCGACACGGTGACGGTCGGGAAGCTGACCTTCACCGTCCTGCACACCCCGGGGCATACACCCGGCTCGGTCTGCCTGCGCTGCGAAGATGCGCTGTTTTCCGGCGACACGCTGTTCGCGGGGAGCTGCGGGCGGACGGACTTTTCGGGCGGCAGCGGCGCGGAGATGTGCAAGAGCCTGCGCCGCTTGGCGCAGCTTCCGGACGACCTCGCTGTCTATCCCGGGCACGGCGAGGCGACAACCCTCGCCCGCGAAAAAAGAGAGAATCTCTATTTGCGGTGAAGGGAAAGCCGCCGAAGATGTCATTGCGAGCCCCCAAGGGGGTCGTGGCAATCTGAAAAACAGGATTGCCACGGCTTGCTCCGCAAACCTCGCAATGACAAATAACCGGGCAGTTTGCCGCCCAAACCAAAGAAAAAGGAGCTTTCTATGAAGCTATACTTGCGCGGTCACGACGACCGCTACGCCGTCGAGCAGCTCCAGCTCGCGCTGTTTCCCGACGAGCCGATGGAGCCGGTCGATGCGCCCTTTACGGGTGACGGCGCGGTGTCCTCACTGCACATCGGAAAAACATGGCTGACTGCGACGGCGAGCATCACCTTGCACGGAAGAACCGCAAAAGCTGTGCGGCGGTTGGCGGTCGCGGAGGCGGATGTACCCGCACGCCGCCGCCTGCTGCAAAACACCTATTACGCCGCCGCAACCCAGCTCCGTGAGCCGCCCGCGTGGGGCAGTCTTTCCGGCGTGCGCCCGACGAAGCTTACCACGCGCCACTTGCTCGCGGGCGGAGACGAAAAGGGTGCCGACCGCTTGTTAGAGGAACGCTACCATGTCGCGCCTGCGCGCCGCAGACTGTGCATCGAGGCGTCGAGGGCAACGGTAGCGGCAGCAAAGCGCCTGCGCCCGAACGATGTCTCCCTCTATATCGGCATCCCTTTCTGCCCGACCCGCTGCGCCTATTGCAGCTTCGTCAGCACGGGCATCGAGCGCACCGCCAAGAAACTCCTGCCGTCATTTTTGGACGCTTTGGAAAAGGAGATTGTCCATGTCGGCGCGCTGCTCAGGGCCTCTGACCGTCGTGTCCGCACGCTCTATATCGGCGGCGGCACGCCTACGACCCTCTCAAGCGCGCAAATGCAGCGCCTGATGGACACAATCCGCACGAATTTTGACTTGACAGACCTGATAGAATATACGGTAGAGGGCGGCAGACCCGATACGCTCGACCTCGAAAAGCTCAAAACCATCCGCGCCAACGGCTGTGACCGCATGAGCATCAACCCGCAGACGATGAACGACGAAATTCTGTCCGTCATCGGGCGGCGGCACACGAGCGCGCAGACCGTCGAGGCGTACCGCGCCGCGCAGCGCGCCGGCTTCGCGGGCATCAATATGGATTTGATCGCGGGTCTGCCCGATGACACGCCGGAATCCTTCAGCGCCTCGATCAAGCAGGTGCTCTCCCTGTCACCGAGCAATGTTACAGTTCATACGCTTGCGCTGAAAAAGGGCGCGGATCTGTTTTTTTCCCGGCGGCGCCTGCCGTCCGCAGAGGAGGTCGGCGCGATGCTCGAAGACGCTGAAAACTGCCTGCGCGCAGCGGGCTATAAGCCGTATTATCTCTATCGGCAGAAGTATATGTCCGGCAGCTTTGAGAATGTCGGCTGGTGCAAGGACGGTTTCGAGGGGCTGTATAACATCTATATGATGGAGGAGCTGCATTCCGTCATTTCTCTCGGCGGCGGCGGTATGACGAAGATCAACCTCCCCGACGGGCGGCTGGAACGCTTCCACAACCCCAAATTCCCGCAGCAGTATATTGAGCGCATCGACGATGTGCTGAAGCAAAAGGACGAGGCGTTTGTGCTGTTGACGAAGCGCTAAGGATGAATGACTGAGGAGCGCTCCGCGCGGAATTGAAATTTGAAACAGGCTCTCTTGTATGTCATTGCGAGCCGAGGAACGAGGCGCGGCAATCTCATGGAGGCACTACGGAGTGCGTACAAACCTACAGCCGGAGATTGCCACGACCGGTGCGCAGCCTTTCCCGATGAAGGAACATTACGGATGCGGCGTACCTCTTGCGGGTATTGTGCGCACCGGTCTCGCAATGACAAAAAGGGCAGCCTCCCCGTGTCATTGCGAGGAGCGCAGCGACGCGGCAATCTTGTGCAGAATTACCGCCTGCTATGCCATTCACTGTTCTCTGCATTTCCTCCGCTTGATTGTATTTTATTGAAAGGACATCTTTTATGGACACGTTGTTTTCCAATGTTACCGTTGTCACGATGGACGAGGAGCTGCGCGTGCTGTTCTCGGCATTCGTCGGCGTGACGGACGGCAAGATCAGCTATCTCTCCCGCAAAGCTCCCGAGGAAAAGCCGCAGCAGATCATCAACGGTGAGGGCATGGTGCTGATGCCCGGGCTGATCAACTGCCACACGCATCTTGCCATGTCTCCCCTGCGCGGCTATGCCGACGATGTGGAGCTTGCCACATGGCTCAACGATTACATCTTCCCGCGCGAGGAGCGTCTCGACGGCCGCTGCGTGAAAGCCGCGACCCTGCTCTCACTCGCCGAGTGCCTGCGCTTCGGCACGACCTCTGTCTCCGATATGTACTATTTCTGCGACGACATCGCCGAGGCAGTCGCCGAGAGCGGCATCAAGGCGAATATCTCCCGCGCCGTGACCTGCTTTGGAGAGGACTTCGACTTCGAAAAGGACACGCGCTGTCAGGAAATGGTTGCCTTAAAAGAAAAATGGCACGGCTATGACAACGGCAGAATCAAGATCGAAGCCTCCATTCACGGCGAATACACCTCGAATTACCGCGTTTGGGACGCTTTGAGCGAATACGCGATCAATGAGGGCATCGGGATGCACGTCCACCTGTCCGAGACGAAAGCCGAGCACGAGGCGTGCAAGGAGCGCTACGGGCTGACGCCCGCGCAGGTGCTCGACTGCCACCACGTTTTTGACGCGCCGACGATTGCGGCGCATTGCGTGTGGCTCGAGCCGGAGGATATGCGTCTGCTTGCCAAACGGAAGGTGTCCGCCGTTCACAATCCCTGCTCGAATCTCAAGCTTGCCTCGGGCTGTGCAAAGGTCGAGGACATGATCAAGGCGGGCATGAATGTCGCCCTTGGCACGGATTCGTCCGCCTCGAACAACAATCTGGATATGTTCGAGGAGATTCGTGCGGCAACGCTGATGGCAAAGGGCGCGAGCCTGAATCCCAAGGCGCTGCCCGCGCAGGCGGCGCTGATGATGGCGACGGTCTGCGGCGCGCGGGCGCAGCATCGGGAAGCCGAATGCGGCATGATCAAGCTCGGCATGGACGCCGATCTCATCCTGCTCGACTTCACCCAGCCGCACCTCATGCCGTGCCACAATGTCATGTCGCACCTTGCCTATGCCGTCAACGGTCACGACGTCGTGATGACGATGGTGCGCGGCAAGATCCTCTACGCGGCGGGCAAATACCTGACCATCGACCTCGACGCGGTCGTGAAGGAGCTTGCCGAATACGTCATGCCGAAACTATTTGTTGACAAGAAGGAAGGGTAATTTTGGAAAACGGTAACATCAAAAAGCAAAACTTTCTGACCGGTGCGGCGATATTGTCCCTCTCGACGATCATCGTCAAGGTCATCGGAATGTTCTACAAGATACCGCTGCAGCACCTCATCGGGGAAAACGGCTTTGCCTATTTTACCGCCGCTTACGACATCTACACGGTGCTGCTCGTCATTTCGACGACGGGTCTGCCCGTGGCAATGAGCCGCATGGTCTCCGAAGCGCGGACGCTCGGCAACGGACGCCAAATGCAGCGCATCTATAATACCGCGCTGATCGCCTACCTGACCATCGGCGTGCTCGGCACGAGCGCGATGATGCTCCTGCCGAATCTGCTGGCGAGCACGGTCATGGGCATCCCCAACGCGTCCTACTCGATTTTTGCCCTCGGTCCCGCGGTCATTCTGATCTGCTTTGCCTCCGCGTGCCGCGGCCTGTTCCAGGGGCAGGGCAACATGACGCCCACGGCGGTCAGTCAGATCATCGAAGCCCTCGGCAAGCTGATCCTCGGGTTGGGGCTTGCGTGGCTTGTCATTCGCGCGACGGGCAACGATGCCCTTGCCTCGGGCGCGACCATCGCGGGCATCAGCATCGGCGCGGCTGCGTCGGCGCTGTACCTGTTCTTCAAGTACCGCCGCAACAAGCGCGAAATCACCGCCCTCGGCGGGACTGCGCTGTCCTATAAATCGACCGCAAAGCAGCTTTTGGCAATCGCTGTGCCGATCACGATCGGCTCTGCGGGCTTGCAGGTCATCAACTTCCTTGACAGCATCACGGTCATGCACCGCCTCGTCTCCGCTGCCGAGCAGACCGCCGTCGGCGCAAGCAGCGTCATGGGACGGCTGCTCGCCGTCGCGCAGGAAAGCCCGAAGGTGGGAATGTCCGTTGCGCAGAATGCCTCGGAGATTGCCAAGGGCATCTACAGCTTCTGTCAAACGATCTTCAATTTCCCGCTGGCGTTCATCCCCTGCATCACGGCAGCGATTATCCCCGCCATCACGAGCCATTTGACGCTCAAGGATAAAAAGGGCGTCAAGATGGTGCAGGATTCGTCCCTGCGGCTGATGGGTCTGATCGCCATGCCCTGCGCAGTCGGCGTGTTCGTGCTGGCAGAGCCGATCATGGCGCTGCTCGGCGGCTACGGCGGTGAGCGTCTGACGATTGCGGGCTTGCTGCTGGCGCTGCTCGCCCCGACCATCCTCATCAACAGTATCACGACGATGACGACCGCCATCATGCAGGCACATAACCATATGGTTCTGCCCGTCATTAACACACTCATCGGCGGACTCGTCAAAATCGCGGTCAACTACATCCTTGTCGGCAATCCCGACATCGCCATTCTCGGCGCGCCTATCGGCACACTGGTCTGCTTCCTCGTCATCATGGTGCTCAACATCTTCTCCATGCGCCGTGTCCTCGAGGAGCCGCCCAAGCTCCTGCCCATGCTTTGGAAGAGCGCGATTGCCGCTGCCGTCATGGGTGTCGTGGCATACGGCGCGTATTACCTCCTGTCGCAGTTCCTCACAAGCGTTGTACTCTGCTGCCTCGGCGCAATCGCCGCCGCCGTTGTTGTTTACGTGTTAATGGTCATTGTTATGAAGGTCATCACCTACGACGACTGTATGCTGCTGCCAAAGGGAGAAAAAATCGCAAAGATTCTAAAAATCCATTGATTTTTCCCAGTTTTTTACTTGCGTAATTGCGCAATTTGTGGTAAATTTTATAGGCAGAGAAAAAATCGGCGGAGGGAGGGCGAGCTGCACTCTGCGGGCTTGCCGTACAGTAAGGATCCATCCCCCGATGCGATAATTCTAATTTGAGAAAGAGGTACGAACATGAACAAAACAGAATTGATTTCCGAGATCGCCGGCAAGTCCGGTTTATCCAAGAAGGATGCCGAGAAGGCGCTCGCCGCTGTTGTCGATGCCGTGACCGAGGCTGTCTGCAAGGGCGATAAGGTGCAGCTCGTCGGCTTTGGTTCCTTTGAGCTGAAGTGCCGTGATGCGCGCAAGGGCCGCAATCCCAAGACGAAGGAAGTCATCGACATTCCCGCGACCCGCGTTCCCGTATTCAAGGCAGGCAAGGCGTTCAAGGACGCCGTTGCGGAATAAGCTTTTCAAGACCGGGCTGCGTAAGGCAGTCCGGTTTTTGTAATGCGAACGGTCTTTCGATCCCGTTATGCTATTGTAGGGCGGGAATATTTTTGGAGGAAACATGCGATTAGATAAATTTTTGAAGGTGTCGCGGCTGATCAAGCGGCGCACCGTGGCAAACGAGGCGTGCGACAACGCTCGCGTAACCGTCAACGACCGACCCGCAAAGGCGTCGTATGACGTCAAGGTCGGAGACATTATCCGAATTGCCTTCGGCGCGCGCACCGTCGCGGTTGAAGTTTTGGCAGTCGCGGAAGCCGTGCGTAAGGATGACGCCTCTGCGATGTACCGAGAATTGCCGGAATAAACCCGAAACGCCGCCGCTCCGTCAATCGGAGCGGCGGCGTTTTGGGTTCCGTTATCCAAGCTCATCCGGCGGCAGATCGACATCCTCGACCTCTAAGGGCGGCTCCACGGGTGTGGGCAGCCCGATGGTCGGCGCAGTCGTGTGCAGCTCAGGAATATCGTCGAGGCGGTCACTGTCGATGAGTGCGTACTTCCCCGCATCGAGATCCTCGGCTGCGGTCGAAGCAAGTACAGCGTCAGGCTCTGTCTGCCCGGCGTTCGGCTCCGCAGCCGAGGCGGTGGTGCTTTCTGCGGTCTGCACAGCAGGAGTTTCCGTGGCTGCGTCGGAAGCCTCCGTGCGGTCCTTGCAGCCGCACAGCAGCGAGAGCAACGCAAGAACGGCAAGCAAAACGGTCAGTTTTTTCATGGAGATCACCCCTTTCGTTTGTATCATAATGCGTACTGAACAAAGCCGGAAGCCTTGAAAGCCTTGGCTTTCAAGGCGAATTGGCTTTGTTCAGGTGCAAGGATTTCGGGCAAAACTGCCCAAA
>SFIL01000070.1 GCA_004556205.1 Clostridiales bacterium | reverse complement strand
TGAATTTCGCAAGAACAGCTCATTTTGGCTGTTTTTGCGAAATTGCGCGGCTCTTGCCGCGCGAATAAACCGCTTTGCGGTTTATTCAGTAGACATTATCATAGACGAACGCTTCGGAAAAAAGTTCCGAAGCGTTCCGGTTTTATTTTGCTGATTTTGCCGCAAGGCGTTCATCCTTGGTCTTGAAAAAGCGCTCAAGGAAGGGCACGAATACGACGCAGACAAAGGCAGCCGTGAAGCCGCCGTTATACAGGCAGAAGCCGCCGTGCAGCAGCGGAACGCTCGTGACCAAGCAGAAGTGGAGCATACCCGCCAAGATGCCGAAGTACCAGCCGTAGCGTCCGGCAATCGGGGACAGGCCGCCTGCAAAGCAAAGCCCGATGACGATGGACTGCGCGTTGATCGCCTGCGCGTACTCCGTGCCGTTCGTGCCGACAAAGAGCTGCTCGAACAGGAGCGAGGCGCAGAAGTAACCGACCATGATCGGCCAAATGTTGCGTGGATGGGAGCCGGAGCAGCAGGTGGCGAGCATACAGAAGATGCAGCCGAAGGTGACACCGTTGAAGGTTGCGCCGACGAGGTTATAGTACAGCACAATGAACAGCCCGAACACGCCGACATTCATCAGCGTTGCCGCCGTGCCGTATTTCTGCGAGTAATCGACGCCGTGACCGCTGTCCTTCATCAGGTTCCAATAGTCCTTCGGCGTGCAGCCCATGAGCAGGGCAAAGACGATGCACAACCCGAAGACGACGAAGCAGAAAACGTTGCACACGCTCCACGAGGCGATTTTCAGGTCGGTCAGCACCTTGAGGTCGGACAGATTGCCGCCCAGGACCGTATACAGCACGGCGCGCAGGAAAAACGCGGTCATGCCGATGGGGACGGCGGCGGAGTAGAGGTCGTAGCCCTTGTGCAGATTCGGGGAGTGGACGAGTCCTGCCGGCAGGAAGAAGCCGATGATCAGCCCGACGCCGAGAGCGAGGAGAAGTCCCGTCCACGAGAAGCCCGTGACCTCCGCGTTCGGGTAGCGCAGGAGCAGGTCGGAGATCAGCGGCGCAAGTCCGGAGGTAAAGATCATTGCGTTGACATTGGCACCGAGGCTTTCGCGTTTGACGAGGCAGTAAAGCGCCACGCCGAGGAAGCCGAACCAGATGTTCAGTACGTTGATCCCCCAAAAAGCGAAGCCCGCCGTGAGCAGAAACGCGATGACCGAAGCGGCATTTGACTTTGCCTTCGGCAGGAAGAACAGGGCGGTGCAGATCAGACAGACAAGCCCCGCGTTCAGGAACGCGCCGGAGTAGCCGCCGTAGTCAAAATAGTTGGTCGAGACCTTTGCCGGCTGCGAAAGAATACGCCACAGCCCGTCAAACATCTGCTTGCGGTCGGGCAAAATGACCGCGCCGATCAGAAATGCCAATGTAAAAAACGCGAACAGCAGCCGCAGAAAGCTGCTCGGAGAGAGAGTTTTGAGCTTTTTCATAAGCCGTTACGCGCGCTCTGCCGCCTCAATGACGTGCTTCATGAGGACGGAGGTCGTGACGCTGCCCACGCCGCCGGGGACGGGGGTGATCGCCGCGACGATCGGCTCGACCTCGGAATAGACCGCGTCGCCCGCGATGGCACCAAGGCCGCCCTTTGCATTGGGCTTGTTCTCGTCCCAGTTGATCGAGACATCAATGACGACCTGTCCCTCGCGGACATAGTCCTTGGTCAGGGAGTTCAGCACGCCTGCGGCGGAGACGACGATATCCGCATTGCGGCAGATCTCGGCGGTGTTGACGGTCTTGGTGTGGCAGACGGTGACGGTGGCGTTCTTGCCCATGAGCATCATCGCAGCGGGCTTGCCGACGACAAGGCTTCTGCCGATCACGACGGCGTTTTTGCCCTTGCAGTCAATGCCGTAGTAGTCGAGGATTTCCATGCAGGCGGCGGGAGTGCAGGGCGCGAAGCCTAGGTCGCTTCTGCCTTCGAAGACGCCCGCGTTGCTGAGGTCGGTCATGCAATCGACGTCCTTTTTCGGGTCGAGGCGGTTGCAGATTTCGTCGGTGTCCGCCTTGAGGTGCTTGGGCAGCGGGCGGAACATCAGTACGCCGTGGATGGCGTCGTTCGCGTTCAGCTCGTCGATGGCGGCGAGCACCTGCTCCTTGGTTGCGTCCTCGGGGAGGACGAACTTCTGCACCTCGATGCCGATCAGCTCCGCGCGCTTAGTTGCGCCGCGCTCATAGGACAGGTCGGAGGGGTTCTCGCCGATGCGCAGAATGCCGAGGGTTGGGGTGACGCCCTTTTCCTTCAGGGCATTGGCGCGTTCGGTCAGTTTCGCGTTCAGGGCGTCGGTTACTTCCTTGCCCAGTAATTGCTTTGCCATAATGTATCTTCTCCTTGTTGAATATGTTTGTTTGACTTCTGTAGGGCGGGGTGCTTACTTGAAGAAGCCGTTCTTGACGGTTTCGAAAATTTCGTCCGCGAGCTTGCCGTACTTGTCGAGCATACCGAGGCATTTGGCGTTCAGCTCCTCGGCGTAGGCGCGGTTTTTGAGGGTCTTGGTATTGATAAAGACATTCAAAGATGCCGCCTGCAAGGCAGACTTCACGATGACCGCGCCGCAGCCCGCGTCGGACACTGCCAGACGGCTGCCCTTTGCGGCAAAGACGGCGATGGCATCCAGCGCCTCGCAGCAAAGCTCCATGATATGCACGGGAACCTTGCAGGCGATTACGGTCGCCTCTTCCAAAACGGTGTCGCGGTTGGGGTCGTCCTTCGGGATGCCGTAAGCCTTCGCCAGCGGGACAAAGCCCTCGGCGTCGGCGGGAACCTGATCGAGCAGCTCCTTTTGCAGCGCATCACACTTCTTTTGCAGGGCGATGATCTCTGCCTCGACATCGGCGTACTTCTTCTTGCCCACGGTGAGGGAGCCGACCATGTTGCCCAAAGCGGTGCCGATTGCGCCGACCAACGCCGCAGCGCCGCCGCCGCCGGGCGCCGGCTCATTCGAGGCGAGAACCTTGACAAATTCTCTGCAGGATGCGGTTGTCATATCCATGATAATTTTCTCCTTATTGTTACTTTGTATTAGCGTGAATGACTTCTGTAGGGCGGGGACATGTCCTGTTGAATCAGCGGCTCTGTCTGCGTGGGCAAAGCCCACTTGCCAATCGCCTTGATTCTGCCACTCCTTCTTGCTCGCTTTCTCCGCCACAGGCGGCGCTCGCAAGCGTCCCCCCGCCGTCCGCGAAGCGGCAGACGGTACGGGGAAACAGGGTTGTACACAGCCGGTAGTTTCTGCATGAGATTGCACCCGCGAGGGGTACGCCGCATCCGTAAAGCTCCTTCGTCGCTAACGGCTGCGCAGCCACGGGCGCAGGCACCCTCGCAATGACAAATAGGGTAGCTTTCCATGTCATTGCGAGGAGCGCAGCGACGTGGCAATCTGTTTTCCTCATTTGTACGCGCTCGGCAGTTCTTGCATCGGCTTATGACTGTCCCTGCCCAACCGGGGCGAATCCGAAAAACTCCGGCGGGGTTGCCGCCGGAGCTTTGTCGGGAACGACTAATAATTAGAACAGGCCGCTGATCTTGCCGTTCTCGTCGACGTCGATACGCTCGGCGGCGGGGACCTTCGGCAGACCGGGCATGGTCATGATCTCACCGGTCAGCGCAACAAGGAAGCCTGCGCCTGCGGAGACCTTGACATTGCGGACGGTGACGGTGAAGCCCTTCGGCGCGCCCAGCTTGGTGGGATCGTCGGAGAAGGAATACTGCGATCTGCTTCTCGGCGTTCGGAGTGAATGCCACGTCGTCGCCGTGATAGATCTTCGTGACGATGTCGCGGATCTTTTCCTTGATGGGCTTATCCAGCTCATAGGAGAAGGTGAAGTCGTTGGGCTGGTCGCACAGACGGATGACTTCCTTCGCCAGCTCGATGCCGCCTTCGCCGCCCTTTGCCCAAACCTCGGACAGCGCCACATTGACGCCCAGCTCGCGGCACTTATCCTCGACGAGCTTCAGTTCTGCCTCGGTGTCCTGCGGGAAGCGGTTGATCGCGACTACGCAGGGCAGCTTGTAGACATTGGTGATGTTGGAAACGTGCTGCAGCAGGTTGGGAAGACCCTTTTCCAGTGCCTCCAGGTTCTCCAAGCCGGTCTCTGCCTTCGGCACGCCGCCGTTGTACTTCAGGGCGCGGACGGTGGCAACCAGGACAACGCAGCTCGGCTTCAAGCCAGCCATGCGGCACTTGATGTCGAGGAACTTCTCAGCGCCGAGGTCAGCGCCGAAGCCTGCTTCGGTCACGGTGTAGTCGGACAGACGCATGGCAACCTTCGTCGCGGTGACGGAGTTGCAGCCGTGGGCGATGTTGGCAAACGGACCGCCGTGGACGAACGCGGGGGTATGCTCGAGGGTCTGCACGAGGTTCGGCTTCAGTGCGTCCTTGAGCAGCGCGG